>NC_020054.1:5645814-5958314 GCF_000331105.1 Fibrella aestuarina BUZ 2 | reverse complement strand
AGGTCGGTAATGTTGCCGCGCAGGCGTTCGCGCACGGACGGTATGCGGAGCACGTCCTGCGTTTCTACGTCGGCCAGCCGGTCGGTGATGGTCTGGATGTACTCGCGGAACTTGCCTTCGAGCGAAGCGCCTTCCTGCGCCCGAAACTCATTGCAACGGCTGATGGCTTCGAGCACGGCCTGCTGAATGAGGGCCCAGTCTTCCTGCGCCGTATCCACGTTGCTGGCCGATTCGGTCAGGTACACGTTGGGCATGCTCATGGCCAGCCGGAACAGCTCGTCGTCCGAGGTGCTCAGCAGCATCGAATTGGCCGTTTCGCGCAGGTCGCTGATGTAGGCCGTTACGAGCGGGCGGTTGATGGTCACGGTCGGGCGCAGGTCGGCCGTGCGCGTGATCGACAGGTTGAATTCGACTTTACCCCGTTCGAGTTGCTGGGTCAGCAGGTTCCTTACTTCGATTTCGCGGTCGGAGAAGCCGCGTGGCAACCGGCAGAAAATGTCTAAGAATTTAGAATTCAGCGTTTTGACTTCCGCCGTTGCCGAGAGGCCGTTTGCTTCGACGGTGGCAGTGCCGAAGCCGGTCATTGATTTAAGCATGTGTGGGAGAAAAGGTATGGGGCATGGTGCATGGGGCATGGGGTTTCAAAAACTCCCTAAACCCCATGCCTCCTGCCCCATGCTATTTTTTAAGTGCATTGGCTTCTAATTCCTGGTAGTCGATGCGGCGGCGGGCGACGTCGCAGGCAGTGTAAATGGCCTGAATCATCGAGGTTTCGTCGGCGAGGCCTTTTCCTGCGATGTCATAGGCTGTGCCGTGGTCGGGCGAGGTCCGAACGGCGGGCATCCCGGCGGTGAAGTTGACGCCTTCGTCGAACGCGATCGATTTAAACGGAATCAGGCCCTGGTCGTGGTACATCGCCAGTACGGCGTCGTATTTCCGATAGGCGCGGGTGCCGAAGAAGCCATCGGCCGGGAAGGGGCCATACACCAGCTGCCCTTTTTGCCGCAACTCATTGATGAGCGGCGTGATGATCTCTTTTTCCTCGTTGCCGAGCAGACCGTTTTCGCCCGCGTGAGGGTTGAGGCCCAGCACGGCGATTTTGGGGCGACGAATGCCGAAATCCTGTTTCAGCGACTTGGTCATCAGGTCGATCTTTTGCAGAATCGCTCCTTTGTGAATGCCCTGCCGAACGCGCCCCAGCGGTACGTGGCCCGTCACGACGCCCACCTTCAGTGTCTCGCTGACCATGAACATGAGGTTGTCGGCAACACCGAAAGCGCTGGCGAGGTACTCGGTATGGCCCGGAAACTTGAACGCTTCCGACTGAATATTGTGCTTGTTGATCGGCGCCGTAACGAGGGCATGAATTTTCCCGGCTTTGAGATCTTCGACCCCGCGGCTCAGGCAGGCAAAGGCCGCAATGCCGGCTTCGGGCGTCACCTTGCCGGGCTGAATATCGACGGGTAGCGGAGCGGGTTTCTCAACAACGGGGGCGGGCGTTTCGGCCTCGCCGTCGGCCGGGGGGTCGCCCTCGGCTACGGTTGGTTGCGGTACCGGCGGGGGCGTGTTTTCGCTGAAACAGGTGATGACATTGGTCATTTTATGACTCGCCTGATCGACCTGCTGAATCCCGTTGAGGTTCCAGTCTTTCAGGTTGAGCAGGTTGCGGTACCGGTTCAGTACGCGCATAGAGCCATAAATAACCGGCGTGCAAATCTTCTGCAGCTGATTGTATTGCAACGCTTTCAGGATCACCTCGGGGCCAACGCCGTTGTAATCGCCGAGGGTGATGCCGATGATGAGGCGTTCTTTCTGCGCGGTTTCCGAAATGGGCGCGCGGTCGCCGGAGCGGTGGCTGCCATCCAGTTCGTCGTCGGCTTCGAAGACCGAGGCCCCCGCATACCGATCAACGGCCATGGGCTCGTACCGCTCCTGCCGCTCGGGCTGGGGAGGCTGCACACTGGGTTGAGCCTGGCGCAACTCGACGGGCCGCGAACCCGACCGGTCAAAGGCAGACCGCTCGGGCTGGGTACGTTCCGGTTGGGTACGTTCGGGCCGTTCAGGCCGTTCGCTCCGCTCGGGTCGGTTCCGCTCGCGCTCAGGGCGGGCTGGGCGTTCGGCGCGGTCGCCCCGGTCGGTGGGCTGGCGCTGGTTGTTGCGCTCGTTCCGCTCAGACTGGGCACGCTCGCCCCGTTCGGGGCGGTTTCGTTCGCTGCGGGGTGGGCGCTGACTGGCTGGCTCGGCCTGGGTACCGGCCGGCTCAGGTACGTTGCCGCTCTCGTCGGTATCGTCTTCGGCACCGATAAACGACGTGTCAATCTCTTCAAACTCCAGATCGTCGTCGATGGCCGACGCCTGTTCACCACGAGGCTGCCCGTTTTTGTCGCGATTGCGGTTCCGGTTCCGATTGCGATTCCGGTTTCGGCTGCGCCGTTCCTGTCCGTTGTTCGACTCGCCCGACGCCGGAGTTTCGCGGCCTTCTGTATTGGGTGGCTGTTGTTCCATTCCAGAAAAACAGGTTAGGGTATGCGGCTACAGTTGGCTGTTGGAAGCCGGTTGCCGGGGTATTGGCAACCCTTCACTCGTAAACGCGCAACCTCAACCTATTTTTATTAATTGATAATTACGTTTGCAAGTTACAAACTTCCCCTCATGTCGACACCCCAAGCGGCGATTCTGATTGCCGATGAAATGCACCCCTCGCTGTTTACCATGCTCGATGAAGCCGGTTACAGCTATGAGTACCAACCCACCGTCAGCCGGGCCGACCTGCTCGCCCGGATCGGGCCGTTCGAAGGGCTTATTATTCGCAGCAAAACGACCGTCGATACCGAGATGCTGGCCGCCGCCCCGCACCTACGCTACATTGGCCGGGCGGGCGCCGGGCTCGACCTGATCGACGTGGCCGCTACCGAGGCGCGCAGGATTCAGGTCTTTCATGCTGGCACGGGTAACCGCGATGCCGTCGCCGAACACGTGCTGGGTATGTTGCTAGCCCTGTTCAACAACCTCCTGAAAGCCGACCGCGAGGTACGGCAGGGCACCTGGGACCGCGAGGGCAACCGGGGCATCGAACTGATGGGCAAAACGGTGGGGCTGTTTGGCTACGGCAACAACGGACAAGCCACCGCCCGCCGCCTCAGTGGCTTCGGCTGCCGCGTGCTGGCCTACGACAAATACCGCACCGACTACGGCGACGCCTATGCCGAAGCCGCTACCGTGGCGCAGATTATGGCCGAGGCCGATGTGCTGAGCCTGCACGTGCCGCTAACTACCGATACGCGCCAATGGATCAACGACGCGTTTATCGAGCAGTTTAGCAAGCCGTTTTTCCTCGTCAATGCGTCGCGCGGTGAGGTGGCTTCGCTGACGGCGGTAGTGGCCGGGCTTCAGTCGGGTAAAGTGCGCGGGGCTTGCCTCGACGTGCTGGAAAACGAAAAGTTGAAGACGCTGACGCCCGCGCAACAGGCGGCGTTTGACTACCTCCGCCAGTCAGATCGGGTGGTGCTGACGCCCCACATTGCGGGCTGGACCCACGAAAGTTACGTGCGGATCAACCAGGTGCTGGTGGATCAACTCCTGGCGATGAAAAAAGCCTGAAACCGGTCAGGAGAGGGGTGGTGGCGGCGGGCTACCCACGGGCTTCGATTTATCGTCGGGCAGGGGAATGAACGTCGTGTTGTCGGTGGGAGGGAGCGCAATACGCCCCGCCTGCCAGTCGGCTTTGGCCTGCTCGATGCGGTCGAGGCGCGACGACACGAAGTTCCACCAGATGTAGCGCTCGCCCAGCGGTTCGCCGCCCAACAGCATCAGCGTGCAGGCTTCGTGGGCGACTAGCACCGGATCGATACCTTTCGTGAAGACGAGCAATTGGCCGGCTTCGTAGGTACGTCCGCTTACCTCCACGCGCCCTTTGGCCACGTAGGCGCCCCGTTCGCTGTAGCCCAGCGGCAGGCCAAAGCGCGTGCCCGGCTGGAGCACGACATGGGCGTAAAACAGCGGTGAATGGCTTTTAACGGCATTGGTAAGGCCAAACACATCGCCCGCGATAAGCCGCAGCCAAACGCCGGTATCCGTGAAAACGGGCAACTGTTCGATTGAATAGTTCGTAAAGGCGGGGTCGCTCTCTTCGTCGGCTTCGGGCAGGGCCACCCACGTCTGTATCATTTCGAGGCTATTGCCGACGAGCAGATTGGGGTCTTCGAAGCGCTCGGAATGGGCTATGCCCCGGCCGGCCGTCATCCAGTTGACGTCGCCGGGCCGAATCACCTGCTCAACACCCAGGCTGTCGCGGTGGGTAAGCTGCCCGTCGAACAGATAGCTCACCGTCGACAGGCCGATGTGTGGATGCGGCAGCACGTCCATGCTCGTGACGGGCTGCGGCGGCAGGGCCACCGGGCCACCGTGATCCATGAAAATAAACGGCCCCAGCATACGCCGAAGCCGGTAAGGCAGAATCCGCCTGACGGTGAACCCATTGCCCAATGCAGCCGGGCGCGCGTCGATGATTTGATCCAGCATAAGGAGCGGTAGGTGTTCGTGTGAATCGGATGCCGTTGTTAGTCCCAATTAACTTCGCCCAGCCCCAGCCGGATAACCTCGAAATCGTCGGTGGTGGCGTCGATGACGGTGGACGGAACGTACCCACCGATGCCCCCGTCGATGACGATGTCGACGTCGTGGCGGTATTTCTCGAAAATCAGTTCGGGGTCGGTGCTGTATTCGACCGTGCCGGGTTCTTCATCGCGCAGGGTAGTAGTAATGATCGGGTTGCCCAGTTCGTGGACAAGCTGCCGGGGGATATCATTGTCAGGCACCCGAATACCGACCGTCTTTTTGCTGCTATTCAGCAATTTGGGTACCTGGTTGTTGGCTTCCAGAATGACCGTGTAGGGGCCGGGCAGTAGCCGTTTCATCAACTTAAACGCCGAATTGCTCACGCGTGCATAATCGGCGATGTGGCTAAGGTCGTAACAGATAAACGAGAAATCGTTTTTCTGGGGTTTGATACCTTTAATACGGGCCACCCGTTCCACCGCCCGCGCATTGTGAATATCGCAGCCCATACCATAGATAGTATCGGTCGGGTAAATAACCACCGCCCCATCGCGCAGGGCGCTGGCTACCTGCCGGATGCGGTTCATGTCGGGGTTCTTGGGGTATATTTTTACGAAATCGGCAGGCATAAAAAGGAGTTTAAGGTTCAGCGCCCAAGGTTTACGGTTACCAACAACGTACCCAGCCAGATTGCCGGATCAACATTGAACTCGGACCCGTAAACCTTCAGCGCTCTTGGCATAACTTCGTGCTTTCACAATTAGTTGTTTGGCTGTACCTGAATCGCTTCGTTCTATGAATCGCTACGTTCCACTACTTACGCTGGCCCTGCTGGCAACCCTCACGGCGGCGACAACGCCCGGCAAAAAAAGCCCCCGCCCCACCCGGCCGGGTACGTCGGCCATTAAACCGGATGATGATAACGGCGGGCTGAAACTGGCACCGGGTTTCTCGGCACTCGTCTATGCCGATAACCTGGGTCGGGCGCGCCACGCCGCCGTCGACCCCACCACAGGTACGTTGTTTGTCAAGCTCGAACGCCTCAAAGACGGCAAGGGTATTGTGCAACTGAACGATACCAACGGTGATGGCCGCGCCGACCAAACGGTGCTGTTTGGTAACTACCCCGGCACAGGCGCCGCCGTAGTGAATGGCTATCTCTACGCCTCGTCGGATACGTCGGTGTATCGGTATAAGCTGACCAACGGTAAAGTGATGGCCGATACCCAACCCGAGCCGATTGTGGTGGGCCTGACCCTGCAACGGCAGCACGCCAGCAAATCGCTGGCCGTTTCGCCCGACGGCAAACTGTTTGTTAACTTCGGAGCACCCTCAAACGCCTGCCAGGAAAAAGACCGGCAGCCGGGGTCGAAAGGACAAATGCCTTGCCCACTGCTCGATAACTACGCCGGTATCTGGGTGTTCGACGCCAACAAAACCAATCAGCGGCAAAGCGATGGTCGGCGCTATGCAACTGGCATCCGTAATGCCGTTGCCCTCGACTGGAACACCGCTACCAACACGCTGTATGCCCTGCAACATGGCCGCGACAACCTCAACAACTGGGGCGGCGCCTTCACGGATGAGGTCAGCGCCGAGCTGCCGTCGGAAGAGTTTCTGATGGTGAAAGATGGGGCCGATTTTGGCTGGCCCTACTGCTACAACGACCACTACCAAAACAAAAAAATGCTGGCGCCCGAATATGGCGGCGATGGGAAAACGCAGGATCAGTGTGCGGGCAAAGACAAACCCATCATGGCCTTTCCCGGTCACTGGGCGCCCAATGACGTGCTGTTCTACACGGGCAACCAGTTCCCCGCCCGCTACAAAAACGGCGCGTTTGTTTGCTTTCACGGATCGTGGAACCGCGCACCGCTGAAACAGGGTGGTTATTTTGTCGCCTTCATTCCGTTTGGTAAAGACGGCCGCCCGTCGGGTAAATACGAAGTGTTTGCCGAAAACTTCGCGGGCGTAGCCGAGCAGGGTGTACCGGGCCAAAACGCCAACGCCGGTAAGCTCGAACTAGCCAGCCCCGGCGACGCCAAACACCGCCCAATGGGCCTGGCGCAGGGGCCTGATGGCTCGCTCTACATCACTGATTCCGTAAAAGGCACCGTGTGGCGCGTGCTGGCGAAGAAGTAAGTAAACCCGAACCAACCAGCAAAGGCGGCGATCCAATTGGATCGCCGCCTTTGCTGGTTGGCAGTTATTGGTTACGCAACTTCGATAAACAGTTCTTCGGCCGGGCGGCGCACTTTGGGCGCGGTGGCCAGAAAGTCTTTTTCAGCATCGCGATAGCCCAGCACCAGAATGGACGTGCTGTGTAGGCCTTTGGCGGGCAGATCAAGCAGTTTGTCGAGAGCGTCAGCGTTGAATCCTTCCATCGGCGTAGCGTCGACTTCTTCCGTGGCTGCGGCAATCAGGCCTGTGCCGAGGGCAATGTAGGCTTGCCGGGCAGCCCATTCAGCGCGGGCTTCGGGCGTGCGGGTCAGCAGCGCTCCCTTGATGGAATCGGCGAAGGGCGTCAGCGACTCGATCGGCGTCTGGCGTGTGTCGGCAATCAGCTGCATGTAGGCATCAATCTGCTGCGCTTCAACGGCGGTCCAGCTAGCAAACACCAGCACGTGTGAGCCTTCTACAATTTGTGGTTGCGGGCAGGCCTGTTCGTGAATCTTGCCGCGTAGCTCGTGGCTATCAATTACAAGCACGTTGTAAGGCTGAATGCCGACCGACGAAGCCGATAGCCGAATGGCTTCCAGTATCCGGTTTACTTTTTCGGTGGGAACGGGCTTTCCGTTCATTTTTTTGGCAGCGTAGCGCCAGTTCAGGGCCTCAATGAGTTCCATAAGATGAATTTGTTCAGGTTGTATTCTATTGATTGATAATTAGCAATTGCCGTCGATGTCGCAGGCGGGCGCATCGGCCGAGAGGTCGGTGAGGGCAGGCTGGGTCTGTTTCCAGTTGGTCCAGGCGGTGGTCAGCGCGCCCAGGAAGGTATCGGGTGCCTGTGCCCCCGATACGGCGTACCGCCCATTCAGCACGAAAAACGGTACGCCTCGCACGCCCACCTGCTGCGATTCGTAAATGTCCTGCCGAACGGCATCGGCAAACTGATTGCTGCCGAGTACCTGCTCAACTGACTCGGCCGACAGGCCTACCTCGGTACCGAGCCGAAGCAACGTGGCGTGGTCGGCGGTATTGAGGCCTTCGGTAAAGTAGGCCAGGAACAGGCGCTCTTCCATGGCGTCGCCCAGGCCCTGCGTCTTGGCCAGTTGGATCAGGCGGTGGGCATCGAATGAGTTGGCGACGACGGCCCGGTCCAGGTGATACGTCAGGCCTACCTCGCTCGCCATATCGGTTACGCGCTCATTCATGGCGCGGGTCTGCTCCAGACTCCAGCCTTTTGCGTCGGCCAAATAGTCGTTGAGCGAGCGGTTCGGCTCGGTTTTCTGGTTGGGATTCAACTGAAAGCTTTTCCAGATTACCTGCACCTGATCGCGTTGCGGAAACTGCGCCAGTGCCTGTTCAAATTTTCGTTTGCCGATGTAGCAAAAAGGGCACATCACGTCGCTCCATATTTCGACGTTCATAGTTGGCTTTGTGGCTGTTTGCGTGGTCATAATTACAGTAGTAGAAAATATAACGGTGTTAGGATTTAGGCAAAAAAATTTAGTAGGTCAATGACTTGATAAAGCCTGTGATCGCATCCTGAAGGATCAGTTGGCAGTAGTTGTCCGTTTTCGACGATTGCCCGTCGATCATCTGAATCGACACCAGACCGTGCAGAATCGACCAAAACGTGCGGAATTTCAAATAAGGGTCGGCATCTACATTAGGGCCTGTTGCCAGCAACTGCTCGATGGGATGACGAACAAAATCAGAGAAAAGCCGCAGTTCGGCAATGTGGTTGGCGGCGTCGCAGGTTGGAATTCCAAGCCCAAACATCAATTGGTAGTACTCTCGGTTTTCGAAGGCAAACGTCCAGTAAGCCTGGGCGATGCCCTGTAGTTGTTCGGCGGGCGCTTTGTCGCAAATGGCCTGCTGCTGCATCTGCTCTAGCAGGCGCTGAAACCCTTGCCGCGTAAACTCAAGCAAAATGGCATCTTTGCTCACAAAGTGGCTGTAGATGACGGGCACACTGTACTCGATGGCGTCGGCAATTTTCCGGATCGAAAGCGAAGCCCAGCCCTCGGCCAGCACCTGCTGCCAGGCGGCCGTCAGAATGCTGTTCCTGACTTCTTCTTTCTGTCGTTGCCGTCGTTCGAGTACGCCCACGTTACACGGTGTTTGCTTTTATAACAGCGTTAACTTTTGTCCATAAATTTTAGTTCGCCATTATTCATCATCACAATAAAACTGACAAGAATGGCTCATCGCCGGGCGCCCTGGCGAGTACCGGCCGGAACTTCTATCTCGTTGGGATGCCTTATCAACCAGACAGTAACGACCACTAAACAATGGACATGAACACCACCCAGCCCCCATCAACGTCACCTTCCGGCAGCCTTCGCGATGTGTTCTGGCCCCGGCCTGGGTACGTTGCCACACCCATTCTGATGGGCATCAATATCCTTGTTTTCGTAGGTATGGTCCTGACGGGTGTGAACATCATGTCGCCAACCGGGCAGGATCTGGTCAATTGGGGCGCCAACTATACCCCGCTGACTTACGGCGGCCAACCCTGGCGACTGCTGACGGCCTGTTTTCTGCACATCGGCCTGATCCACATCGTGGTCAACATGATGTCGCTGCGGGTGCTGGGCAGCCAGATAGAGCCGTTGCTGGGTACGTCGCGCTTTGCCGTTGGGTACGTTGTTACGGGACTCACGGGCAGTCTGGTAAGCCTGTGGTGGCACGATATGGTAGTGAGCGCAGGCGCTTCGGGGGCTATCTTCGGGATCGAAGGGATGCTGGTGGGGCTGCTGCTCACCAATCTGTTCGACGCTGCCGCCCGGAAGGCGTTGCTTAAAAATAGCCTGTCTGTAGTGGGAATCAACCTACTGATTGGCGCGGGTATTGGAGCCGACAACGCCGCGCACCTCGGCGGTTTTCTGGGTGGCCTGCTGGTAGGACTAAGCTACTACTACGTGATTCGTGCCGAACTGGGCTGGCCGGCACCGCGTCTGCTGGCGCGCAACGCCGTAGCCTTCGGGTTGTCGGCGCTGGTTGTGGTGGTACTGGCGCTGTTCGTCTTTTCGCGATCACCTCTTTGACGCGGTCTAAGCAGGCGTCTGCCATAAATAGAAAAGCCCCGGCCTATGTGGTCGGGGCTTTTTGTTTCGCAGTTGTATGGTAAACGACCGTGTTGTGAGTTTAGTTTACGCCTTGAAAAATTGATCGATAATTTTTCAAAAAAGAACCGCTTTTCAACGGCGAACCCCGATTGTGGCAAAAAGTGGGTCGCTCCGGCGTGGAAACGGGCTACGGTCTTCGGTAAGGATGGTTGTAAACAGACCCGTCTGCTGGTAATACGTCTCGACCAATTGGGCATGACCGGCATCATCCAGCGCCTGCCAAACGGCCACCGCTTTCGTCGGAAACATCCGATTGGAAAAGACGGTGATAAAGGGCGCGCCCGGTTTCAACACACGACCAACCTCTCGAAACACCGCCACCGGTTGGGTCAGGTATTGTACCGAAACGGTAAGCACGCAGCCATCAAACTCGGCATCGGCATACGGGAGCGTCGGTTGCTCGTTCAGGTTTTGCACGATGTGGTCGGTGAGTTGCGGGTTTTGAGCCAATTCGGTCGCGTTCATACCCAGGCCAGCCACGCGCCCGTAAATGACGTCGGTTGGCAGGTGACTGCGCCAGCTGCTCATCAGATCAAGGATGGCACCGCCGGGGGGTAATAACTCGCCGAAGAGTTGCGTCGTGGCGGTAATGGCCGGTTCGTCGATGTGCACCACCAGCCGGGGCAACTGGTAAAACTGGCCGTCGTCGGTTTCGTCGTAGCGCCGGAAATAGGTGTCGTTAAGTAGCATATGATAGCACGTTGATCAGGTACATTGTCAACCATATTGGCAGGATAGTTGCGCCAAAATGTTAGCGTAGTCTGCTTACGTTTTGCCAAGAAAGTAGATTCATACTAACCTACTCCCACCTCGACCTTTATCCTGGTTCTATGCAAATACGCTACCTGCTCTTTGTTATTTTTTGCTCTATTGCCCACCTGACAATCGCGCAGACCAACTGTGCGACGCCTCCGTATAATCTTTACGTAAGTGCCGTTACCTACCAGTCGGCTCAACTGAGTTGGTACCAGTGCTGTGGCAACGTCACCGGGCAGGTCCAGTATAAAGCAACGTCGCAAACGAACTGGACGTCCCTGCCGCCGCAAAGTTCGTCGACACTATCACTGACCGGCCTAACGAATAACACCGTCTACCAGTGGCGGGTACGTGCCATCTGTTCGGTTGGAGATACGTCACAGGTGTCGGAGACCCGAACGTTTCAGACCATCTGCGCCAGCCCGAGCAGCCCATCAACCAGCGACGTCACTCATCAATCGGCTAGGCTACAGTGGCAGTCTGGCGTCGTCAATGCAGCGCATGAGGTGCAGTGGCGTCCCGTAGGAAGCAGCTCCTGGACAGTGGCTGGGGACCTTTCTGGTAACGCGACCACTCTGCAAAACCTGCCTAACAACACGACGTTTGAATGGCGGGTACGTACCCGTTGCGCCGAAAATGTGTGGTCAGACTTTACGAGTTCGGTGATCTTTCGCACCGAATGTGCGGCCCCGCAGAATTTGAGTGTGCTGGCGGCAAACACAAACGCTGTAGAACTGCGCTGGAGTAATGCGCCGAATGTCTACGCTGTCGATCTACGCTGGCGGCCAGTCGGGGCCAGTACTTGGACAGAGATAGCTAATCTGGCCAGTGCTGATTACGGACTACAGCCAATCAGCCCGAATATGTACTACGAATGGCAGGTACGTTCAGCCTGTTCAGCAACCGAAAAATCGGCCTATTCGGCTTCATCGCTGTTTCAAACGCAATGTGCCGTACCGACTCAGCTAACCACATTAGCGATAACGCATAATGCTGCCGCAGTAAGCTGGTTAGCCTCCACCGCGGTAGATGTGAGCTATCGAGTAGCGGGTACGTCTACCTGGACGGTTATCCGCGACGTGTCCGCCGCCGGCTATGAACTGACGGGCCTAGCTAATAATACCACCTACGAATGGCGCGTTAATGGGGCCTGTGCAGGTGGTGTTCCATCTGATTATTCGACCGTGCGTGTATTTACGACCAGCTGTGCTCCTGTTACCACCAGCCTTTCGGCCCAGCTTACCAACGAAAACGATCTGCGGTTAAGCTGGGTAGGGCTTGAGGACTGGAGGTATGAGGTGCAATGGCGGGTGAGTGGTACGTCGGGCTGGTCAGTAGCCACTGGACTAACGCAGGCGAATTACGTAATAAGCAGTCCACTCGCTAGTGTCATCTACGAATGGCGGGTAAGACACGTCTGCTCGCCATCGGAAATCTCGGAGTTTTCACCAATACAGACATATTCGGTACCCTGCTATGCTCCGTTCACGCAATTTAATACCGAAGCCCTCAGCGGTTCGTCGGTCCGGCTGACGTGGCAAAACAAAGTACCGACTACTACGGCAGAACTGCAATGGCGCACGTCTGATGCGTATTCCTGGACGACGGTTTCGGGTATAACGTCTTCACCGTATACCCTGACGGGCCTTACGCCGGGTCAAAGTTACTACTGGCAGTTGCGCCGGGTCTGCGAGGCTGGTGTACGCAGTGACTTCAGCAGCCAAAGCTATTTTTCGCTCAACTGTTTTCAACCGTACCAGTATCAGACGCAAGAGGTTACCAATAACTCGGCTACGCTGTCGTGGAACGGCGGAGCAACTGAACTGCGCCTAGGCTATGAGATTCAATACCGGACGTTGTCGGGGCCTGCCACTTGGACAACCATCACTGGCATTACCACCACAACCTATTCGCTGAGTGGGCTGACTGCCGGTCAGATTTATGAATGGAAGGTTCGGTCCACCTGCAAGGCAAACGACTCGGCTCCATTTGGTACCGCGCAGACATTTGTAACACAGTGTAATGGCGCGCTTAATAACCTACAGGTCACGTTTTATAAGCCTGGGGGTGGCGTTGCACTGAGCTGGTACGGCCAAAGCAACAGCGGTCAATACGAAATTCAATATCGCCCCGCTGGTAACGGCAATTGGATTAGCAAAACGGTACCCGCTGACGAAGCCGAGCCCGCCTCGCCTGCTCCGCCTGGCAACAAAACGTTCACCTTGTATGGGCTGCTCACTGATACAACGTATGAATGGCGGATACGGGGAGTTTGCGGGAACGAATCTGTCGGGCTTTGGGTAGACGGCCCGGCGTTTGTCATTAGCTGTTTAGCGCCAACTGTCTACAATGGCTCTCAAATAGATAACTCGCGGTTTCAGGTGTCATGGTATAGCCGTACAAGCACGGATAGCTACCGGTTGCGTTGGCGAGCTGTTGGCAGTACTGACTGGCTTTCGGATGTGACGGGCCAACCTAATTATTCGATTCCTGACCTAAAGCCCGGTACTACGTATGAATACCAACTTCAGAGCGTTTGCTCAACGACTGTCAACAGCGCGTTTTCGTCAAGCTATCCGTTTCAGCTAACCTTCGGATCGCCCGAAATCGGGTATCCGCAAGTTACGTCGGCTTCGTCCGTCGATGTGCTGTGGCAACATCCCAAGGCGACCATTGAAGAAACTCGATCAACCGCTTTTACGATCCAATACAGGCTGACAGACGGCGGCAGCTGGAGTACAGTAAGTGTACCCGCAGGTCAGGCGATGATTGAGTGGCCGCAATTGAAGTGGTCAGTTGGTGGGTTACAGTATAGTAAAAATTATGAGTTTCAGGTACGTGCCGAACGGGATGGGATGCGTTCAAGCTATAGCTATTCGACTTACGCGACCCTCTCGTGCCAATCCCCTTACAGTCTGGAACGGACAGTACTCGATGGAACGAGCGTGCAGATAGGCTGGTATGGCGGCGCGCAGGCCATTGTGCAATGGCGCATCGCAACGACGACAACGTGGATGTCGATTACCGCCTCGACGGGTTCTCAGTCGCCGGGTTATAACAAATACACGCTGGCTGGCCTTGTACCTAACCAAGCGTATGAGTGGCGAATCGCGTCGGTATGCTGGGGAAATACGAACAGTGATTTTGTGACTGGATCTTCGTTTCGAACGGATCTTCCCGCCAATGGCTGTACGCTGATGAAACCGGCCTACATAACAACCGCACCCGGTTCTACTTCGGCAACTATATTTTGGGGTTTCAGCGAAAGCACCCCTTTCTCGGGATCCGCCATCGTTCAGTACAGGGTACAAAACATGGTTAACTGGTCTGACTGGCCTGCGCAACGTAACTCCACGGCGTTTCTGACCGGATTGGCGCCTAACACCACGTACGAAGTGCGCATCCGTACCTACTGCGAAACCGATGGTGCTTGGCAGGTCAGTACAGCGGCTACATTTCGGACGATCTGTCGACCACTTACTAATGTATATGCTAGTGCCAACTACCGGACTGCATCAATCCGCTGGGAGTCGGGCGAAGTGGCAGTTGTCCAGTGGCGACTCAGTGGGTCGACGACTTGGTCTGCCGTGGCTGCTTCGAGCAGCCCGGTTACGCTGACCGGATTAACTTCTGGGGCGACGTATGAGTACCGTACACAGGTTACCTGCGACGGGAACGTTCGTTCGGTATTTTCGTCAATCAATACATTTCAGACTGGTGTCGATCAGGGCTACATCTATGTAATTGGTGGCATAACCCCGACCGAGGCGCGCTTAGCCATCATCTACGGCGGGTCGTCGGCCTACCGAGTTCAATGGCGGGAAGCAGGAGCCGCTGAGTGGAGCAATACGGGACTGCTGACAACCCAATCGCTGCTGCTTCAGAACCTGACACCCGGTACGGAGTACGTTGCCCGATTGGTGCTGGTGAACGGCGACGGTGCGTTAACGTACAGTGCGACAACCACCTTCACGACCCTGGTACCAACCGTGACGGATCTGTATGCTTACAACGTCAAACCTACTTCTGCCCAATTGAATTGGGTATCGTCTAGCGCCGATGTCATGCTGCAATGGCGCATGGCGGGTAATGTTGGCTGGAACACGGCTCTTGTGCAGACCGGCGCGGTCAATTCACTAACGGGTTTGCAGGCGGGTACCCCGTACGAATGGCGGGTCGCTCCGATGTTCGATGGTGTTCCTCAACGGTACTCCAGCATCGTCACCTTTATAACAATCTGCCCGGTTGTTTACCAGGTGAATGCCGAACGAACGTCACCCACAGCAGCCCTACTAAAATGGACCTGGCAAACGGAGTCATCCCAATACATACTTCGTTACCGGGTCGTTGGTACGCAGCCATGGATTGAACGGCGCATAACGGGCACGTCTGTCTACACCCTGACTGACCTGACAGCCGCCACCACTTATGAGGCCGCAGTAGCTGCCGATTGCCTCAACAATGGATTGCCCAGCTTCACGCCTGCAGTCCGCTTCACCACCCAATGTGCTGCTGCAACCAACCTGTGGTCTATGGGGATGCTCAATCCTAACAGAGCTCAGCTTAGCTGGACTGGAGGGAGCGTTGTGAGCGTGGTTCGTTGGCGGCCGATTAACACAACCGTCTGGACCAGTACGTTGGTAGAAGGCCAATCTGCGCTTATTCAGAACCTAACGGCTGGCATTACCTATCAATGGCAAGTACGCAGTAGCTGCGCGCCCGACGTAGAGGCTTCGTACAAAAGCGGATCTGATTTTGTATTGACCTGTACTTCCCCTTCAGTATACAATCAAACGGCCACACCTACGGACCCTACCACCGTTTTACTGCGCTGGCAGGCTAGTCCGATCGATCTGTATCAACAACTTAACCTGTATGGGCTTCGCTGGCGAGAAAAAGGAACATCCATTTGGCAGAGTATCACCGGAATTAGTAGCCCTTATTCATTGACCGGACTGGCCACAAATCGGACATACGAGTGGCAGGTTGGAGCGACCTGTGGGCAGTATTATCAGACAGATGCCTATATATTTCAGCTCTTTTGCAGCTTTCCCACCCGGCCACAGACGGAAGTAGTAAGCCCAACATCGGTGCGGTTACGTTGGCAGGACAATTTCGGAAATGGCCCCTACGAACTACAATGGCGCTTGGCAGGAACCAACGCTTGGAATACTGTCGCAGGGGTCATGGGGACAAGTTACACATTGACCGGATTGGCAACCGGCGGTAGTTATGAGTGGCAGATACGTAGCCAATGCACTGACTTACCCTATTCCCAGACGACCCTGATCAGACTGAAACGCCCGGCTCTATTGGGCTTATATACGGTGAAAAACGGAACCTGGAGCGACCCGACAACCTGGTCCTGCAACTGTGTGCCCGGCGTTACCGATGCGGTTTTACTCCGTCATGTCGTCACACTGCCAGCGAATAGCAGCGGGGTGGCAAAACAGGTGCAGTATGAGGCTACTGGACAATTGCGGATTGGCAGCGGTGCTGGCTTACAGGCAGTCATACGGCCGTAGGTGGGTGCGTCACCCATTTACACTTCAGCTTTTCGGTAAGAAACGTTCTTAAGTGGTAGTTTTGCATCCTCAACGACGGCATTCCGAACGTATTTATGATTACCGAATCGACCTCCCACTACGAGCATCTTGAGCAGATGTCGGTCCACGACCTGCTGACCAATATCAACCGCGAAGACCAAACCGTGCCCCTGGCCGTGGCGAAAGCCATTCCGCAACTCGAAGCGCTCGTAACGCAGGTAGTGGCCCGCATGCGCGAAGGCGGGCGGCTGTTTTACATTGGCGCCGGCACAAGCGGCCGGTTAGGCGTGGTGGATGCCTCGGAGTGTCCGCCGACCTATGGCGTCCCGCACGACCTCGTGGTGGGCCTGATTGCCGGTGGTGATGGCGCTATTCGGAAGGCGGTCGAATTTGCCGAGGATGATCCTAATCAGGCGTGGATCGACTTGAGCGCTTACAAAATTGAACCGGTCGATACGGTGGTGGGCATTGCTGCCTCTGGCCGGACGCCCTACGTCATTGGCGGGCTGAATCAGGCGCGCGCGGCCGGTTGCCTCACGGGCTGTATTGTCTGCAATCCCGGATCGGCGGTGGCGCAGGCGGCTGAATTTCCCGTTGAAGTAGTGGTTGGCCCCGAATTCGTGACGGGTAGCACACGCATGAAAGCCGGTACAGCCCAGAAACTCGCTCTGAATATGCTGTCGACCAGCGTTATGATTCAACTGGGTCGGGTCAAGGGCAATAAGATGGTCGATATGCAACTGTCTAACATCAAACTGCAACAGCGCGCTGCCCGGATGGTGATGGACGAACTGAACGTGTCGGAAGAGGTCGCCAACGACCTGCTGGCCCGTTTCGGTAATGTTCGCGGCGCGATCGAGAATTATAAGTGAGCCGGAGTGGTTGTTTGGTACGCCGCATCTCTGAGATAGCGTACCAAATAACTGCATCATCGATCACCTCCCCCATGACGTTCAACGACCTCAATCTCAATAAGCCACTCCTGAACGCGCTGGCCGATCTGGGCTATACCCAACCGACCACCATTCAGGAAAAGGTATTCTCGGTGGCCATGTCGGGGCGCGACGTGTGCGGCATCGCCCAGACGGGCACCGGGAAAACCATTGCGTATCTGCTGCCTTCGCTGCGGCAGTATCAGTTTTCGCCGACCCACACGCCCCAGTTGCTGGTGCTGGTGCCCACGCGGGAACTGGTGGTGCAGGTAGTGGAAACTGTCACGGCCCTGACCAAATACATGAACGTGCTGACGGTAGGCGTCTATGGTGGCGTGAACCTCAAACCGCAGGCGGCGCAGGTGCAGGCTGGTGCTGATATCCTAGTCGCCACACCAGGTCGGGCGGTCGATCTGCTGAAGAGTAATGTGCTGAAGACGAAGCAATTGAAGCGGCTGGTGATCGATGAGTTCGACGAAATGTTGAACCTCGGTTTTCGGGCACAATTGACGGCTATCCTCGACCTGCTACCGACCAAGCGGCAGAACCTGCTATTCTCGGCTACCCTCACCGACGACGTGGAGCAACTGCTGGGCGTGTCGACGCCGGGTACGTTCTTTAACGATCCTGTGCGTGTGGAAGCTGCCCCGGCCGGTACGCCGCTGAAAGGCATTCTGCAATCGGCCTACAACGTACCCAATTACAACACCAAACTGAATCTGCTGGAGCGGCTGTTGCAGGAAGACAGCACCATGACGAAAGTGCTGGTGTTTGTGGCGACGAAAGCCATGGCCGATCAGCTGTTTGATGATCTTGATCGCCGGTTTATCGACTCGGTGGGCGTGATTCATGCCGATAAAGCCCAGACCTACCGATTCGAAGCGGTAAGGCGGTTTGGCGCGGGCGAACTACGCGTGCTCATCGCCACCGATCTGGTATCGCGCGGTATCGATCTGCTGGGGGTATCGCACGTGATTAACTTCGATCTGCCTGATGAGCCCGAAAGCTACATTCACCGCATCGGGCGCACGGGCCGGGCCGACCAGAAAGGCATTGCGATTGCCTTCATCACCGAGGCCGATGCCGAGCGGCAGGCCGCCATCGAAGCACTGATGAAGACCGCCATTCCAGTGATACCGCTGCCCGATAAGCTGCCAATCTCGACGGTGTTGACCGATGCCGAAAAGCCGGAGATAAAGATGAAAATTGTGCAGCCGAAAGTGCCCAAGCGCGACGAGGTTGGCCCGGCATTTCATGAGAAAGCGGCTCACAACCAGAAAGTCAACGTGCGGCGCGATTACGAAGCCGAGAAGAAAGCGAAGTACGGCCGATCGTATAAACCCGGCCGACGGAAATAATCAGCCCGCTTAGGCCGGGAAGGCAGTGCTGGCTTTGATCTCTTCGATTTGTTTGCGATGCCGTTCGCCGTGGGAGGCAATGACCAGCAGGGCCTGGTAGGCATCCAACGTACCCAGCACGGGGTGTTCGAAAAAATGAACCCGCATGTCGGCCGCGGCGGTCTCGGCAAACGTAAGGGTAGCGGCGCGTTGTTGCTCGAAGGCTTCCAGGGCGCTGGGTACGTCGGCAAAACGGCCCGTGGGTACAAATGGCGTGGGCGCCGGGATGGTTACGCCCCGGCTACGTACCGCCTTGATCACAAACAGGTCGGATACCTTGATGGCCATGCGCCGGTCTGGATCGGCGGGGGCAAGCATCGCGGTGTGTATGGCTTTTGAAATACCCCGTTCAACCAGATAGATATGCTCCATACAGGCGGTAATCGACCAGCGGTCGGGCGCGGTTTTATAGCGTTGCTGGTCGTCGGATAAGCCCGACACCGCCTGGCGTAGGGCGTCGCGGGTAGCGAGTAGGGTATCGACAACGTAGGTACGTTCTTCGGGAGTGATGGGGCCGTTGGTGGTGGCTGGGTCGCGCTCTTCCATGAGAGGCGAAACTACAGAAATTAAACTGCAACGTAGCTAGCGGTGTTACTAGCTGGGTACGTTGCGGCCAATCGCCGCATCGACTCCTGCCTTCACGATCATCCACCTATTTGCTATGCCTGTTTATGCCCGGCCTTTAGCCGCTTTATTGCTGTTTCTATCGACCCAGGTGTCTGCCATTTCGTTTACCAGCAAACGAACCAAAGACATCCCCTACAAAGCCAAGACCAGCGCCGATTTCAATCCGGAAAAGAACGTGCTCGATGTGTACCGACCCAACGGAAAAGCGAACAGGCCCGCCCCGGTCGTTGTGTTTTTCCACGGCGGCAACTGGAATAGTGGCAGCAAAAACATTTATTGGTTTATCGGGCGACGACTGGCCAAACAGGGCGTAGTGGCCGTGATTCCGAGCTACCGACTCTCGCCCGAGGTGCAGGTGCCTGCTATGGCCGACGATTGCGCACAGGCAATTCTGTGGGTCAAAAACCACATTGCTGACTTTGGCGGCGACCCCGGCCGGATCTACGTCATGGGGCACTCGGCGGGCGGTGGGCTGGCGGCGTTGCTGGCCGTTCAGGATACTTATTTTACCAAACTGGGGCTGGCGCAAAACCCCGTCAAAGGCGCTATCCTCGACGATCCGGCGGGGATCAACATGTACGATTACCTAAAGGAAATGAAGTACCCATCTGACAGGCAGTACCTGATCCCGTTCGGTAACAAGCCCGAGGGCTGGCGCGACGTTTCGCCGTTTTATCAGGTGCGTTCAGGCGGGGCAAGTGGTCCGGCTGCGCCACCGACGCTATTGTATGTGGGTGGCAATACGTACCCGAGCATCATCGACGGTGCCAAAAGTTTCCACGAAAAACTGCTGGCGCTGGGTGTGAAAAGCCAATACACCGTACTGCCCGGTAAAAAACACGTGCCGATGGCGTCGCAATTGTTCTGGAAGCGCAACGTGATTTACCGCGAAACACTGAAACTCGTCAACGGAACACAAGCCGACTAACGCCTGCCGCCGAGTTGTACGGCGTAGCTTAGGTAGGGGTAGGCATAGAGCTTCGTTCTACTCGTATAATTGATGTTGGAGAATGACTGCTGTGTATACGAAAAAATGCCGATATCGAATGCGTGGCTTCTCTTGCGGATGCGTAGAGCCGCCGAGAGGCGGGTCGCAGGGCCATATGAATTGCCGTGTATCCGAATGCGATTATCACTGACGACCGAAAGTGACGGACTGAGGTATTGAATTGTACCGATCGTCAGCATGCCGAAATCCTGTAGGAACATCAGGTTGTCATCGATTCGGAACGTATACCCTAACGTGATGTTGTTTTGTGGTTTGCCAAATGAAGCTAGTACTTGCCCCAATAGACTGCTCCTGATGTAGCTCCTGATATCAAATGAGTTCAAGGTATACTGGCGTTGCAAGTGAGTGGTAAGCACCGCACCCAACCGGATGCTTTTGCCAATAGGAACGCCAACCCGCGTGTATACCTGTGTACCAAAATCGGTGCTGGTATAAATCGCTTCACTGAGATAGGACGACGTCTCATACACGAAATTCCAGGATGGGTTGGTAATCACCCCGGCGCTCCAGCCGTTGGTAATGCCCACTTCGGCCTCGTTGCGGATCAGGTACGTGTTGCGGTAATAGACCGTCCCAGCGCTGGGCGTGTAGGCCGTGCGGCCACTGAGCAGATACGGGGCCCCGATGGCATCGGAGGCAATGGCTTTGGGGCCACTGCTCGCCGCTTCCGTTGCCATGGTCGATGTGCTGAGGATGTCGGCCGGGTCGATGTAGCTTTGGGTGCCGTTGGCTTGCCGGACGACCACCGCTACGGGTGTCTGGCGAACAACCTGACCACTGACCGTCGCGCCGTCGCGCAGGCTGAACGACGTGATTTTTGTCGGGTTGGCTTGTCTGGCGGGGCGGGTCGTGGTGATGCGGACGATCTGGTTGGGTTGCAGGTACGTTACGTACTTGCCCGGCCGCTGCACGGCTATGGTGGCGCTGTCCTGCCGGATAATTTTGCCCGAAACGACGGTGCTATCCGTTAGCGTGAAATGAACGGTGGGCGTGCCTTTTGGCGCTTTGAGTGGCTGTGCGCAGAGGCTGATTGACCAGGCCAGGAAAAGCAGGAAACTGTAAAATCGTTTCATAAGTGAGTTGTGCCGTACGTACCAAGCAGGATTCCAACGGTTACGTAACCGTTGAAATAGTAGTCAAAGAAATCGACCATTTGGTACTACTTGCTTGCAACCGAAACTTACGAAACCGTTACCTTTTTTCGTTGCCGCCGGTTGTAAACCGTCATCAAGAAAGCTGGCAGCAGGATCAGGTTCGAGGTCATGCCCATCAGCAGCGTAATCGACACCAGAATGCCCAGCGACACGGTTCCCTGAAAGGTGGAGGCGGTGAAAATGGCGAAGCCCGCAAACAGAATAAATGCCGTGTAAACCATGCTGACGCCCGTTTGCCGGATGGTCCGCGATATCGCCTCGGCCACGTCGACGCTCTTATCGCGCAGTTCATCGCGGTATTTGGTGATGAAATAAATGGTGCCGTCGGACGAAAGACCGAACGCAATACTAAAAATCAGGATGGTCGAAGGCTTGAGGTTGATGTGAAAATAGCCCATCAACCCCGCCGTCACGATCAGCGGCACGATACTCGGCACAATGGCCGTAAGACTCAGCCGCACGTCGCGCAGCAGAATGATGAGGATCACCGATACCAGCCCGATGGCCAGCAGCGTGCTTTCGGCGAGGTTGCGGAGCAGGTATTCGTTGCCCCGTGTAAACGTGACGCTGTTGCCGGTGATGTTCACGGCGTAGCGATCAGCCGAGTCAACCCATCGGCCTGTTTCGCGGTCGAAATTAAAGATGGAGTCGGCGCGGGGCTGGAGTTGGTCGATCAGCGCGCGCAGCCGGGTCGAGCCGATATCGGCCACCTGAAAACTCACCCGGGTATATCGGCGGCTGGTATCGACATACGACGCCAGACTCACCGAGCCGGTGCGCTTGGTGCCGGTGCTCAACTGACTGGTGTAGCGTTGCAGTTTGGCCATTTCTAGCGCCGGAGGTAGCAGGTAATAGCGCGGATCGCCACCCCGGTAAGCCTGGTAGAAAAACTTCACCGCCTCAACCACCGACAGCGGCCGGGCCAGTTCAGGGTGCTGCCCGAATTCACGCTGCAACTGCCTGATCTTGTTGAGGGTAGGAGGCGTCAGCACGCGCCCCGGCCGCCCGGCGTCGATGCTGACCTCGAAGGGCAGTACACCTTTATAGGTCTTCTCGAAATACTTCAGATCGGTGTAGATGGGGTCGTTTTTGGGCAGATCGTCGACCATATAGCCCGTTGCCCGAATCAGGCTCATTCCGACCAGACCCGCCACGACGCACACACCGACAAACAGATAAACCGCCGCCCGCCGCCGATGCACGAGCCCATCGACCCAAACCAGAAACCGGGTGACCAGCGGGCTGTCGAGGTGACTGCGGTGTTTTTCGCTGGGTACGTTCAGGTAGCTGAAGACCACCGGAATCAGGATCAGCGACGTCGCGAAGGTGGTCATGATGCCGAGGGCGGCAATCAGGCCAAATTCGAGCAGGAACGGGCTGGCCGTGAAGTAGAAGACGAAGAAGCCGATCGACGTGGTGACGTTGGCGAAGAAAGTGGTTTCGCCTACTTTGGCAATCGCTACGCTCAGGGCCTCGCGTTGCGGCAGGCCTTTGTTGAGCTCGTCATGATAGCGGTTGAGCAGGAAAATGGCGTTGGGTACCCCAATGACGATCAGGATGGGCGGAATCAGGCCCGACAGGATGGTGATGCTGTAGCCCAGCAAGACCAGGTAGCCCAGCGCCCATACCACGCCTACCGCCACCACGGCCATGCTGATGCCGACCACCGACGCCGACCGGAAAAAAATGAACAGGATGGAAGCCGTAACCAGAAAGGCAAGGCCCATAAACAGCCCCAGCTCCCGACTTACTTTGGCCGTGAATTCCGTGCGGATGTAGGGCAATCCCGACAGGTGCACGGTCGTGTGGTGGCGTTCGCCGAAGGCATCGACCAGTTGCTCGACCTGCCGGACCGTGGCAATGCGCCCTTTCGTATTTAGCTTTTTCTGGTCGAACGAAACGGCCATCAAGTGCGCCCGGCCCGATGAATCGGTAACCAGCCCCTGATAAAAGGGCAGGCGACCGAGCGTGGCCCGCAGGCTATCGGCTTCGGCCTGCGTAGTGGGAAGCTCTTTGGCAACGGGCTGCAACTGAAATCGGTCGGTGCTGTCGTTGAGCCGAATCGTATACAGCCCCGTGTTCGACACCACGTCGCGGATGCCGTCGATCTGTTTGATCTGCCGATTAAGCTGCTGCCAGTCACGCAGGAAGGGCAACTGGTACATCGAATCGGTTTCGACCCCCACCACCATGATGTTGCCGTCTTCGCCAAACCGCTCTTTAAACGCCTGATACTGCTTGTAATCGGGGTCGGTAACCGGCAGGATTTTGGCAAATTCGTAAGACAGTTTCACCTGAGCGGCATGGTAACCCATGAACACGGTGCCTACTGCCACCAGGATGAGTAACACCAGCCGATTCGATAAGATAAAGGCGGCTATTCGGGACCAAATCATGCGGCAAGTTAGCCAAAAGTGGTCGGCCCGCCTTTATTTGTCCAGCACAACCGTGCCATCTACCACATAGCCGCCCGGCTGGGTACGTAGGTTATAAAGGCGCTCAACGGCTTGCCCCGTCGTGCCCACCCGAACCACCTGATACGGCACGAGTCGGTTGTTTTCGTAGCGATACAGCGTGTCGCCCGTTGTTACGTCGCCCAGCGATTTGCGGCCGGTGGCGGTCAGCACGGGGTGGGTCGCGGTGGCTTCGAGCAGCACCGGCTGGGCTGGGTACGTAGCGCGGCTGGCGGTCAGTTCCTGCGTCGGCACCAGCCAGACCCCCACCAGCCGGAACGTACCTGCATGCGTATCGACGGCCGTTACGCGGCTAGAAACCAGCGTGTTCGATGCGGCGTCGTAGCCTAATACTTCGTCGCCGGTCCGTACCTGGCTGATCGCTTTCGTGTCGCCGTTAGGCAGCGTCACGCGGGCCGTGGGGCCGAAGCAGAAGTTGTATTCTTCTTTCTTCTTGACGCCATCGTCGGCCTTGGCCGATCCGTTACCGCCCATCAGGCCACTTAGTTCGCGGCTTAGCACAAACGTCAGCGTCGACATGAGGCCCGGTTCTTTTTCGCCTACATATTTCAGGTCGTCGATATAGGCGTCCCAGGCTTTGCGGTCGGCTCCCGAACCGGGAATCACAAACGACTTCACCTCGTTGGTTTTGCCGTTCTGATACAGCGCCAGCAACCCAAGCTCTTTGGTGTCGGCGGCGCTGTAGACTTTATACAGATACACTTTCCGCGTGATGCCGTCGCTGTAGGTAAACACGTAGGCGGGGCGGTCTTCGTAGCGTTCCAGAATAAACCCACCCGACTTGAAGTAGGTGTCTTTGTCGAGGTTAGCGATGCGAATGGCTTTTACAGCCGTCGCCTGGTCGGCGGTCAGCACGCCCGGCGACGACTGAGCCATCACCCGCTGGGCGAAAAAGTTGGTGATCAGCGCCGTCAGCAGCGTGAAGAGGGAGGTAATCAGGGTACGCTTCATAGTTTGCTGGTTTTCAGTCTTCAGTTTACTGTTTTCAGTGGCTACGTCTACAGACCTGCCCATGTTTCATAGGCTACTGTAAACTGACGACCGAAAACTAGGTTGTCTATCCCACCCGGGCGTGAATGGCTTCGACGGCGCGGCGGGCCGAGGTAAGGGCGCCGGCCATCCAGGCTGTCAGGTACGTGGTATGTTCGCCGGCAAAGTAAATAGCGCCGTCGGGCTCGAGCAAGGCGGGGTATTGTTTGCGCCGGACGGTGTCGTCGTACAACGCCCAGCCGCCCTCCGAATAAGGAATGCGGTGCCAGGCCAGCGAAAAGGCGTTGTCGAACTCGGTGGCGTATTGGGGGTGAATCTTTTGCCCCTGTGCCAGCGCTAGTTTCTGGCGTTCGGCAACGGGCAGAGCGCCTACGGCTTCGGCCCGGCTGTAGAAATTGTAATAGCCGATGAGCACGCCCTTGGGTTTCTGGAAGCCAAACGACGGATACCAGATCTGGTTGATGTCCATGTTGGTGCGCGAAATGCCGCCGTAAATCCCATCGTCTTCCTCCCAGAACCGGCGTTTGAATTGCAACCCGATTTTACCCGTTTTGATGTACGGCACAAAGTCGGCGGCGCGTTTGACCGAGCCCGACAAATCCGATTCAAGGTTTTTGAGTACGGGTAGGGGCAACGTGCAGACGCAGAAATCGGCCAGCAGTTCGGTGGGTTTGCCGCCTTTCTGGTGCACGACCCGCACGCCATTTTCGGTTTTGCGGAGTTCGGTCACGGGGGCGTTGAACAGGATTTTGCCCGCCAGCCGTTTTTCAAAGGCTTTGGGAATGGCATCCATGCCGCCCACGGGCTGAAGCAGCGTCGTTTGCTGTTCGTAAATGTAATCGCCGACGTTGTAGAAAACGGGCTGCATGAACCCCGACCGTAGAATGTCGGTGAGGCCGTAGGGGTCGGTGGTGATACCGGCCGTGGCGCCCGCGCCGGGTTCGGTTTTGTAGCCGCGCCGGTTGGTGCCTTTGTAAAGATGCGCCGTGTTGAGGTCGCCTTCGTTTTTCAGGAAATCGACCAGCTTTTCGATGTCTTCCTTGGTCAGCTCTTTGTCGAGCGCGCCCTGATCGAGCGCTTTTGTGAGCAACTCGGCCGTGTAGCCGCGCATATCGTTGTGGTACTCCTTCACCCGAATGCGCCGGTTGGCAAACGAACCTGTACCCGTAGTACCCTCAGCCTGATCGTTGTACAGGTAGGCGGCTTCGTTGCCCCCGTTGAAAATTTCGAGCGGTACACCCAGTTCGCGGCAATATTGGAGCGTGAGCTGGTGATGGTGCGGGATGCGGGCGGCCCCGCCGTTGAAATAATAGCCGTCGTCGAAGCGGCAGGTCTGGGCTGTGCCGCCAAGTTCGGTCTCCGAGGTGCCGCCCCGCACCGTCCAGACGCGGCCACCCGACCGGCTGCGGGCTTCGAGCACGGTGCAGTCGTAGCCGAGTTTGCCCAGCTCCCAGGCCGAAGCCAATCCCGCCAGCCCGGCGCCCAAGATCACCACGCGGCGGGCCTTACCCGTGGCGCTAACCCCGTTGGGTGGCAGGTTGAAGGCGGAAGCGGGCGCCGGTGCCAGCAGACCCCAGGCGAGCAGCGATGCATATCCCGCCGAAGTCGAATGAATAAAATCGCGTCGTGTCATGGGTGTCAGTGGGAACAGGCTATTCTGATCCTGTGAAAATACACATACGCGCGATTAGAAGCGTAACCGGCTAAAATATGTTTAAAAGATGCATGTTTTGCTTGCGATTATGCAATAACTCCAAACAATGTTTGGCAAACGATCCAGAAAGCAATCAATTCGTTTAGGCCTTACTACCTTATAAGGTCTCGCAAAGCACCTTCACTGAACCGGTGCGACGCGTAGCAGCACTGCATCGTGGGGGCCGAGCTGATGGGTGAACGTTTTCTTGAACTGGCCTTTGTAGGCCTTGCCCCACACGTCGCGGATGTTCGCTTTTTTGGGAATGCCCACGTCGCTCAGGGTGAGGGTTACGGGGCGGCTTTCGTTGGAAAGGTTGAACAGGGCTACGTTTTTCGTTTGCCCGTCGGGGGCATCGGATACCCAGATTGCCAGATCGTCGGTGCGGCTCAGTTGCCGAGGGTTGGTCGCTTCCTGGTTCACGGCCAAGCCTTCGTCGTTGGTGAGCAGGCTGGCCGCAAAGGGCGTACAGTCGGGCAGGTTACCGTCGAGCATCAGGGGCGATTTCAGCATGCACCAGAGGGTCAGCCGGGTACGTTGCTCGGCATCGGTAAAGGCTTCGCCAGGTACGTTCCGTTTCGGGCGCCAACCCAGCGGCAGCCGATCGGCGTCGGGCCAGTGACCGGCGCTGGCGACCGTGGACCACTGCGCGCCGTAGTCGAACTGTTTTTTCAGCTGCTCCCAGTTGGTGACGGCATCGTTGCTGATTCGGAACAGGTTAGCGTGTTGGCGTAGGTGGTCGCTGTTGTCGAACGGTTGCGCGTAGGCCACGCTGAAGATGATGGGTCTCCGCAGTTCGTCGATGGCTTTCCGCACGGCTTCCACTTCCTCTTTGTGGTATACCGACGGGTTACCCGGCTGACCCATGTCGTCAAATTTGATGTAATCGACGTTCCACTGGCCATACAGTTCGAGCAGGGAATTGTAGTACTCCTGCGCGCCGGGTTTCCGCATGTCGACCCCATACATGTGGTTGAGCCAGGGACACACATTGACGGTATCGGCAATCTGATCGGCGGTGATACCATCGGTGCCCAGAATGGGCGTCTTGGCCCGAACGGCCTGACGGGGAATGCCCCGCATCACGTGAAGCCCGAATTTAAGCCCTAGCCCATGCAGGTACGAAGCTAGTGGGCGCAGGCCCTGCCCGTCTTTCGACGAGGGGAACTTACGCGGGTCGGGCAGGAGCCGACCGTGGGCATCCATGTTGAGGAGTGGCACGTAATCACCGTTGGCCAGCCGCGACTGATTGGGATTGCCGCCGTTGTCTTCCGGTGGATTCGGGTAGGCCCAACTGTAGTCGACGAGCACAAATTGCCAGCCGTGTGCGCTGAGGGTTTGGGCCATGTAGTCGGCATTGATGCGGACTTCATTTTCCAGCGACTGAGGCTGCAAGGCCATGTAGCTGGACCAGCCCATCGGCGGAGTTTGCGCAACGGGAGCGGGCTGGGCAACCCCCAGCATGGCCGAGAAAAGGCCCACTATGAGCAGCGGAAATTTCATGCGATACAACGAGGACGATGAGGAAAATACCAATGTATCTCAGCACCTAGCAAAATGCGGGCCTATTGTGCTGAGGCGGCAAAAATTGGCGAAAGCTCGTTGTATGGGGCCGCCGTTAAGAGGGCATCGCCGAGAGATTAACGGCCTCTACGCGGTTAATTTCGGGTACGGCGCGAAGAATAGCGTCTTCCAGGCCGCCTTTGAACGTCATGGCCGACATGGGGCAACTACCGCACGAACCCATCAGTTCGAGCCGCGCGACACCCTCTGCCGTTACGTCGAGTACCCGTACATTGCCGCCATCTGCCGCCAGATAGGGCCGCATGCTATCGAGGGCTTTCTCGACGCGGTCAATCAGGGGGTTGGTTGCTGTTTCAGCCTGCATAAATCGTTGTCCTGTTTCTGTAAAAATACGAATTAACGGTCAAAGTTTGATGGCTGTCGGGCCTGGTTTCACCACAAACCGATTCTCGGCCGAACCGGCGGTGCCCCTGCCCGACAGCCATCAGGCGCCGACCCGACTAAACGCGCGTGAACTCAACGCGTTTGGTCTGATCCTGCGTGGCGTTGCGGATAGCGACCCGGCGAGCCAGTGCTTCAGCGGCTTCGCGGAAGGCCTCCGTCGCCGGTCCTTCGTCGGATACCAGCGCGGGTTTGCCTTCGTCGCCCGCTTCGCGGACGCTCTGCACCAGCGGTACCTGACCCAGCACGGGGACGTCGAACTTCTCGGCCAGTTGAGCGGCGCCGCCACTGCCAAAGATGTAATATTTGTTGCCGGGCAATTCGGCGGGCGTAAACCAGGCCATGTTTTCCACGATACCCAGTACAGGTACGTTGATCTGCGGCTGTCGGAACATCGCCAGCCCTTTGATGGCGTCGGCAATGGCTACTTTCTGCGGCGTGGTCACGATAATGGCGCCCGTAACCGGCACGGTTTGTACCAGCGACAGGTGAATATCGCCAGTGCCGGGGGGTAGGTCGATGAGCAGGTAATCGAGTTCGCCCCACTCGGTGTCGGAGAAGAACTGCTGCAAGGCCCGGCTCGCTACCGGCCCACGCCAGAGCATTGCCTGATCCGGCGGTACCAAAAATCCGATCGACATGAGCTTGATGCCAAACTGCCGGATGGGTTGGAGCCGGTTCTGCCCGTCGATCTGCACAATCTGGGGTTGCATCTCTTCGGCACCAAACATCACCGGGATCGAAGGACCGTAAATGTCGGCGTCGATAATACCCACCTTCGCGCCCGACTTGTGCAGGGCAATAGCCAGATTGGCCGTAACGGTCGACTTACCCACGCCGCCCTTTCCGGAGGCCACGGCGATGATGTTTTTCACGCCGGGGAGCAGGGGCGCATCGCTCCGGGTCGACGTGACGTTGGCCGTCATATCGACCTGTACGGCCACTTCCGGACCGATATGGGTGTGGATGGCATCCTCGCACCGCTGCCGGATGAGTTCTTTCAAGGGGCAGGCGGGCGTGGTGAGCACCACGGTAAAGCGCACCGAATCAACGCCCAGTACCACGTCTTTGACCATGCCCAGCGAGATAATATCGCGCTTGAGGTCTGGTTCTTCTACGTTGGACAAGGCCGCCAGTACAGTCTGTTCGGTGAGTTTATAGCTTGACATAATTTCTCTGGAGGATTGTGAACTGGGGAATATGAATGATGAATTGGCGGAGCTACCAGCCAGTCGTCTTTGCACAGATCAAATCATAGCGCATACTTCCTGATTTATAATCCTGTTAAGCGTTGTTCGATTTCAGCTCGTTCGGTAGTGGTATCAATCGTAACGGGCAAGTTGTCGAAGCGGTTCAGCAAGGTTTGCAGGAACTGCCGATGGGCGTCGGTGGGGCCGTGCAGAGGCCGGTGGGCCATTGCGCGCCGAATCTGACTCCACTCCGCAACGAAGGTGCAAAGGTCGGGTGAAAACGCGCTGTCGGCAAATTTGGCGAACACATAGTCGTGTGCCTGCGCATTGGGGTGTATCAGGTCGGCTTCGTAGAAGCGGTAGTCGCGCAGGTCGTCCTGCACCAGTTCGTAGGCCGGGAAATAGTGCGTTTGCGGGTGCCAGACGGGCAGTTCGGCGCAAAGGGTTCGTAACAGGGCTTTACTGGCTCCGTTGAGGGCCAGCCCATCCCGAACGTGCCGCACCGGACTGACGGTAAGCACAATTTGTAGCTGAGGGTTATGACGGCGCAACAGCCGCAATAGGCGCGTCAGGTCGTCGCGGACGTGGTCGATCTGGCACAGGTATTTCTCAAACGACGTACCCGGCATCTTATGGCAATTGGCCACCACGCGCCCCGTTTCCCGATGTCGGTACACCACCGCCGATCCGAGGGTAAGCAGCAACCAGTTGGCCTGCCGTAGCGCCTGCCCCACCTGTTGCAGCCGTTCGTGCAACAACGTGGCCAACGCTTCCTGCGAGCTAGCCCAGAGCGACGAGTGAAAAGCATAATGAAACCAGAGGCCGTCGCGCTGTACATAGCCCTCGGGGGCGGGCGCTTGCCCTGTGAGCGCCAGCGTGAGCGCCTGACTAATCGACGCGGGACTGAACAACGTACCCAGCGGATTGACCAGCCCATCGAGTTTATGGTCGGCCAGTCGTTGGCCCATCACCTCAGCAAAACACGAGCCAACCGTGACAAACCGGTCAGTAAGCTGTAGGGAAACGGGGAGTTTGTCGGGCGTTAATTCGGTACGAAACTGCATACCTGAAAAACAAAAAAACGGACCTTTTGAGTCCGTTTTTTCTGAAACCTTATAGGTTTTAGACGGGGGCGCCCAGCCCTATAAGGTTTGAAAATTATTCGCCGACAACCTCGACGGTTACCGTTTTCTTCACCTCTTTGTGCAGATCGATCGTCGCCTGGTATTCGCCCAGCGTTTTCACGTCTTCGATGGTGATTTTCTTGCGGTCGATGTCGATGCCTTGCTCGCGCAGGGCGTCAGCGATCTGCGTGTTGGTCACGCGACCGAAGATCTTGCCCGTTTCGCCGGCTTTGGCCGCGATGGTCAGTTTCATGTCGCCAATCTGGTCGGCCAGCGCCACGGCGTCGTTCTTGATTTTCTCGACTTTGTGGGCAGCCTGACGGATGTTTTCGGCTACAATTTTCTTGTTCGAGGGCGTTGCCATCATAGCAAATCCCTGCGGGATCAGGTAGTTACGACCATAGCCGGGTTTTACCGTAACAATGTCGTTCTTATACCCCAACCCAGTGATATCGGTCTTGAGAATGATTTCCATGACTGAAAACTAGTTTTCAGCTTCCAGTTTCGAGTTTCCAGTACCAGTCAGACGCCGTTTAGGGCCATTGGCCGTTGCGGCGCCACTGAAAAACTGCAAACTGAAAACTGCAAACTATTTGAGTGAATCGGCTACGAAGGGGAGTAAGGCAAGGTGGCGCGCCCGCTTAACGGCCTGCGCTACTTTACGCTGGTATTTGAGGCTGGTGCCCGTGATCCGGCGGGGCAGAATACGACCCTGATCATTCAACAACTTCAGCAGGAAGTTGGGATCTTTATAGTCGATGTATTTGATGCCGGCTTTCTTGAAGCGGCAGTATTTTTTGCGGACTTCGCCGCTGTTCAGCGATTCGTTCTGGAGGCTCATGGTTATTTTGCTTCGGCCGTTTCTTTTTTCTTCCCAATCTGACCGTTCCGCTTGCGGGCGTTGTAGTCAATAGCGTGCTTGTCGAGAACGATCGTCAGATCGCGCAGGATGCGCTCATCACGGAGGTACTCAACGTTCAGTTTGTCGATCAGTGAGGGTTCGCACTGGAACTCAAACACCTGATAAAAGCCCGTATTCTTGTTTTTGATCGGGTAGGCCAGCTTCCGCAAACCCATGCTGTACTCGTGGACAATCTCGGCCCCGGCGCTGGTCAGCAGGGTCCGATACTTGTCAACGGCGTCCTTTACCTGAGATTCAGATAAAACGGGAGTCAAAATGAACACCGTTTCGTAGTTCTTTTGGAACATGATAGAAGTAAGTTATTTGAAATGAGGCCGCAAAGGTAAGAAACAGATCGTATACGCGCAAGCCGCTTTTCAAAGGGCACGCGCGCTTTATATGAGTACGTACCTATTTGTTTAGGTTTTATTAACTAATAGTATATAGGAATAATTTGTCTGTAATGTGGGCGTAAAAAGACAGGGATGGCATATGTTTTGCGTGCAAAAAGGATATACACCTAACTTGTCATTGAATTAAATGGTGAATTATTTACTCACTCATCGTTTGTCCAAATACAGTAGTAATTCGTTGCATTATCTCCGGCTTGTTGGCGCATTGCTGGTATTGCTATGGACGTTAAGTAAAAGCACAGAAGCAAATGCCCAGATCTGTACCAATGCCAAACTGTTGGTTGCTAACTACAACACCAGCAACGTAACGACGTACACCAACGTGACAACCACCCCCACCTTTTCGGGGTCGTTAATCAACAGTGGCACTACCTTGAATCAGCCCAACTCGATTCTCCTGTATCGGGATACGCTCTACGTGGCGAATGCAGGCGGTGGGGCCGCTGGAGCAGGGTTCATCCGAAAGTATAACCCAGTAACGGGCGCCCAATATGGTACCGGCAACTTCACGTCCGGGCTGAGTTTTCCGGAGCGGCTAGTCATTGGGCCGGATGGCAACATTTTTGTGGCTGATTATGGTAGCAATTCCATCAAACGAATAAACATCAATAACGGTGTTGTGCTAAACACCTATACCCTGGCTACCCTGACTGGTCAGCAGGCGCTGGGCATCGAGTTTGTGGGAGCAGACATGTATGTGACCCGTGGTACGATCAATACTCCCACCGTAACAACGTTGGGCCGTATTGAACGATACACGTTCTCAAACAACTACGCGACGATCAGCTTGCCTACACTGGTTGCGTCGTATGTCGGCGGGACACCAAGGGGGATAACGACTGGTCCCGACGGCCTGATTTATGTCACTATAAAAGACCCCACGGGCGCGCGGGTAGAACGCTTTTCGCCGGGTGTCATAGTTGTCCCAACGACGTTTCTGACCATGGACGCGGGCTCCAACCCCTATCAGGGGCTCAACTGGAGCCCCGATGGATTCCTGTACGTGGCCGATTTTGGGGAGAATGAGGTGCAGGTTTACAATTCGTCGGGTACCGAAATAACGACCCGGAACATTACCGGGCAGAACGGTCCGCACTTTGTGCAGTTCTACTGCCCTTGCGCAGCGACTACGGTCTTTACGCCGTCGAACCTGACGCTTTGCTCGGGCGCCAGTGGGCTGGTGCAGATTACATCGACGAATGCCAACCCACAAATCACGTACCGATATGCGTCGAGTTCGCCCAACACCACCATTACCGGGCCTACCACTACCTCAGCCGCTTCGAATACGATCACGATCAGTTCGACAACGACGAGTACGTTCTCGGTAACGATCACCGACCGGATTGGCTGTTCGGCCGTAGCCGGAGGTACATTGTCGATCAATGCGCTGCCAACACCAACACTGACCAACGCCACCATTTGTGTCGGGCAAACCGCCACACTGACGGCCACAGGCGGTACCAGCTATACGCTGGTCAACACGGGAACAGTCAATACGACGGGTATTTTTTCGGTAACGCCTTCATCAACGACGACATATACCGTTACGGCGGCTAATAGCAATAACTGTACGGCCACAGCGACCGGCACAGTGACAGTAAACCAGCTTCCGGTGGTGACGTTGACTAGTAGCACGGTATGCGCCGGGCAAATCGCTACGCTGACGGCTACCAGTGGGCTGGCCAGTTACACGTTCTCGCCGGGGTTAACCCAAGTTGGGGGCTCGGCAGGCAACACCGCGACGATTGTGGGGAGCGGTACCGCCACCACCGCGTATAGTGTAACGGCTGCCAGCAGCGCAGGTTGCCTGGCTACGGCTACTGGTAGCGTAACCGTGAGGGCTGTACCCGTCGCGACGGCAGTAAGCACTACGGCCACCTGTGCCAGCCCCGCCACCGTGTCTGGTACCTCAAGCCTGACAGGCTCGAGCTTCAGCTGGACGGGGCCAAGTGCCTTTGCCAGCACGGCCCAGAGCTTCACCACCAACACCCCAGGTACGTATACGCTGGTGGTCACCACCAACGGCTGCAGCAGTAGCGCCGTGACCACCACGGTGGTTAGCAACACGGCGCCCCCAGCCCTTACGTTGTCATCGGCTACGGTCTGCGCGGGCCAAACCGCCACGCTCACCGCCACGGCGGGTCTGAGCAATTATGTTTTCTCGGCGGGCCTGACGCAGGTAGGGGGGGCAACGGGTAACACAGCTACGATTGTGGGGAGTGGCTCGGCGACAACGGCCTATAGCGTAACGGCTACCAACGCCGCAGGCTGTACAGCGGTGGCTTCTGGCAGCGTGACCGTACGGCCTAATCCAGTGGCGACGGCGGTGAGTACCACAGCCACCTGCGCCACGGCGGCTACCGTGTCAGGTACGTCAAGCCTGACGGGCTCGAGCTTTAGCTGGACGGGGCCAAGCGCCTTTGCCAGCACGGCCCAGAGCTTCACCACCAACACCCCAGGTACGTATACGCTGGTGGTCACCACCAATGGTTGTAGCAGCAGCGCCGTGACCACCACAGTGGTGCAGGACATTGTAGCGCCCCAGAACGTGGCCGCCACCAACACCGGCCCCATCACCTGCGCCCAGCCCACGGCCAGTGTATCGGCCTCCAGCAGCACGGGGGGCGTGAGCTACCGGTGGAGCGGTCCCAACAGTTTCACCAGCAGCGCCCAGAGTTTTGTCACCAGCCTGGCGGGGCTGTATTCGGTGACGGTGACGGGCGCCAACGGTTGTACGGCGGCGGCCACTACTTCAGTGATCAGCAACACCGCGCCGCCTGCAATTACGTTGTCATCAGCCACGGTTTGCGCCGGTCAGACGGCAACGCTGACTGCCACGGCGGGGCTTACCAGTTATGTTTTCTCAGCAGGCCTAACCCAGATTGGGGGGGCAGCGGGCAATACCGCGACCATCGTAGGCAGCGGGTCGAACACTACCGTCTATAGTGTAACGGCGACGAATGCAGTGGGTTGCACGGCGGTTGCCTCTGGCAGTGTAACCGTAAATCCAAACCCGGTTGGCGCGGCTACAACCAGCGGCACAATTACCTGCGCCACGGCGGCCACCGTGTCAGGTACGTCGAGCCTGACGGGCTCGAGCTTTAGCTGGACGGGACCAAGTGCCTTTGCCAGCACGGCCCAGAGCTTCACTACCAACACCCCAGGTACGTATACGCTGGTGGTGACCGCCAACGGCTGTAGCAGCACTGCCGTGACCACTACCGTTACCAGCAACACAGTAGCCCCCACGGCAACCTTATCGTCGACGGCTATCTGCGCTGGTCAGACGGCTACCCTAACGGCGGGTAGTGGCACGAGCTACGTGCTGAATCCCGGTAATCTGAGCAATACGACCGGTACGTTTGCGGTGACGCCCACCAATACCACGACCTATACGGTTGTCGTTACGGGCGCGAATGGCTGTACGGCGGCTGCCCAGGGGACCGTGACCGTTAATCCACTGCCCACGGCCAGTGTTACCCCCAGCGCCACGGCCATCTGTGCCGGGCAGACGGTTACGCTGACCGCCAATGGCGGCACCAGCTATCGGTGGTCGACGGGCGCGACGACCGCCAGTATTCCGGTGACCACAGCTGGTACATACAGCGTGACAGCAACCAACGCCAGTGGCTGTACGGCAGTAGCCCAGGGAACCGTGACGGTGAATCCGCTGCCGACGCCAACGCTCAGCAGTACGGTGATCTGTGCTGGTCAAACCGCTACGTTAACGGCCACGGGCGGCACCAGCTATACACTGAGCCCCGGCAACCTGAGCAACACGACCGGTACGTTCACGATAGCCCCGGCCGCTACGACTACATACACGGTCGTTGTTAGCAACGCCAGTGGCTGTACGGCTGCCACACAAGGAACCATAACGGTAAATCCTGTACCCGTCGCGACGGCGGTGAGTACCACGGCCACCTGCGCCACGGCGGCCACCGTGTCAGGTACGTCAAGCCTGACAGGCTCGAGCTTTAGCTGGACGGGACCAAGTGCCTTTGCCAGCACGGCTCAGAGCTTCACCACCAACACCCCAGGTACGTATACGCTGGTGGTCACCACCAATGGTTGTAGCAGTAGCGCCGTGACCACCACGGTGGTGCAGGACATTGTAGCGCCCCAGAACGTGGCCGCCACCAACACCGGCCCCATCACCTGCGCCCAGCCCACGGCCAGTGTGTCGGCCTCCAGCAGCACGGGGGGCGTGAGCTACCGGTGGAGCGGTCCCAACAGTTTCACCAGCAGCGCCCAGAGTTTTGTCACCAGCCTGGCGGGGCTGTATTCGGTGACGGTGACGGGCGCCAACGGTTGTACGGCGGCGGCCACTACTTCAGTGATCAGCAACACTGCGCCGCCGACGGCCACGCTGACGGCTAGTAATACGGTGGTCTGTGCCGGTGAGGTCGTAACACTTACGGCCGGTGGTGGCACCAGTTACCGCTGGTCGACGGGGGCAACGACCGCTATCCTTTCAGTAACCAGCACAGGTACGTATTCGGTGACGGTAACCAATGCGAACGGCTGTACGGCAGTGGCTAGCCTTGGCATCACGGTTAACCCGCTGCCACAGCTGACGGTCAATTCTGCTACCGTCTGCGCCGGCACATCGACATCGCTGACACTGGGTGGCTGCGTGGGCGGTACGGTTCGTTGGTCGACGGGTAGCGCGAGTGCAACCCTATTGGTAACGCCACTGGCAACGACAACCTACTCCGTTACCTGTACCTTCCCGACAAGTTGCTTCTCGACAACAGTCGCGACGGTGACCGTAACGGGCGCGCCGACCTATGGGAACACCCCAACCCTTACGCAGGCCACCTGTACGGGTAATAGGGCCAACAACGACGCACGAATCGATTTTACCGCTCTGCAAAACACCGTGCGGGCCGACATCGTCCTGGGAAGCAGCTACGGGGCAGGTCCTGCGTTTGGGGCGCCCAGCAACAAGATCGTGGTCGGCAATTCGGTTAGTTTCACCAACCTGCCTAACCCCACGCAGCCACAGGATTATACCGTCCGTCTGTTTGGCAGTGATGGCAACTGTATTACCGACGTAGTGGTCGTTGTGGCACCCGCCGAATGCCCCTGCCTGAACAAGTGTATCTCGCCGATCGTAGTACGAATCGTGACGCGGTGAGGCCTAGAAAATGACTCTTTACGAAAAAGCCCCGGCAGCTACGGCCGGGGCTTTTTCGTAAAGAGTCAATAGCCTGTCGAAAGCAGGAAAGGGGTTATTTCACGGTGAATTCGCCCTGACCGATACGGAAGCCTTCCGAATAGATTTCGATGATGTGGCGGCCTTCGTTGAAACGCTGCCCACCCCGGCCGTACACAAACGACACCTGCTGTCCCGTGTTGTCGTAATCGATGCGTTGCATGGCCGTGTAGATCATGTCTTTGTTGGCGTAGGTAAACTCACCCGAGCCCGTGGCCATATCGGAGATGACAGCCCCCGCCGGGTCGAGAATACGCAGGTAGATGTCTTTCGCGTTTTTCTCAGTCAGCGGGTTTTGCGACAGCCGGAACGAGACTTTTACCTTGTCGAGCCGTTTCGCCTTGTAGGTGCCGCCGTCTTTTTCCTTGCCCCGCTCGTTGAGGGCGGTCACCACGATGTCATCGGCATGCAGGGCGGCGGCCACAGTGACTTTATCGCTTAGCTCTCGGTTCTGCGCCTGTACGGCCCGTGTCTTCGAGGCATAGCTAGCTACCGTATCGACCAGGATCTGCCTGTCTTGTCGGAGCGAATTGTTCTGGGCCGACAGGGTTTGATTCTCTTCGTTGAGGATGCCGTTCTCCTCGCGCAACCGGGCAATCTCTTCATCTTTGGCGGCCAGCAGGGTCTGGTACTGCGCAATCTTCTGCTGATACTTGCGGGCGTCAAAATTCTGCACGTCACGAATGCGCATTTTGTCGGCCTCGACCTGCTCTTTGACTTTTAACAACGAATCGACGCTGCCGCCTAGCTGTTGAATTTCGGCGATTTTTGCATCCAGTTGCGCCGAAATAGAATCGAGCTTCATCTTCGTAACCAGCACCTCTTCGGTCTTGGCGGCGATCGTGGCATCTTTGGTTTTGTTATTCTCTTTCTCCTGAATCCAGAAATAAAGCAACAATACGTTCAGTGCGGCTAAAGCTAAGAGGGCGACTAACAGGATGTTACGGCTGCTGTTTCGTTTTTCGGTTCTTTGTTCCATAACAGGATACGATGTGATGCGGTTAGATTTACAGTGTACAGAATAGGAGGTGTATTGCCACGATTACTACTTAACGCAGAAGGCCCAAGCAGTTGATATAGCATGCACCTCGCCAGTCAAACGGCGTAAATCACTTCTTCTGAGGCCAAAAACTACAGCATTCTTTACTAAACTCAAATGCAGGGCACACATTCTTCCCAAACGGCGATGGCCGAACGGCCTGATCCCGAGCTTTGATGCTGCCCCGTCATTCCTTTTGCCGGTTATCTGCTGGCGTTAATCGCTATCCAAAATTGACTCATACGAACCTCTCTTCTCATGTCTATTGCCACCGCTATTCAACAGATTGACACGCAGATCGCCGGCCGGGCTACGCTGGTTGCCGTCACGAAAACGAAGCCTGTACCCATGTTGCAGGAGGCCTACGAGGCCGGTTGCCGTCATTTTGGCGAAAACCGGGTGCAGGAACTGATTGAGAAACAGCCGCTGCTCCCCGCCGATGTACGCTGGCATCAGATCGGTCATCTGCAAACCAACAAAGTCAAATACATCGCCCCGTTCATCAGCCTGATCGAGTCGGTCGATAGCGAAAAATTGCTGGTCGAAATTGATAAACAGGCGCAGCGGCATAACCGCGTGATCGACTGTCTGCTACAAGTCTTTATTGCTGACGAGGAAACGAAATTTGGCTTTGCCCCGTCTGAGGTGATCGACCTCCTGCAGGCCCCCGGCCTCGACGACCTGACCAACATTCGGATTGTGGGCCTGATGGGCATCGCCACCAACACCGACGATGAAGCGCAGGTACGGGAGGAGTTTCGCGAATTAAAGCAACTCTTTGATGCCCTGCGGCCGATCGAGCGCCCCAACGTAGCCCTGACCGAACTTTCGATGGGCATGAGCAGCGATTACCTCATTGCGCTTGAAGAAGGCAGCACCATGGTCCGCGTTGGCAGTGCTATTTTTGGGCAACGATAAACTAGTCTGGAAAGCCAGTCAGTTGCCGAAGCAGTACGACTGACTTTCCAGACGCCAAAACAGACATGCATAAATTCTTTCTTCAAACCGGAGCCGTGTTGGGTATCCTGGGCGTCTCGATCGGCGCGTTCGGGGCACACGGGCTGCGGGCTAAACTGGAAGCCGCGGGCCGGTTCGATACCTTCGAGACGGCCGTGCGCTACCATTTCTACCACACGTTTGCCCTGGTGCTGGTGGGTATACTCATGCAGCAGCTGGCCGGTAACCCAGCGGCCGTAAAGTGGCTGGGCTACTCGGGCTATAGCTTCCTGATCGGCGTGCTCATCTTCTCCGGGTCACTCTACGTGCTGTGCCTGTCGGGCATCACCTGGCTGGGTGCCATCACGCCCATCGGCGGCCTGTTCATGATCGCCGGTTGGGCGTTGCTTTGGTGGGCCGTGCGGTGATTACAGCGCAGTGACTCCGGCGACGGTGCTGAAATCCTCCCAGAAGGATGGGTACGATTTTGCCACCACGCCGGGTTCTTCAATAATAACCGGGTAGCGGGCAGCAATGGGCGCAAAAGCCATGGCCATGCGGTGATCGTCGTACGTATCGATGCGGACGGGCGCGGCGTCGGGCTGGGGTGCGTTGGCTGCCCGCACCTCGTAGCGGTGGTTGGGCTCCACTTCCACCAGATCGGCGCCGAATTTGCGCAGTTCGGTCTGAAGCGCAAGCACCCGGTCTGTCTCCTTGATTTTCAGGCTTTCGATGCCCGTAAACGTAGCCGGGATGCCTTTGATGGCTGCGCAGACGGCCACGGTTTGGGCCAGATCGGGGCAGTTCGTGAAATCGACCGTAAGCTGGCCGGCGGCGGCTTTTTTCGTTAGCCGATACCCTTTTCCCGTATACGTTGCCTGCACGCCGAGCTGGTCCATGATGCCGACAATGGCGCTATCGCCCTGAAGCGACTCGTCTTTGAGTCCCAGCAACTCGATATCGGCCTCGTCGGCCAGCGCCACCACGCTAAACCAGTAACTAGCCCCCGACCAGTCCGACTCGATGGTGTAATCGGTGGGTTGGTACGTACCCGCCGGAATGTGGATACGCTGAGCGCCCCAGTCGGCCTCGGGCCGAACGCCAAACGCGGCCATTTGCTGCAAAGTCATCGTGATATAGGGCACCGAGCCTAACGTACCTGTGAGGTTCAGCGTCAGGCCGGTAGGCAGGTAGGGAGCCAGCATAGCCAGCGCCGAAATATACTGGCTGCTCACGTCGCCCCGAATGCTCAGTTCCTGTAGGCCCGTCGACTGGAAACCCCGTGTCTGCAAGGGCGGATAACCGTCTTTACCCAGATACGCGATATCGGCACCCAGCGCGCGCAGGGCTTCAACCAGCAGCCCAATGGGCCGCTCGCACATGCGGGGAGTACCGGTCATGGTTTTGGTTTGGCCTGTCAGGGCGAAATAGGCCGTCAGAAACCGCATCGTAGTGCCCGCATCGAGCACGTCGGCCGTGGCATCATCGGTGCGGAGCAGGCGGATCATGGTCTGCGTGTCGCGGGCCGACGACAGGTTGTGCAGATGGCAGCGGAAGCCGGTGAGGGCGTCGAGAATCAGGGCGCGGTTGCTTTCGCTTTTCGACGAGGTAAGGGCAATGGTGGCCCGAATTGGTTGGCCAGTGGGCGTTACAGAAACGGCATTCATGCTGCAAAGCAACGAAAAAAACGCCGGTTACGGGCTAACTAGCTCACAGCCGGTTGCGGATTGGCCGGTGGAATCTGCGCCAGATTCAGCCAGAATTGTTGGAGGTGCTGCACCGTCTTCACCAAATCCACGTATTGGTTTGGTTTGGTGATAAACGAATTGGCGCCCAGCGAGTAGGCCCGCATCACATCGTCACGCTGGCTGGAGGTGGTCAGGACCACAACAGGCAACGTGCGGTAGGCGTCCTGCTGCCGCAAATACTGCAAGGTCTGAAACCCATCCATCACGGGCATATTCAGATCAAGCAGTACCAGCGCGGGGCGTGGGCCTGTCTCCTGAAGCTGGTTGAGCAGTTGTTCACCGTTGGTGAAGAAAACCAGCTCACACGCTTTACTTGCCGACGCGAAGGCGGTACGAAGTAGGAACTGATCGTCCTCATCGTCTTCGGCAATATAGATGGTATGCTGGCTCATAGGGGTTAACGAAACCGTTAATGCGTATAAAGGTAATCGTTCGGCTCGGTAATCAGGCCATTTTGTTCAACATCTTTGAATTAAATTCTAAACATGTTTTTAGAGCAAGTACCCTTAAAAGATGCTGAAACTGAATCCGATGCAAGATTAACTATGCTCAATCCACTGATTGTTACTAAAAAACTAGTAACTGCTAAAAAGCGAGTTCATCAAGTTTGCAGAGTACGGTTTTTGGGTAATTGACCCGAAAGTTGATCGTGCTGCAAACTGGGCTATCGATCGGCTAATTATAGTTACTGTAAATTATAACTAAATGTTGACCAGTTAATTGTAAATTAACATTGACAGGAAAATGTAGGCTTAAATGGGTTGCTTACTGGAAATCGGTTATGTGTTGGTCGCCGCCGCTATCGGGTACATAAAGTATATCAACTGGCAATGATGAGCCGTTATTTGGGCTGCGCTTATCAAATAAATAGACTTCTATTTCAACACGTTAACAAAAAATCGTGACAGCGGTAACTTATTTGTTTAATTATGGCTTCACAAGATTTCGGGTAAAAAAACCAGTTTGCGGATTGGAATTTTGGCGACAATTATAATGTCCACAATACTTTCAGGCGATTGCGACTATTGATCGGGTATTTCCGGTAGGATAGCTTGTAGCAGACACCACCTCCCAAGATGAGCAGGCCCGCCGGTATCAACGCTTTCTTCTCGAAGATAAACCGGCCGCCGCCATCGAGCGCCCGTGGGTTTACAAAGTCGGCCACGAGAAAAATAATCCCGGCGGCGGGCAGCAGGTAAGCCGCCTGGTTGACAAACGGAATCTGCCGTCGCAAATAAACCTTGCGCACATCGGCGAGCGGGAAACCCAGGGGCTGCGCCTGATCGTAGAGTTCGTTCTGGAAGGCGATGGTAAAGGCCGTATCGCTCACGCTCATCAGGGGGTAGCGGTATTTCTGCCCATCCGACCAGGTACGGAAGGCCATGGTCTCGCCCGGGAAAATCCGGTACCGCCGAAATTTGCCGAAGAGGCCCGTGCGGTCAACCGCCAGATAGCGGGTGTGCGGGGCGGGGCGTCGGGCTGAGTCGGCGGCCAGAAAAGCCGGTAGGGTGTCGGTCGATGGGGGGTAGGCGACCGCTGGCGTTGTGGTGCGGAGCGGGGGCTCCTGCATCCGTACACCCGGCACACTGCCCGGTTGGGCCTGCGCCAGTTGGGTCAGCAGACAGATACTTACAAAGAGAAAGGCGGGTTTCATGGGGCTATCCGTTCACGTGTTCATAACCCCATGACTGCGGTAAAGGTTGGAAAGGGCGAGGCAGCGCCCCGGTTTGGTATCATTTTCCGCTGACACCGCCCGACACGATCAGCTTCATTGCATCGGCCGATGCGATGTTGAGCAGTTTGACGTTGGCGGCGGGCACCACATACAATTCGCCCGAAAAGGCATAGGAGTGAGGCATGTAGACCATCACGCTGTCGACGAGGTCGAGGTGGCTCAGATCAGTCTGGGTCAGGAACCCTACTTTGCACAGGCCTGACTCCCGGTTGATGGTAACGAGCACGGGCTGGTTGAATTTCTTTTTGTCGCCCACAAAGGCCGAAATCAGATCCTTGACGGAAAAATAGATGAGGCTGACCAGCGGCAGGTGCCGGATGGAACCTTCAAACAAACCACCCAGCGATTGTGGAATAACGGTGGAGATCAACAGGCCCGACCCCAGAATCAACAGGGTGACGATCAGAAACCCGATGCCGGGGATGTCGATGTGCACCAGCCCGTCGACCCAGATAAAAACGCTGTAGATAATGTAGATGGTCAGACCCAGCGGTACAATGGCCAACACCCCCCGACCAAAGTACGTGATGAGCCGACTCATGAATGGATGTCTCATAAGAGCAAAGATAGCAGGGAATAGCGGGGGTTGGCAGGGGGCAATAATGGCGCAAGGAACGGTGTTAAAGGCCATCCCTACGCCAAAGTCGCCCTGCCAACCCCGCCATTCCCTGCTATCTTTACCCCATGATTCAAGCCAATACGCTTCGCTCGTTTACCGAGCAGATTTTTGGGGCCATCGGTTGCTCGGAAGCCGACGCCCGTTTAGCCGCTGATGTGCTGGTTTCTGCCGATTTACGCGGCGTCGATTCGCACGGGGTAGCGCGCCTGCCTGGGTACGTTCGGCTGTACGATAACGGTCGGCTAAACCCCACGCCTGCCATCAAAATCGTCCACGAAACCCCCTCGACCGCCGTGGTCGACGGCGACCGGGGGCTGGGCCTGGTGGTGGGGCCCTGGGCCATGCAGGTGGCGATCGATAAAGCCCGCGTAGCTGGTACGGGCTGGGTGGCCGTGCGTAACTCCAACCACTTCGGCATTGCCGGTTACCACGCCCTGCTGGCCACCGATCACGATATGATCGGGCAGGCCATGACCCACGCCGCCCCGCTGGTAGCGCCCACTTTTTCGCTCGACAAACTGCTGGGTACCAACCCCATCGCCGTGGCGATCCCGGCCGCAACCGAGCCACCCTTCCTGGCCGATTTTGCCTCGACGGCCGTTGCGTACGGGAAGCTGGAAATTCTGCAACGCAAAGGGCAACCCGCCCCGCTGGGCTGGGCGCAGGACGCCGACGGACAACCTACCACCGACTCGAACGCGGTAAAAAACGGCGGAGCGTTGCTGCCGCTCGGCTCTGATCGCGAGCACGGTAGCCACAAAGGTTACGGGCTGGGGGCCATCGTCGATATCTTTTCGGGGGTACTGTCGGGAGCCAACTACGGCCCGTGGGTGCCGCCCTTCGCCACCGCGGGCTTTATGAGCGCCAACGAAGGTGTAGGCGTGGGTACGGGCCACTTTTTCGGTGCTATGCGCATCGACGCGTTCCGGCCCGCCGCCGAGTTCAAAAACCACATGGATACCTGGATTCAGCGCTTCCGGTCGGCCAAGGCCGTAGCGGGTAAGCAGGTGCTGGTTCCCGGTGACCCCGAGCGGCTGATGGAAGCCGAACGGCTACAAGCGGGCATTCCGGTGCACGAAACAGTGGTGCAACAACTAGAGCATTTGGGCGAGCGGTTTGGGCTGAAGCTGTAGACCGCACTCGCCTGTACCCTAGATTTTGCCTGATTTGGGGGCTATTTTTTGCCGTTCGTGTCTTTACGTCATGAACGGCTTTTTTGTTGCCGGCTAAACGCCCCCTTTCCGATGAGAACGTACCTGATTGCGCTCTGGCTAACCAGCCTGACTGCCCTGACGGCCCTCGCCCAGCCAACCTTCACCAACCCGCTGAAACCATCCGGGCCCGATCCGTGGGTGTTGCAGAAAGATGGCTGGTATTATTACATGAACACGACCGGCCGCGACCTCACCCTCTGGCGTACGCAGAATCTGGCCGATCTGGGGCAGGCTGAGCGCAAGGTGATTTTTACGCCGCCTGCCGGTACGGGGTATTCCAGAGAGCTCTGGGCGCCCGAGATTCATCACCTGGACGATCGCTGGTACGTCTACTTTTCGGCCGATTCGCTCAACAACCTAAGTCACCGCGTCTGGGTCATTGAAAACCCGGCGGCAGACCCGTTTACGGGTACGTGGACGGTGAAAGGCAAAATCGGGGATGCCGACGATCATTGGGCTATCGACATGAGCGTGTTCGATTTTCGTGGTAAACGCTACGCCGTCTGGTCGGGCTGGGAAGGCCGCAAAAACGGGCGTCAGGATATTTTCATTGGCGAAATGACCAACCCTTGGACGCTGAAAAAAGGGCGGCGGTACAAAATCAGTCAGCCGGAATATGACTGGGAAAAACACGGCGACGTACCCGCCGACTGGCAGAAAAATGGCGAGGTGCCGCAAATCTGGGTCAACGAAGGTCCCGAAGCCCTGCAACACGATGGTCGCCTGTTTCTGGCCTATTCGGCCAATGCCTGCTGGCTCGACTACTGCCTTGGCCTGTTGACTTATAGGGGAAAAGGCAGCCTGCTAAACCCAAAAAACTGGACCAAGATGCCTCAGCCCGCTTTTGTGCAGGCACCCGAAAATGGCGTCTATGCACCGGGGCACGGTGGTTTTTTTACGGACGGGGCCGGGCAGAATTGGATGATCTACCACGCCAACGCCAACCCCAACGATGGCTGTGGTAACAAACGAGCGCCCCATATTCAGCCGTTTACCTGGAATGCCGACGGAACTCCCAACTTTGGCAAGCCCATTCCGAAAGTGCCCACAGCGGGGCCAATGCGCTGAGTGCGTGCGCCGTAGAACGTACCTGCAGTGGCGACAGCCTAAGTACTGGCAACATTTTTGGTCTGTGGTGCGTCTTTACTATATGACTCAACGCAGAAACTGGATACACCTGGGTCGGTTGGCAGCACTGTTGCTGTCGCTGACCTTCGTCCGCTGTTCCGACAAGAAACCGGCCGGTCCCGACTGGCCCGCGCAGTTGCAGGCAACGCGGCGCTACGCCGACTCGCTCGGCATCGACAGTACGCGCTTTGCCAGCAGCAACCCCGCCGAAGCCCGCCAAACGCTCGAAAAACTGATTACCGAAATCCGCTACGGACACGAACCCGACGATCAGTCGTTTGCCAAGCTGAAGGAGACGGTCGATACGGCAGTGGTTGGAAAAGCCCTTCGGGCCAGCGATGTGGCGTCGGCTCTGAAAACGGACGCGCCCCGCTTTGCGCCCTACAAAGCCCTGTTGGCGCAGTACCAGCAGGTGCGGCAAACGGCCACGCCCGAGCAACGGAAGGCCATTGAACGCACGCTCAACTATTACCGCTACCTCAACCGGTTCAGCAATGAGCAGTTCATTCTGGTGAATATTCCGGCGGCGCGGCTGGTGGTGTATGACCGGGCCGGGCAGCGCACGTTGCCGATGGACGTGATTGTGGGCAAGGCCGACAAAGCGACGCCCCGGTTCAATTGCAACCTGACCGAAATTGTGGCTTACCCGTACTGGAACGTACCTGAGAGCATCGCCAAGAAGGAGATTCTGCCGAAAGTGAAGGCAAGCACGAGCTACCTCGACAGCCAGAATATGCAGATACTGGATGCCCGCAACGAGCCGGTCGACCCCGAGTCGATTGATTGGGAAACGGTATCCGCCAGCGACTTTCCGTACCGGTTCCGGCAAACATCAGGCTGCCACAACTCGCTGGGGCTGATCAAATTCGTGCTCAATGGCCCGCCCGCTATCTACCTCCACGACACCAACGCCCGCGAGCTCTTCGACCAGACCACCAACCACTGGCGGAGCCACGGTTGTGTGCGGGTGCAACAGCCCGTAGAGCTAGCCAACTTCGTGTTGGGTGCGACCAAATTTGATGAGGGATTCTATAACCGGTGCCTCGTCGACCAGACGCCGAAATCGTTCAAACTGCCGAAGCCATTCCCGGTTTTCGTCACGTACCTGCTGGCCGACGTCGATGATCAGGGTAAGCTGGTCTATTTTAAAGACGTATATCGTCTCGAAAAGAAAATGGATCTGGCCGCCCGGTAAACTCTGGTCATACTATTTTTTTGTCATCCCGATGTAGGAGGAATCTCGAAGGTCACTGCTCGTAAGTGAACGGACCTCAAGATCCCTCCTACGTCGGGATGACAAAAAAACAGTATGACAAAAAAGGAGCGACTGAAAATGTGCGTGAAGCGTCTTACCCTTTCAGAAAGGTCGACTCGTTCAGATACGTCTCGTTGGGCGAATAAATGAACAGGCAGGAGCCGCCAGCGATGGTTTTAACGATCGACGAGCACTCGGTAGGCGAGACAGCGGGACAACCCTGGCTGCGGCCCAGACGACCGGTGCGCTTGATGAAATCCTCACAAACGTAATCGGCCCCGTGCATCACGATTGCCCGCGAAAAGGCATTGTCGTTCCAGCCCCGTTCCAGGCCTTTCAACTGCATCGACAGACCGTGCTTGCCCTGATACAGCCCCATAGTCTGGTAAAAGCCGAGACTCGACTGGTACGACGAGTTGGTATTAGAAAATTTGGTTGGCAACAACTCACCCGAGTTGCGGCCGTGCGCTACATAGGTGTTAAACAGTAACTTACGCTTAGCTAAGTCAATAATATACAGCCGTTTTTTGCTCGACGGCTGACTCATATCAACGATAGATAGGAGGGGACGGGCGGCAGCCATACGTTGCATACCCTTCAGGGCTAATGCATAGACATCGCGGCCCAATCCGGTGGTGGCCAGGCCCAGTTCATCATAAAGAGCGAGGGCTTCGTTGGCGGGTGCTACGGTTGCAGGTACCGCTTTTTTGGCGGTCACGGTCAGCGGAGTGGAAGACGTGTTTGGCTTTTCGGAGCCTGTCATCGACAGACAAAGCAACGACAGGGCAATCAGCAGTGGTTTAGTCATGCAGTCAGCAGTGTGTTCGTTAACGTCGGTGAGCTTATAACGAGTACTCTACTGATTTAATTCGCTAAACGGCCCAATTCCCAATTAGCCCCACTACTTCCCGGCCACTACCTTCAGAATCCGGCCATCGCCGTGGTCGCAGAGATACACTTCGCCCGCCCGATCTTCGCCAAATGCCGAGATCGTTCCGGCCCGTTCAAGCACCTGCTGACTGGTGGCGCTGTTTCGGCCTGTAGGCGTCAGAGCCCAAACCCGGCCGCTGGCATAATCGGCAAACAAGTACTTGTTGGCCAGTGCTGGGATGGCCTTCCCTTCATAAACGACACCGCCCGTTACCGACACGTCGCCGTTGTCGTGGGTATATTCATAGATGGGGTCGATCAGCGGGTCGGTTGCCTTTTCGCCGTTTTTGTACGCGGCGTTGGCTTCGCGGATGCGCCAGCCATAATTACCGCCTTTGGTGACGACATCGATCTCCTCAATCTTATTCTGCCCCACGTCGCCAACCCAAAGGCGGTTTTGCTTGTCGAAGCTGAAGCGCCACGGATTCCGTAGCCCGTAGGCGTAAATCTCCTCACGCCATCCGTTTCGGTTGCCTGCATACGGATTATCTTTTGGAGTGCCGTAATGCCCCTTCTCGGTGCTGTTCACGTCGATACGCAACATCTTGCCCAACAGGCTGGCTTTGTTCTGCGCGTTATTCTGTGGATCGCCGCCACTGCCGCCGTCGCCCGCCGCGATGTACAGATAGCCATCGGGACCAAACGCAAGTTTACCACCGTTGTGGTTCGAGTAAGGTTGCCGGTATGTCAGCAGCACTACTTCTGATGCGGGGTCAATCTGCCGCGCATTTGTCGAGCTGGCTTTGAATCGGCTGATGACCGTTTCACGCGGATTGTCTTTGGTGTAATTGACGAAGAAGAAGCCATTTTTGGCAAAATCGGGATGGAACGCAAGGCCCAATAGTCCCATTTCACCGCCGTACGCTACACGCTTCCGAATGTCGAGATAGGTGTCGGCCGTTGGCGCATTACTGACCTGATCGACAACCTTGATTTGCCCCGACTGCTCCACCACAAACATGCGGTTGGTCCCGTCGCTGGCGTAGGTGTACTCAACGGGTGAGTCGAAGCGAAGTTTGGGATGAGCGTTTACGGTACGCACCTCTGCTACGCTGGCGTCGACTTTTGGCTTTTCGCCAGCTTCACAGAAACGGGCTACCAAAAACGAAAAGCCACTGGTGGCGGCTAGCGAAGCAAGCAGAATATAGAGGGTTTTGTACAGCATACACAGGTACGTGTCAAATAGGGGGCCAAACCGCGTCGCCGAACTATTTATGGGGGTAATTGTTCGGCAATCAACGGTTTTGCCCTATTTTCCCATCAGCATACACCGCTCCTCAGGTTCGGTTGTGTTGGGCCATCGCCCCAGTTTGGGGAAGCTTAGCCACTATGTGTTTATGTCTACTTCTTTGACGACGTTTCTGGGCCGACTGGCTGCTCAGGGCAAGCAATATCAGTATCGGCTGCCCTCGCGCCCCGATGCCGGTCGGTTTATCGACCAACTCATGCGGATGCTGTTTCCCGTCACGCAGGATTGCCAGTCGGTAACGGCCAACGTTGGTGAAACGTACCTGCGGCTCAACGAGCAGTTGTTATGCCTGCTCCAGCCAATCCGGCCTAATCTGGGTACGTTGCCCGAGGCCGTAGCGCATCGCTTTTTCGACGAACTCCCCGCCATTCATGAGCACCTGCTGCTGGATGCACAAGCCATTGCCGACAATGACCCGGCGGCGGTCAGCATCGAGGAGGTGATCGCCGTATATCCGGGCTTTTATGCCATTGCCGTGTACCGCATTGCCCACGCGCTGCTACAGGCCGGTGTGCCCCTGTTGCCCCGGATGCTGACCGAGTATGCACACGGCCAGACGGGTATCGACATTCACCCCGGCGCGACGATCGGCCCTTCATTTTTTATTGACCACGGTACCGGCGTCGTCATCGGCGAAACGACGATTATCGGTGCCAACGTGCGGGTGTATCAGGGCGTAACGCTGGGCGCCACCCACATTGCCAAATCGCTGGCGCAGAAAAAACGCCACCCGAGCATTGAAGACAACGTGGTGATTTACGCTAACGCCACCATTCTGGGCGGCAACACGGTCGTTGGGCACGACTCGGTCATCGGTGGTAACGTCTGGCTCACCGAGAGCGTCCCGCCCTTCTCGCGGGTATACCACCGCAGTCAGATCGACGTGCGGACTATCGAGCAGGACGTGTAGGCATGTATACTGAATAATGCACAATGAATAATGGGCCCCGTCTGTTATGCGCCGTACCGCCATTATTCATTGTGCATTATTCATTATACATCGTATATCCTTCATTAATCACCTATGATCGCTGTTTTACAACGGGTTTCGGAGGCTGCTGTCCGTATTGACGGGCAGGTGGCCGGGCAGATCGGGCGGGGCTTTCTGGTCTTGCTGGGCATCACCCATACCGATACGACCGACGACATTGTCTGGCTCTCGAAGAAGATTGCCGGTATGCGGGTCTTTAACGATGAGGATGGTAAGATGAACCTCGACCTGGCCGCCGTGCAGGGGAGCGTGCTGCTGATCAGCCAGTTTACGCTGCACGCCAGCACCAAAAAAGGCAATCGCCCCAGCTTTATCGACGCCGCCCGGCCCGACGTGGCCATTCCGCTCTACGAGCAGATGATCGTCCAACTGAGCGCCGACGTCGGCCACCCCATTCAGACGGGCCGGTTTGGGGCCGACATGCAGGTCTCACTCCTCAACGACGGCCCCGTCACGATTGTCATCGACACCAAAAACCGGATATAGGGCTTGCCAGGCGTTGGTGTTGCCCGTAGCCCGACAAGCCCCGTACGTATCGTCCTCAGTTTCCGTATTCGGTGGGCCCCACGGGAATGCGCATGACAAACTCGCCCGTGCGGTCGCGGTACAGGTACGTCATCGTAACGCTGTGGTCGCGCAGTTCGGCCATCGCCGGGTTCGTCTTGACCGATTCGATCAGCATCGGCTTGGTTTGCGCTTCGAGCTGCGCTACGTCCATCGGCATGTCTGCCCGCACCACCGCCGTGAGCGTGTAGAAATACTGCAACTCCGTCGTCGATACGGCGTGGGCGCTATCGAGGCGGGTGCCTGCGTCGACCTGAATTGGGCATTGCCGGTTGATTTCTGCCGCCGCATTTTTGAGCTGATCCGCAATGGCCGACGACTCAGCCGCCACCTGATCGTAGATGGCCGTCGAGGTCGAATCGGTTGGCGGCTGAGCCGTCGACTCTGCCTTTTTGCCCTCCGAACAGGCTACGATAAGCAGTAGGAGCGGGGCGACGACAAGTAGAAAACTGCGCATGGTGAAGAGAGCCGATTGCCTTACAACATCGCCGCACCGAATACACCGGCGCTGTCGCCGAGTTTCGGGCGGAGAATGGGCGTGTGGACGACACCACTGTTGAAAATGTATTTTTTGATGCGCTCGACGCCTTCCGTGTACAGTTCGTCAATGCTGCTTACGCCGCCGCCTAGCACGATGGCGTCCGGGTCAAGCACGTTGGTGATGGTCGAGATGGCCCGGCCAAAATACTCCAGCATGCGGTCGATGGTGAGGCTGGCAACGGGGTCGATACCGGCGCGGTGGCGCTCAACGATTTCTTTCAGCTTCCGTTTCTCGCCACTCTGCTCGTAGTAAAATCGTTGCAGTGCCGTTCCTGAGAGCACCTGTTCGTTGCAGCCGCGTTTACCGCAATAGCAGTCGTAGCCGTTCTCTTCCAGGATGTTATGGCCCCACTCGCCCCCGATGCCATGCAGGCCGTTGATCACGAACGGGCGCCCGTCGAGGCCGCGAATGACCACGCCACCGCCAACGCCCGTACCCATGATCACGCCAAATACGCTCTGGAAATTGGGTACTACTTCGGGCACGGCGCCGAGTGTCGCTTCGGCCAGCGCAAAGCAGTTGGCGTCGTTGGCCAGCTCGACCGACGTACCCAGCCGCTCCAGCAGCGCCTGTTTCAGCGGCTGCCCGTTGAGGCAGGTCGTGTTGCAGTTTTTCATGGTCTGCGTGGCCGGGTCGAGGGTACCGGGCGTGGCAAAGCCGATGCGGTCAGGTACGTAGCCGGTTTCGGCCTTGAGCTGATCGATCAGCAGCACGATCCGGTCGACGATATGCTGGTAGCCCAGATGCGCTTCAGTATCGATGCGTTGGCGAATCACTACCGCGTCGGGCGAAGGGGCCGACAGAATGACGCCTTCAATCTTAGTACCGCCCAAGTCGATACCCCAATAGGTTTGCATGTGTGGGAGGAGTCAATGTTTACAGTTCAATGGCCAAAGTTCAGGGTTCGAGACACAACCTCCAACCTCATTGACAGGATTCGATGGTTAACCACGATTCGTGAAACCGTTTGCAGGTTGAGCGCCGAACCTTGAACTTTGGCCATTCAATCTTGAACAACTTCGTATTATGGCTTTAACAGTAGGACAACAAGCCCCCGCTTTTACCCTATTCTCATCGGATAAAAAAGAAGTGTCGCTGGCCGATTATGCCGGTCGCAACGTGGTGTTGCTTTTCTTCCCAATGGCGTTTACCAGCGTATGTACCGCCGAACTCTGCGAAATGCGCGACAACCTGCACGTCTACCAGAACCTGAATGCCGACGTACTGGCTATTTCGGTCGACTCACCCTTCACGCTCGACAAATTCAAAGCGGAGCAGAACCTCCCTTTCCCATTGCTGTCTGACTTCAACAAGGAGGTATCGGCCGCCTACGGGGCGCTGTATGACACCTTCGTGATGAACATGCACGGCGTCAGCAAACGAGCCGCCTTTGTGGTTGGCACCGATGGCGCGCTCAAGTACACCGAGGTGCTCGACAACGCCGGTAACGTACCCAACTTCACGGCCATACAGGCAGCCCTGAATTAACGAGTGAACGTGATAAAGCGTGAAAGAGCGGTCGGAACATACCTGTACAGGCCTTTTCGCCGCAGCGGCGGACCACTCTTTCACTCGTTCATTCGTTCACTCCTTCACCTATGTGGTATACAGATTTCTTCCATGGGTTGCCGCAACGTACCTGGAAGGCCGCCCAAACCGACGACCAAACGCAGCTTGAACTGGAGCGGGTGATCGAGTCGATGGAATTTGGCCCCGGCGACCGCGTGCTCGACGTGTTTTGTGGGTATGGCCGTCATGCCCTGCCACTAGCCCGTATGGGTGCCGAGGTAACGGGCATTGATATTTCGGCCGAATCGATTGCCGAGTTACAGGCTGACGCCCAGCGCGAAAATGTACCCCTGCGCGCCATTCAGGCCGATTTCCTGACAACGCCGCTTGATGTACTGGGCGGGGCAGGTTCATTTCAGGCGGTGTACTGCCTGGGCAACAGTTTCTGTTTTTTCGAGCATGGCCCCATGCAGGCATTTGTGGAGCGGATGGCGGCATTGCTGGAACCCGGCGGGCGGTTGTTGGTGCAATCGAGCATGGTGGCCGAAAGCCTGCTGCCCGATTTTCAGGAACGTACCTGGCTGCCCGTGGGCGATGACGTACAGGTGCTGATGGAGGCGGACTATGACCCCCTCACGGCCCGACTGACCCAGCAGCTAACCTACATTCAGCACGCCGCAACGGGTGTGGAAACCGCCCAGCGAACGGCTGAATACACCATCTACACCATTGCCGAATTGGTCGGGTTTTTGCGGCGGGCGGGCCTCATAACACTCGCTGTATACGGTACGGTCGAAGGTGACGATTACCGCATCGGTGACGAGGGTGTTTGGCTACTTGCCGAGCGCATAAGTCACTAACTATTTATCTGTTACGCACTAGTGGATTATTCTACTAAACCTGTTGCTTAACATATTGTATAATGATTGTGATTTTTTCCTGAAAACGGTATGCCGTTTGATAGTTTGTTAAGATAATGGGCTAACTTTCAGCCAGATTAACGCCGTTAACTTACCAAGCTTTATTTAACATGGAAGTAGTCGAGCGCAAGCAGCGCACCCGCGAACAGACGCGGACGGGTATTCTCCAGACCGCCAAAGACATTGCCCGCCGCGAAGGCTGGCAGGCTGTCTCGATTCGGAAAATAGCCGATGCCATCGAGTATAGTGCGCCGGTTGTTTATGATTACTTCGATAGTAAGGACCGTCTGCTCGATGAGGTTCGCAACGAAGGGTTTCGTCACCTGCGTCAGGAATATGAACGGCTGGTGAAACTCTACCGCGACCCCGAGAAATTGCTCTACGAAATATCATTGGTTCAGTGGCAGTTTGCCGTTCAGCAGCCCGAGTTGTATCAGGTCATGTACAACCTGAACGGGGCCAACTGCCAGGTGTCGCTCGACGAATCGGATGAGATGAAGACTGTCAACGAGATCGTCAGTCGGATCATTTTCTCATTCATTCCGAAGTCGGCTGAAAGCATCCGCCGACTCTATTTCGAATGGTGGGCGACCTCACACGGCCTCATTACGCTGGGCCTCCTGTTGCGGGGCCAGCAGCCCATCGACACCTCCGAACAAATTTACCGCGAAACCCTCCGCCGGTTCATCCGCAACCTGCGCTAGACGAGCGGTTGAATGATGGATTATGAATGTTGAAATGATGGCCCCGCTAGGCAACGATTTCAGCATTCATAATCCATCATTCATCATTTTCAGGCCATCCTTCTGATGGGGTTACACGTCGATGTAAAAACCGTATGGGTTTAAGGTACCGCCGTGTATCTTGCTGAATGATCCGCCCGTACCTACTCCTGACGCTACTTTTTCTGACCGGTGTGGCCTGTTTTGGGCAGTCGGCCCGGTCGCAGCCTTCCTCAACCGATTCGGTTTCTCAACCAGGGTCGTTTATTGGTGGCGTAAGCGATGGCTTTAAGGCGTCTGCGCAAGCAGACACTGGTCTAGTAAGGGTGGGCAAAAATGGCGGGATGTCGGGGTCATACTGGCGCTTCAAAACGGGCGACGACATCCGGTGGGCCAGCCCCGCTTACGACGATCAGGCCTGGCAGTCAAATGTATCACCTTCCGATCCACTCAATGGCAATAAGCCACTGTGGAAGTCGGGAAAAGGCTGGTTTCGGCTCCGGTTTCGACTGCACCCGAAGCTGCTGACCAACGAACCCACCCTGGTTGTTGATCAAACGGGTCGGTCTGAGTTGTACCTGGATGGAAAGCGGCTGGCCGTGCTGGGTACGTCGGAGATGGATACAATTGGTATGCAACGGCTGATCCGGTTCGTTCCGCTGCCCATTACCGACACCACTACCCATGTACTGGCTGTACGCTATACGCTACGGCGCGACGCTGTCGTCAAAGCAGATTTTGACGAAGGCGCCTTTTCAGTAAAAGTGCAGTCGGCTGATCTGGCTCCGATTGCGCTACTTGTCACCCAACTGGTGCAGACGGGCTCGGCTTTCCTGCTAACCGGCATTTTCGGGACGCTCGCCTTACTCCATTTCCTGTTTTACCGGGCCAACAAAACCCAGAAGGTCAATAAGCTCCTGGGTTGGGAAATGCTGGCGTTTTCGGTGTCCTATGCCACCCGCCGGCTCGATGATTTCACCGCGACGCTCACAACCAACTCAATTATCGATACCGTTAGCGAACTGATGATGCAGGTTGGGCTGGTCTTTCTGCTGACGGCCATTTATCGTTACCTCGACCTCAAACGCAACTGGTGGTATTACACGGTGGTTGGCTTGCTGGCGCTGGCACTGCTGTATCGGTTTTTCGTTGGGAATGTGCCCTACGAGCTCGATTCGCTTGCCTATTTGGTGCTGGGTATCGAATACCTGCGTGTGAGCTGGATTGGCCGCCGGCGGAAGGATGTCTATTCCCGCCTGCCCTGGGTGTCGATCAGGACTGCCCTTTATTGCCTCTTATTCCTGATGGTGGTAATGATCGTGATCACTATAGTTGAAGTGCTGACAACGGGTTCTGGCGATATCAACATTAACCTGGGCTGGTTTTCGGGCGTATTGTTTGTGACCACCATGCTGGGGCTACTCAGTTTTCCGGTCGGTCTGTCGCTGTCGCTCGTGCAGGATTACGCCCGTACCTACCGTTCGCTGGACGGCAAGCTGAAAGAGGTCGAGGAGCTCTCGGCCCGCACGCTGCTACAGGAGCAGGAAAAGCAGGCGCTGCTGGCGCAGCAGAACGAGACGCTGGAGCGGCTGGTGCAGGAGCGCACGGCGGCCCTCGATCAGTCGCTCACCGACCTGCGCGCCACGCAGGATCAACTGATTCAGCGCGAAAAGCTGGCCTCGCTGGGCGAGCTGACGGCGGGCGTGGCGCACGAGATTCAGAACCCGCTCAATTTCGTCAATAATTTCTCGGAAGTATCGGTCGAGCTGATTACCGAGTTGGAAGACGAACAGGCCCGCGCCGCCGACGAGCGCGACGAAGGCCTGGAACGGGAGATCATGGCCGACATTAAGCAGAACGTCAGCAAGATCAACGAGCATGGCAAACGGGCGGCCAGCATCGTGCGGGGGATGCTACAGCACAGCCGGGCCAGCACCGGCCAACGCGAAGCCACCAACCTGAATGCGCTGGCCGACGAATACCTCAAACTGGCGTACCACGGCCTGCGGGCCAGCGACAAGTCGTTTGATGTGTCGCTCGTTACGCATTACGATCCGGCCCTGCCTACGGTCTCGGTTGTGCCCTCCGATATCGGGCGGGTGCTGATGAATTTGCTGACCAACGCCTTTCATGCCGTGCGCGATCGGTCGGTGCAGGCCCGGCAGCAGGGCGTCGACTACAAACCCACGGTGACCCTGACGACCGAACACGACGGCAACCGGGTGCGTATCCGAGTGCACGACAATGGACTGGGCATACCCGACTCGGTGCGAAGTAAGATATTCCAGCCTTTTTTCACGACAAAACCCACGGGGCAGGGCACCGGCCTTGGGCTGTCGATCAGCTACGATATCGTGACCAAAGGGCATAGCGGCACCATCAGTCTGCAGTCGGAGCCGGATGCCTTCACAGAATTTGTTGTCGAATTGCCCGCGTAACCAGGTGCCTTCGGGAGCCCTTAAGACCACCATTGATCATGAAAATTGGCATTATTGGCGCTACCGGTATGCTCGGCAAGCCCGTTACGCAGGCGCTTGTTCAGGCGGGTTTTCCCGTGCGCATCATCGCCCGCAACGTACCTGAAGCCCAAGCCTTGTTCCCCAAAAGCGAGGTTGTTTTTGGGGACCTGCAACAGCCTGATTCGCTGGTGACGGCCCTTGCGGGCTGTACGGTAACGTACCTGAGCCTGTCGGTAAAACAAACCGAAAAACCGACGGATTTCCACACCGAAACCGACGGGCTGCGGCACCTGCTGGCGGCGGCCAAAACGGCAGGTGTAACGCGGATTGCCTACCTCTCGTCGATCGTGATGCGCTATCAGGGGATGAACGGGTTTGACTGGTGGGTGTTTCGGCTCAAGCAGGAGGCGGTGGCGCTCATCAAAGCGTCGGGGCTGGACTACAGCATCTTTTACCCGTCCAATTTTATGGAAACCATGCTGACCACGCAGCGCATGGGGCCGTTGGTCCTGGTGGTGGGTACGTCGCCGGTGAAGCCGTGGTTTATCGCCGCCCATGACTATGGGCGGCAGGTGGTGCGGGCGCTGCAACGGGTGCGGGCGGGCGAACCGCAGGAATACGTGATTCAGGGCCCCGAACCCGTCACCCAACTCGATGCGGCCCGCCGGTTGGTCAGGGTATACAAAAAAGCCAACCTGCAGGTTGTCGCGGTAGTCCCGACGTTGCTGCGATTGGGGCGATTATTCTCGCCACAGGCCGATTACGGCTGGCACATTGGCGAGGCTCTGAACCGATACCCGGAGACCTTCGAGGCCCAACGTACCTGGGAGGAACTCGGTAAGCCAGCCACCACCATCGAGCTGTTCGCCGAAAGCGTGAACTGACGTAGCGCCTACCCCTTACGTTTTAACGGCTGTTCCGATGCAGTAGCGTCGCTTCGTCCAACCGTTTTGGGCCGCCGGGCGACACGGTCCACGTTTTGTTTCGCCTCCTCTTTTCTCACGTTTTCATGCAGCCAACTTTACCTGCTTTTCGGGTGGCCTTCGTAGGCCTGCTGGTAAGCCTTTGCTCCGTTCACACCCAGGCCCAGCAAGCCGCTCAGCTACCCGTCGTCAAATTTGGGCAGGTGACCACCGCCGACTTCACCGCGCAACCGACACCCGTCGACACAACGGCCGAGGCGGTCGTGCTCTATGAATCGGCCAACACGCGCTTCAGCCTTCGCAACCAACGAATTCTGCGCCAGACCGACTACTACAGTAAAATCAGGATCAACAAGAAGTCGGCCTACGACCGGGCAACCGTCGAGATGGCCTTGCGGGGTGACGGGCCGACGCGGGAGTATGTGCAGAACATCGAGGGGATAACCTATACGTTACAGAACGGGCAGGTAACCAAGCTGAAGATGGACAAAGCGGCCGTGGTCAACGAGCGTGTATCCAACACCCTGACGGTCCAGAAACTGACGTTGCCCGGCGTGCAGGAAGGCTGCATCATCGAATACCGCTACACCCGGTTCTCGCCCGACGAAGAAACACCCCCGTCGTGGGCGTTTCAGCAGGATATTCCCGTCATCTGGAGCGACTACAAATCCACGCTCTCTAACTACTATCACGTCAAAGTAATCATGATGGGCTATCTGCCGCTGACGGTCCACAAAACCACGCCGGTATCGGGCGGGCTGGTGCCGGGTATTGCTGATGAAGGGGCGGTGGAATCGCACTACGCGGTGGCTAATGCACCCGCCTTCAAAAATGAGGCGTACATCACCACGGCCAGAGATTACCTTTCGCGCATTGATTTCGAACTGGCGAGTATCAACATTCCGGGCTATCTCCAGAAAGCCTTTTCGCTCAGTTGGTCGGACATGGATCAGACGCTGCTCACGATGGAATCGTTTGGTAACCAGTACCAGAAAGCGCCCTACATGCGGCCTGTAGCCGAGGGGATCAAGGCTAAGTACCCGGCTGCTGATACCCTGGGGCGGGTTACGGCTGCCTACGACTACCTGCGTAACACCATGACCTGGAACGGGCAGGGCAACGTGCAGAGCGACCGCCTCAAAAAAGTACTGGAGTTGAAAAAAGGCGATGCGGCTGATCTGAATTTTATGCTGATCGGTCTGTTGCGCGAGCTGGGCCTTGACGCCAACCCCGTCATCCTGAGTACCCGGGATCACGGGCAGATCAACGAAAGTTACGGGATGCTGCGCCAGTTTAACTATGTGGTGAGCCACCTCACGCTCGGCGGTAAGGATTTTCTGCTCGATGCCACCGACCGGTTCGTCCGGCCTGGTGTGCTGCCCTACCGGGCTCTGAATCAGCTCGGTCGGCTCATCTTACCCAATGGAAACAGCCGGTTTGTACCCCTGACCACCACCGAACGGGACACCGAAGCCAAGATCGGTGCGTTCACGGTTTCGGAAGACGGTGAGCTGAAAGGCACGCTTTCCCATTCATACAGCGGCTACGGGGCCATTGATGCCCGCGAGTCGTACAAAGCGCGGGGCGAAAAGCAGTTTGTCGATGACGTTAAGCAGAAGAAACCCGACTGGCAAGTCGAACAGGTATCGTTTACCAACGTGTCGGAACTGGATCGGCCGCTGACGGTCAACTACACCCTGGCGGTCGCCGAAGTGGCGCAGGTAGTTGGCGACCGCATGTACCTGCGCCCGATGCTCACGGAGGGCCAACAGGAGAATCCGTTCAAGCAGCCGGAGCGGCAGTATCCCGTCGATTTTGCCCACGGCATGGAAACCATCTTCACGACGACCTACACGCTGCCCGCCGGGTACACGGTTGAGGAAATGCCCAAGCCGGTGATCATCAGCCTGCCCGACAATGGCGGTCGGTTTGCCTATCAGGTTCAGCCGTTGGAAAACCGGATCACCGTAGTGAGCCGGGTGCTGATCCGTGAGCCGTTGTTTATGGCCGATGAGTACGGCGTACTGAAAGAGTTCTACGAAAAAATCTTGCAGAAACACGGGGAGCAGATCGTGTTGAAAAAGAGCGGTTCCGCCCCGATTGCCGAGCAGACGAACGTACCCAACGCGGACCCGAAAAGTGGTAGCGGTGTAACCCCCCGGAAAAAATAATGGCGACAGCACGTATGCCGCGCATATGGGCAGCCCTGTGCGCATGCAGTATCGGAGGGCTGATGGGCCAACAGGCGCTGGCCCAAACCGACAATTGGGCCGTCAGTGCCATTCCCGCCTCCATGACCATTAACGCCGACGCCGTGCTTCGGTACGACGAATCGACGTTTGTCGTGAAGTCGCCGGGGGAGGCCGTTCGGCGCGTTCGACAAGTCATTACGATCCTGAACGAAAAAGCCGAGGCTAAGGCGAAACTGGATGTCCCCTACGACAAATTCTCGAAGGTGACCGACATCGAAGGGGCGCTCTTCGACGCGTCGGGTAAGCTGGTCAAACGGCTCAAACGGGCCGAAATCAGCGATCTGGCCTACGCCGACGATAATTACCAAGATGACACCCGTCGGAAAGTCGCCATTTTTTCGCGGCAGCTGGCTTACCCTTATACCGTCGAGTTTCGGTATGAATACGTCACCCGCAACATGATGGATTACCCGGTTTGGGCGCCGCAGGACGACGAACGGCTATCGGTCATCCAGAGCCGGTTTCGGGTAGAACTGCCCGCCGATTTGCCGTTCCGCTACAAAGCCGTCAACCAGTCCCGGCCGCCTGTGCTTTCGAAAAGCGTAGCGGGCAGCAGCGAAGTCGTCGGCTACAGCTGGCAGGCCGACACGCTGCGGGCGGTGGAAAGCGAGCCGCTCAGCCCGTCGTTTGAGGAGAGCGTTCCGGTAGTTTACACAGCGCCCAGCCGGTTTGAGGTACAGGCCTATTCAGGTACGTTCGACTCCTGGAAAGACGTGGGTACGTTCTACTACACGCTTAACAAAGGCCGCGATCAGTTGCCCGAGGCCGTCAGGAAGGAGGTGCAGCAACTGGTCGCCGGTGAAAAAACGACGGCGGGGAAGGTGGCTAAAATCTACACGTACCTGCAACGGCAGGCGCGCTACATCAGCATTCAGCTAGGCATTGGGGGCTGGCAGACCATCGAGGCGAGCCGCGTGGCGCAAACTCACTATGGCGACTGCAAAGCCCTGACCAACTATACCAAGGCCATGCTGGCGGCGGTGGGGATTCCGTCGTTTGAGGCACTGGTACGGGCAGGCAGCAGCCGGTCGGCTATTCGGATCGATTTGCCCGGTTTTCAGTTCAACCACGTATTCCTGTGCGTGCCAAACGCGGGGAAAACCCCAACGGATACGCTCTGGCTCGAATGTACCAGTCAGCACAGCCCGGCGGGGTATCTGGGTGATTTCACGGGTGGCCGCACGGTGTTGCTGGTAACACCCGAAGGCGGGAAGCTGGCCCAAACCCCCGCATACAGCCCTGAGCAGAACCTGCAACAGCGACAGGTCGCCATTACGCTGGCTCCGGATGGCGGGGCTACAGCGCAGGTACGTACCCGGTACACGGGCCTGCAACAGGATCCCTACAGTGCTGTCCTGCATAGCCTGAACCACGAGCAACAACGGGACTGGCTGATTCAGCACAGTGATCTGCCGTCGCTTGATCTGAAGCAGTTCAGCCTGACCGAAACGCCCGGCCAGATTCCCTGCGTGACCGAAACGCTTACCCTGACGACCCGGCGTTGGGCATCGCCCAGCGGCACGCGGCTGTTCCTGCCCCTTAACCTGCTGTCGACGGTGAGCCCGGCCCCTGTGCTGTCGCGGGCACGCCGTCAGCCGCTGGTGCTTACGCATCACTATAATTACGACGATTCCGATACGGTCACCTACACGCTCCCGGATGGCTATGCACCTGAGTTTGCGCTGGCACCGATGCGTATCGACTCGAAGTTTGGTACCTACACGGCGCGTGCGGAGGTAAGTGGCAATCAGTTGGTGTATGTGCGCCGGTTGCGGATGCATCAGGGGCGCTACCCGGCCGAAGCCTACGCCGAGTACGCCGATTTTCGGAAGAAGATTGCTAAAGCTGATCGGGCGCAGCTCGTTTTGGTGAAAAAGGAAATCGCCACGGCTACCCAACCTAAGTAGGGAGCCGTGGCGATCTGCCTATCCTGTGCTAGGCTGGCTATTGCCGTGGCCGACGGTTGCCACCACCGCCCGCAGGCGCGGTGCCACCGGCTGGTGCTTGTTGCTGTGGCTGGCCACCGTTGTCGCCGCCACCGCCATCTTTCACGTCGTCGTTGTTGACCGATCGCTTACGGCGGTTGCCACCACCATCAAAGCTAAGTTTACCGAACCGGTAGCTAAACGTGGCGCGAACCCCGGCGTTGAAGAGGTTCTGAACGCTCTCCTGCGAGAATACGGCCGAGCTGGTTGCCGACCGCTGGGTGAAGGGGTGGTTGAAGAAGTTTTCACCCGCCAGACCAAAGCTACCCCGCTTCTCGTCGAACTCGTGCCGGATACCAACGCTGTAGAACATAAAGCCGCCCTGATAGCCCTGTAGGAGAATCTGACGGCCCCGGGCAAACATATTGGCCTGAACGCCCCAGTTGTTTTTCAGCTGGAGGCTGGCGAAGAGCCGCCCCGAAACCACGAAGCCGGAGTTGCTGGCCCGCAGAGCCAGGTTGGGGCTGTTGTTGGTCAGCGTTGAGTAGTAGACGTCACCGCCACCGCCCAGTTGCAGTTTCGAGAACAGCGTGGCATTACCGAAGAGGTTGATCCCATACGAGTTCTGCTGACCAATGTTGGCATAGGTGGTGCGCAGCACATTCTGCAAAACGGGCGCCGTTACGTCGCCAAATGTCTGCCGGAGCGTGTCGCGAACACTTTCGATGGAGTTGTTGGTGAAGCGAGAGAACAGCGATATGTTCAGGTAGACCGACTTGATGTTGGTGCTGGTGCTGAACTCGAAATTGTCGGTCAGCTCGGGGCTGAGGGACGGGTTACCCACCACGATGTTCAGCGGGTTGGCGGCGTTGACGTTGGGGTTCAGGAACTGGATACCCGGCCGCTGCAACCGGCGGTTATAGGCCAGCTTGATCGTCTTGCCGCTTTTCAGGGCTTTCGAAATATTGATGCTCGGCACCAGGTTGCTGTAGTTCGGAATCGAGTCGAGTCGCCGGTTCAACAGGGCGTCTTCGCCGGTGGTCGTACGCAGGCGGGCGTTGATGGCCGTGTGCTCGTAGCGTGTTCCTACTTTCAGGGTATACTTGCTGCGGGTCGTCAGGGTGTACGAGATATAACCGGCCACTACATTCTGATCGTAATCAAGGCCGTTGGGCTGCCGGTTGGGGTTGTTCGAATAGCCCCCGTTCTCGCCGCTGGCAACCAGATAAGCGTAGTCGCTGCTAACCTGGCGCAGAATGCCTTTACCCCCTACTTCCAGCAATTGGTTTGCCTGCAACGGCGTCTGGTAATCGACCTGGAACGTCGATTCCTGGTTGCGGCTTGTGTTGTCGTTGCGCTCGCGGCTCAGGATACTCTGGCTCGTGATGGGATCCAAAATGTTGGCCACGAAGTTGTTGGTCCGGTTGTTCTGGCTGAACAACGTCAGGATGCTCAGTTCCTGCTGGGGCTTGAACGTTTTGGTAAAGTCGAGGTTGACGTCGACCGTACCCGACAGATCTTTCACGTCCACGTCGCGTACGCCAACCAGCGTTGAGGTCGACAGGAAGGTGGTCGTGGTGAGTTTATCCTGGAAGTTCATCTGGTTCCGGGCGCCGTACCGAACGCTGGCTGTGAGGGCCGTCGTTTTGTTGATGTCGAAATCCCAGCCCAGTTGGTATTGGCCAAATAGACCCTGGTTGAGCGTGTTGGCGGTCTGGAGGGTCCGGGTGTTGCCGGTGGTCTGGCGGTTCTCGAAGCTACCCCGCACGTTGTAGTTGGCGCGGCCAAAGCCATTAAGCGAGAAGCCCATTTTGCCCGTACGAAGATTCCCCTGCAAACCGAGGTTGGCGCCGCGGTTACCCACGCCCGAGTCGAGGTTCAGCGTGAAGCCCTGGAGGTTGTTCTTCTTGGTGATGATGTTGATGATCCCGGCTGAGCCTTCGGCGTCGTACTTAGCCGAGGGGCTGGTGATCACCTCCACCGTCTTGATCATGTCGGCGGGGATTTGCTTGAGGGCGTCGGCCACGCTGCTGGCTACGATGGTGCTGGGCTTATTGTTGATCAGCACCCGAACGTTACTGCTGCCGCGCAGGCTCACGTTGCCGTCGAGGTCCACGGTCAGCAGCGGCACTTTCCGCATGATATCGGTAGCGTCACCACCTTTCGAGGTCAGATCGCGTTCAGCGTTGTAGACGAGCCGGTCAACTTTTTCTTCAACAATCGCCGCCTGGCCCGTTACGACCACTTCCTTGAGGTTACGGACTTCAGGCGCGAGCAGGATGTTACCCAGGTTGATGCCGTCGTTGCTGCGCTGGAGCTTCACGCTCGACAGCACCGCGTTGCGGTAGCCTACGAAGGACACCAGCACCCGGAAGTTGCCCGCTGGCAGGCGATTCATCGTGAACTTGCCTTTGTCATCGGCGACGGCGCCGTCGATAGGGCGGTTGGTTTCGGGGTTGATCAGGGCGATGCTGGCGAATTCAACCGGTTTGCCGGTGAGTGAGTCAACGACAACCCCAACGATTTTACCACTGCCGCGAGGCGCATCTTCCGCTCCACCCAGCCGAGGCGGGGTAGTACCGGTTGGCTGGTCGGTCGGTAGTTGAGTTGGGGTATTGGGCTGATTTGTGGCCGGAGTCGGCGTGGGGAGCCCTAGCTGGGCAGGCGTGGCGGTCGTGGCAGGCTGCGTGGTGTCCGACTGGGTTGTCGGGGTAATCGGTTGCCGGGTAGCATTCTGGCTTCCGCTGCTGTCGGGCCTGGTCTGGCGGGCGCTTGTGTCGGGTAAAGCGGTTGCTGGCTGGCGGCGGCTGGTATCGGGCAGGGTGGTGGCGGGGCGTCGGCCACTGCTATCGGGCAGCGACGGTACCTGCGCCCAGGCAGCACCAGACGATAAGGCTAGCAGGAGGCCTGCCAGCGCATAAGAAGGTAATTTATGTGACATGAAATCAGGTTGTTTCGTTGAGTCGATCCGTACACTACGGAAACAAAATAGAAACCATTGCGGCTAGCTATGTTGCATTAAATCGCGAAAAGCCGCGCAATATCACCTGTAGTAACCGACTATGGACAACTTAGTTGACGAAGATTCCGATTCTGCCGATGAATGGTAAAAATGTGTAGAGCAACCAGCCGGCCCGGGGGTGTCAGGCAAAGAGCGCTGACTTGCCAGCCAGGGCTAGGTACGTTGCCGGGGCCAGCACGTCAGGTACGTTGCTGTCGTCGGTGCGTGAGGTGATCCGCTTGCTGATGGCGTGGCTGTGCATGTGGCCGGCCGGATAGGCATCGGCCAATAGCTTGAGCGCTTCGGCCTCGGTCAGGTTTTCGTGCAGCCAGGCCTGTTCGTGGTCGTGGGTCAGCAGGCAGGGCTGGCGTTTTTTGGTGTTATGGATAGCCGCGAGCAGGGGGTTGGCATCGGTTGTCAGCAATGAGAAGGTCGTCAGCACTTCGCCCGTGTCGGGGTCGGCCCATTCGTCCCAAAGCCCGGCGATGCTGGCAATCGGCTGATCGGTGGCCGACAGGTAAAAGGGATACTTCTCTTTGCCCTCGGTGTACCATTCGAAGAAACCCGTCACGGGAATGAGGCAGCGTTGGCCCCGTTGCGCCGCCTGCCGGAAGGAGGGTTTTTCGTAGATCGTTTCGGAACGGGCGTTGATGGTCTGCGCCCGCAGTTTGTCGGCGTCGGGTTTCGACTTGACCCAGTGCGGAATCAGGCCCCAGCGGATACCCTGAAACTGACTCGGCTGCTGATGCGTCAGGATGGGGTAGCGCGGAAAGGTATAGGCATTGATGTGATACTGCGGCTCGCTATGCACGTCGGCCGGAAGCGTGGCGTTGTACCGCGTTTCAAGCGCAGCCTGATCGACGGCAAGGGAGGTATGGTAGCACATAAACACACAACGCGATCGGCCCTCCGAGTGTTACGAAGGGGCCGATCGCGTTGGTAACTATTGAGCATCTGGCTAAACCAGATGGCCGGTTATTTGGCGGGTTTCTTGAAAATCGATTCGTCGACGGGCGCGTTGAAATTGATTTTCTCCGTCGTCATCGTGATCGAACCCATTGCACCAGCAATCGACATCGTCTTGGGTACTTTGATGCCTTGCACGTCCTGGTAATCGTCGAGGCCGATTTCGCCCGTTTGGCCATTCATCGTCCGTTTGATTTTCGCTACCAGGTACGTGTTGGCGTCTAGCCACTCGTCAAACGTGCTGCCGTCTTTGTCGGTGATCTTCAGGTGATAGCCGTCGTGTTTTTTGTCGAGCGGTTCTTTGCCAACCAGTTCAACCTTGTAGCCTTTGTCTTTGTAGTTTACCAGCGCGCCGAACGGATCGAGCTGCCCGGTCATCTGCTTCAGTTCGTCGGCGGTCATGTCCTGCGGTTCGCCGGTGCCGCCCATCATGGCGGGCATCACTTTCCAGCCGGTCGTTCCGTCGACTACCTGAACCATCGAATTACCCATCACCGTGGACTCCGAACGCATTGATTTTCCTCTGACAATGACCGATTTACTGGGAATCTCCATGCCCTGTACGGCCAGTGAGCTTTCCGAAACCACCGTTTTCACGCCGTTCAGTTTGTCGAGACCGCCCATCGCGGCAATGTGTTTGTCGACCAGTTCATCGACCGTTTGAGCCTGCGCCGCTACCGACAGTAGTACGGCCACCGTAGCGGCCCATAGTTTAGTTGTTTTCATTGGATTGGTTAAGTGAAATGATAAAGAATGGGGCACTTGCCTTTGGCGTCATTGGTGGTCATTGACAGTCATTCGCTCTACGGCTTATTAAAAGTGAGAAAACAATGAATGACAATCAATGACGACCAATGACAATTAATGACGACCCAGTTACCTTGGGCGACCACCGCCGGTTGCGGGCTGTTGTTGACCGCCGCCATCCGTGCCGTCGCTCTTCACGTCGTCGTTGTTGACACCCTTGGCTTTTTTACGCGGCGCTTCGGCGGTCATTTTGCCCAGTTTGAGGCTGAATGTCAGCCGGATACCCCGGTTGTATAGGTAGACGTTGTTGACCTGATCGAACTGGGGCGATGTGAGCGTGTTGCGGATATTGAAGCGATTCGACAGGAAGTTCTCGGCCGCCAGACCGAGGCTGTATTTCTTGTTGGCCGATTCTTTCCGAACGCCGATGGTGTAGAAACCAAAGGCACCCGAGCGACCCTGTAGCTGCAACTGCGCGCCAAACAAGCCGCCGAAGCCCTGCACGCCCCAACCATTTTTGAAGGTGGCGTTGACAAACGTACCGCCGCCCGGAACAAACCCTTCATTGGTAATGGTGGTCGAGGTGCGGTCGAGGTTCAGTGTCTGACCCGACAGGCTGGCGTAGAAGATATTGGCGAATACCCCGATGTTGATCTTCGAGGTGGCCGCTACGTTGGCAAACAGGTTGACGCCGTAGGTACGTTGCCGACCGATGTTTTCGAAGCGCGTAACGATGGCCCCCTTCAACGAATCGGAAGGCTGGCTCACCTGCACGATGGCGTTGTCGGTAAAGCGAGCGAAGAACGTGGCGTTGATAAACGTTTTCTTGATAGTCCGGCTCAGGCCCAGTTCCAGGTTGTCGGTCAGCTCGGGGCGCAGCTGGGGGTTCCCCTGCGTAATCACCTGCGGGTTGGCCGCGTTCTGGTTCGGGTTCAGCTGTTGCAGACCCGGCCGCTGAATCCGGCGGTTGGCGCCCAGCTTGATGGTCGTGCCCTTAACGGTCTTCGACGCGTTGATGCTCGGCACCAGCACGCCGTAGTCGGCTACGCCCAGGTTGCCGCCCTCGCGGGTCCGGGCGTCGATAAACGTGTGTTCGTAGCGCATACCGCCTTTGAAGGTGTAACGGCTTTTGGTCGTGTAGGTGTACGACAGGTACGTTGCCGCGATGTTCTGGTTGTAGGTCAGTGCCCCCGCCGTGCCGTTGTTGATCGTCGAGAACTCACCCGTTGGGCCCGCCAGCAGGTAGCGGTAGTCGCTGTCGACGCGCCGCATAATTCCTTTCGCCCCCACTTCGAGCAACTGGTTTTTCTGGATGGGCGTCTGGTAGTCGCTCTGGATCGTGAATTCCTGGTTCAGGTTGTTGTTGAGGTTCTGCTGACGACCCGTCAGTTCACCCGTTCCGCCCAGCAGGTTCGCAAAGAAATTGTTAGTCAGGTCGTTGCGGCTGTAGAGCGTCGAGATGCTGAATTCCTGCTGCGGCTTGAACGTGTGCAGGTAATCGACGTTCATATCGACCGTGCCCGAGAGGTTCTTCACGTCTACGTCGCGGCGGCTCGAACTGGTAGGCGTGCCGCCCGTGAACAGCTGCGTCAGGTAATCCTGCGAGTTGACCATGTTCTGAGCGCTGTATTTCACGCCCGCCGTGATGCTCTGCTTCTCGGTAAAATCATAGTCGAAGCCAAGCCGGTACTGCCCGAAACTACCCGACGTGGTGCCGCTGCCGGTCTGCCGCGTCTGCGTCGTGCTGGTGGTCGTGCGGCTGGTCTGTTGCAGGTCGGTGAGGGTTTTCACGTTGTACATGGCCCGCCCGAAACCACCGAGCGTAAAGCCCGCCTTGCCTTTGCGGTAGTTGCCGTTGAGCGACAACTGCGACCCCCGGTTACCCACGCCGCCGTCGACGTTCAGGTTCAGCCCCTGAAGGCTGTTCTTTTTGGTGATGATGTTAATAATCCCGCCTGAGCCTTCCGCATCGTACTTGGCCGAGGGGCTGGTGATCACCTCCACCGTTTTGATCTGGTCGGCCGGAATCTGCTTGAGGGCGTCGGCTACGCTGCTGGCTACGATGGTGCTGGGTTTGTTGTTGATCAGCACCCGAATGTTGCTGCTCCCGCGCAAGCTCACGTTACCGTCGAGATCGACCGTCAGCAGCGGCACTTTGCGAAGAATATCGGTGGCATCGCCGCCCTTGGCCGCAATGTCTTTGTCGGCGTTGTACACCAGCCGGTCCACTTTCTCTTCAATGACCGCCGCCTGCCCAACTACGGTTACCTCGTTGAGTTGCTTGACGTTGGTGCTGAGCAGAATGTTGCCCAGTTCGAGCGATTGCCCATTGGTAAGCGTCAGGTTATCAATGGTTTGGTTGCGGTAACCTACAAACGAGACCAGCAGGCGGTAGTTGCCCGCTACCAGTTTCGACAGGGTGAATTTACCTTTATCGTCGGCGATAGTGCCATCAACGGCTTTCCCGCTGGTACGATCATAGAGCGCCACCGACGCGTAGTCGACGGGTTTGCCCTGCGTGGAGTCGACGATAAAGCCGGTAATTTTAGCGGAGCCTTTGGGGCTTTGGTCACCGGCCGTACCCGGCAATGCTTTGGGTTGTGCCGCTCCCCCCATGCCGGGAAACTGCGCCAGCGCTGGTGTTGCCAGCGTCGCGATTAGCAGCATGGCCGAGTTGAGTAAACGTATCCCTTTCATAAAAACAGGTTGTTAACGGTACGAAGTTGGCAACGGCACGAACCTGAGTAAACGAAAAGCGGATGAAAGGACAATCTGGCAGGATGGAAGTGGCAACGGGCCGTATGAAAGTGGCTGGCACCATTTTTTGATTATGCTGTTATTTTGATGAGGGGTATTCTGTTTTGCTCCCCCGTAGTGTATGCCATCAACCGTCCGAGACCTGACTCCCCGGCAAATCGTTGCCGAACTTGATCAATATATTATCGGCCAACACGAAGCCAAGCGCAACGTGGCCATTGCTCTGCGAAACCGCTGGCGGCGGATGAACGCCCCGGCCGATATGCAGCGCGAAATCACACCCAACAACATTCTGATGATTGGGGCCACGGGCGTGGGGAAAACTGAAATTGCCCGCCGCCTCGCCAAACTGGCCGATGCCCCGTTTATTAAAGTAGAAGCCTCGAAATTCACTGAGGTTGGCTACGTTGGCCGCGACGTGGAAAGCATGGTGCGCGACCTCGCCGAGCAGGCCGTCAACATGGTGCGGGCGGCCAAAAAAGAAGCTGTCAAGATCAAGGCGCAGCAGATTGTCGAAGACCTGATTCTCGACATCCTGATACCGCCCGTCAAAGGGGCGGCTTCGGCCGGGCAGCTTGGCTTTAGCCACAGCAATGGCGCCGACCAGAACGGCGACGGCATTCCCGACGGCGATGCCGAACTCAACGAACGTACCCGCGAGCGCTTCCGGCAGAAAATCCAGGCGGGCGAACTCGACGACCGCAAAATCGACATCGACGTGCAGCAGAGCGCCGCGCCCAGCATCGGGGTGATGGGCGGCTCGATCGACGAGCTGTCGATGATGAATATTCAGGAGATGATTGGCGGCATGATGCCCAAAAAGGGCAAGAAGCGCAAGGTGACCATCGCCGAAGCGCGCAAGATCATGCTCGAAGAAGAAGCGGCCAAGCTCATCGACATGGACGAGGTGAAGGAGGAGGCCATCCGCAAAGCGCAGGACGCCGGCATTATCTTCATCGACGAAATCGACAAGATTGCCACCAACCGGTCGGGTGGGGGCGGTGGCCCCGACGTCAGCCGTGAGGGCGTGCAGCGCGATCTGCTGCCTATCGTGGAAGGATCGTCGGTCAACACCAAATACGGCGTGGTCCAGACCGACCACATCCTGTTTGTGGCGGCCGGGGCGTTTCACGTCTCGAAACCCTCGGACCTGATTCCGGAGTTGCAGGGCCGTTTCCCGATTCGGGTGGAGCTGCAAAGCCTGTCGGAAGATGATTTCTACCAGATTCTGCGCGAACCCAAAAACGCCCTGACCAAACAGTATGAAGCGATGATGGCTGCCGAAGGGGTTTCGTTGACCTTTGCCGACGATGCCCTCCGCGAACTTGCCCGCATTGCCTTCGAGGTCAACGCCGAGGTGGAGAACATTGGCGCCCGGCGGCTGCAAACCGTGCTGAGCCAACTCCTCAACGAGTTCATGTTCGACATTCCCGATACCATCGCTGCCGGTTCGACTGTCGAGGTCACGCGCGAGCTGGTGCAGGAACGCCTGACGGGGCTGGTCAAAAACCGCGACCTGAGCCAATATATCTTGTAATTAAACTTCCCCCGGCGGCAGGGTGTATAACCGAGCGAATCAGGGTTGCTCGATCATACACCCTGCCGCCGGGGGATTTTAGTTTACTTCCCGCTACGTACCCGGCGGTAGATGCGGATACCGGCCAGCAGCAGCCCGATAAACGCGATCAGCCCGAGTATACCCCACAGCATACTGAGCGCATCTTTCAGCACGACCAGGAATACGATGCTGACGAGGAAAATTGTAGCTACTTCGTTCCAGATGCGCAATTGCATGGAGGTGTAGCGCAACACGCCCCGTTGCTGCTGCCTGAAAATGACGTGACAGGACAGGTGGTAAGCATACAGTAACGCCACAAAGCACAGCTTGTAAATCAGCCAGGTGGGCGTGGCGCCGTAGTTGTACCAGGTGCTCAGGCCCATGATCAGCGTCACGACCGCCGATGGCCAGGTGATACCGTACCACAGCCGGCGCTGCATCAGGCTCAGCTGGGCCTGCAAGGCCTGCCGCGCCGGTTCGGGCTGCTCGGCGGCTTCGGTGTAATAAATAAACAGCCGGGGCATGTAGAACAGCCCGGCGAACCACGTCACGACGAAGATGATGTGAATGGCTTTAATATACAGGAACGACATAGGTGAACGCGTTTGTGGCCTATCCGTCTGGGTAGACGTACCCACGGAGGCGAGCAACCAGGCGCGGCGTGGCCTACCACTGTCGCGCCTGCATCTGCTTTACCACCTCGTGGATTGCCTCGTCAAAGCTACTAACGAGTGCGCGCAACTCATCGGAATCGTCGCCGATTTGGGCCAGTTCCTCAATCCGGCGCACCACCTCGACCTGCGCCACAACGCCCATATTATCGACGGACGGTTTGATGCGATGCGCCAGGTACTTCACCCGTTTGAAATCACCAGCCGCGCAGGCGTCGCGGATCTGCGTGGCGGTGGTGGGCGTTTCGGTGCAAAACAACTGCACCATCTGCCGAATGAAATCCTCGCTGCCCCGGCTGATCAGCTCCAGCTTCTCCAGGTTGTAGAGGGGGGCAGGGACTGCGTTGGCCGGTTGGGGCGGATTTAGCCACTTGGTGAGTTGGGCAATCAGGTCTTTTTCGTCGAACGGTTTGCCCAGAAAGTCGTTCATGCCGGCCTGGAAGCACTCTTCCTGCTCGCTGCGGATCACACTGGCCGTAAGGGCAACGATGGGGAGCGTGGTGCTGATCTCCCGGCGGATCAGCCGGGTAGCTTCGAGGCCATCCATGATGGGCATCTGCACGTCCATCAGCACCAGATCAAACGATTCGGCGCGGAGGGCTTCGATGGCTTTCTGGCCGTTGACAGCCTCCACAATCGTGGGGCCGTAGGATTCGAGGATCATCTGGACGACCATCCGGTTCATCTCGTTGTCTTCGACCAGCAGAATGCGCTTTTTCCGCAGGAAATCGTCGGGTGGCGTCACCTGGGTGGGGGGCGTCAGGCTGGCGGGCTGGCCAATGGCGAAGCTGATGAGCACCTGAACCGTGGTGCCCTTGCCCGGCCGGCTGTCTACGCTGATGGTGCCGCCCATCATATCGACGAGTTGCTTGGTGATGCTCATCCCCAGCCCCGTGCCGCCATACCGACGGCCAATGCTGCCATCCTCCTGCGTAAACTTGTTGAAGATTTTTTCCTGAAAAGCGGGTTCGATGCCAATGCCCGTGTCGATTACCTTGATGTTGACAAACTGCCGGTTGCCCTGCTGGTAACCCTGGCAATCGAGGGTGACGCTGCCCGTTTCGGTGAATTTGATGGCGTTGCCCAGCAGGTTGAACAGAATCTGGTTGAGCCGGTAGGGATCGCCGAGCACCACCGGCGCAATGTCGGCATCGGTGCGGGTATTCAGCCGGAGGCCTTTTTCGTCGGCCTGACCGGTCAGCACCTGGGCGGCAGACTGGAGCAGGTTGGGCAGGTTGAAACCGATCTGTTCCAACGAGAGTTGCCCCGCTTCAATCTTGGAGAAGTCGAGAATGTCGTTCAGGATGACCAGCAGGTTACTGGCCGCAGAGTTGATCATGCTGAGCAGAAACTGTTGCTTGTCGGAGAGCGTCGTTTTGGTGAGTTGTTGACCCAGGCTCAGGATGGCGTTCATGGGCGTGCGGATCTCGTGGCTCATATTAGCCAGAAAGAGCACTTTTGCCCGCGACGAGTCTTCGGCCGCTTCCTTAGCCACGCGCAGGTCCGATTCGAGCTGTTTTTGCTTCGTGATGTCGAGGTGAATACCCGTCGACCCAATCACCGCGCCATCGTCGGAGTAGAGGGGAGCGCCGCTGATGAGCCACCACATGGCCTCGCCGCGCTTATTCTTGATGGCCACTTCGTAGGTATCAACAATGCCTTCCAGCCGACTGTTGTTTTTCTCCTTCATGATCTGGACATGCTGCCCGCGCAACAGCCTGTCCGTCGCAATCTGCCCAATTAGTTCGTCGGGCTCGTAGCCGCTCATGGCGCAGAAGCTCTGGTTGGTATACACGATGCGCTCATCCAGATCCACCTCGATCAGGCCGAGGTTCATGTTTTCGATGATGCGCTGGTACTTTTCTTTCTGGTGGAGGGCGGCGTTTTCGGCCCGTTTCCGGCGGGTGATGTCGGTGTATTTCCAGAGGTGACCCGTATACTGCTCGTCGTTGAAGAGTGGGATGTAGTCGCGCTCAAAAATGCGGCCATCGGCCAGTTCCAGTTCGTCGCCCAAGACCGGTTTCCGGTCGTGCAGCAACTGCGCCACCCGTGCCACAAACCCCTCGGGATCGCTGAAGAGCGATTTACTCTGCTCGGCCATCCCCGAGCAGTCGATGCCGGTCAGTTGCTGTGGCGAGAGGGGCACGCCAAACAGGTCGCAGAAATACTGGTTGACCAGCACAATGTGGCGGTGTTCGTCTTCCAGCAGTAGCCCGTCCTGCAATTGGCCCATCAGGTTGGTGAGGCGGCTGGCCATCCGGCTCAGGGGTTGCTGTAACTGACCCGGCACCGTGAGCGAACCCGAAACCCCACGGAGGCTGCGGACATTGTCCGACGAGGTAGAGACGTACCCCAGGTCAAACCGGTAGGCATAGGTACCATCCTGAGCGCGAACGCGGTACGTTACGCTGAAGTACGGCTGATGGTCCTGGCGGCAGGTTGCCAGCTCATACTCCCAGGAGGGTCTGTCCTGCGGGTGTAGCAGCGTGAGCCAGTCGGGCGTTTCGGTAAGGTAGCCGAGCTGTTGGTAGTAGGCCGGTGAGCGGGTGAGCTCATCGGTTTGCAGATCATACGACCAACTGGTGTCGCCCAGCCCCGCCAGCAGCTTTGGCCAGTGCTCGTTGAGCCGGGCGTTTTCGGCCTGTAGCGTACAAACGGTCTGTTCGAGCCGCTGTTGCTCGGCCCGCAACCGCTCAATCTCGTCGAGCAACTGCTGGTGAGCGGATGCAGGCTCACCAGAGGGGCTAACCAATACCTGTTTCATACCCACGCGACGTCATCAACGAGCCCACACCGGTTAGGCCAGTGTCAGCTCATTGTTCTGAATCATTTTATAAATCGTTGACTTGCCAACGTCTAGTTTTTCGGCTACGAGTACAACGTTGTTATCATATTTACTCAGGTACGATTTGATGATCTGGATGGTATACTGGCGGAGTGTCTTGCCTTCGGCACCCACCACCGACTCGTCCGAGCCCGACGTCAGCATCAGGTCGTCGGGCCTGATCTCCTGCCCGTCGCACATGACGGCTGCCATCTGCATAACGGCCTTCAACTCCCGCACGTTGCCCGGAAAGCTGTACTGCAACAGTTTGTCGGTTGCGGCGGGGGAAATGGCCGGCGAGGTGAGGTGATTGTCTTTGCAGAATTCATCCAGAAAATGCCGCGCCAGCAGCAGCACGTCGGTGGCCCGGTCGCGCAGGGGCGGCAGCACAATGGGCAGGCCCATGAGCCGGTAGTACAGATCCTCGCGGAAACGCCCCTGCCGCACTTCGTCGAGCAGGTTTTTGTGCGAAGCCACCACCAGCCGGATGTCGAGCTGAATCCGCTCGTTGCCGCCCACCCGCACCAACTCACGCTCCTGCAGTACCCGCAGCAGCTTGCTTTGCAGGGTCAGGTCCATTTCAGCTACTTCGTCCAGAAAGAGCGTGCCTTTGTTGGCTTCTTCAAACCGACCGATTTTGCGGCTGGCGGCCCCCGTGAAGGCGCCTTTTTCATGGCCAAAGAGTTCGCTTTCCGTTAGTTCGCGCGGGATGGCCGCCATGTTGACCGCCACGAACGGTTTTTTTCGCCGGTCGGAGTGGTAGTGAATCGATTTGGCGACCAACTCTTTACCCGTGCCTGTCTCGCCCGAGATCGACACGTTGATGTTGGTGCGAACGGCTTTCTGGATCAGCGTAAAGACATTCCGAATGGCTGGGCTATTCCCGATCAGCAGGTTGCCGAAATCGTATTTCTGGCCCAACGCCTCGCGCAATTGCTCGATTTCCCGTTTCAGGTTCTGGTTTTCCCGGATCTTCAGGATAGCATTCCAGAGCAGGTCTTTCGTGCGGTCGTCTTTCACGAAATAGTCATGCACCCCAGCCTGCAACAACCCGACCGCCGTTTCGACGTCCTGCTGCCCGCTGATAACGATCACGGGCGTATCGGGTAGTTGCTCCCGAATCTGGCGCAACAAGTCGGCCCCGTTGATGTCGGGCAACGAGTAGTCCATGGTAATCAGGTGCGGCGGGCTCTGGCGCAGGTGCTTCAGACAAGCCTCACCCGTGACGAATCGATGCAACTCATAGTCGGGATTCATTGACAAGTGATACTTGAGCACTTCTCCGTACCAGGGGTCGTCTTCGACGATAAAAATACGGTAGGGACTAGCAGGCGTCATGGTGTCAGTCGGACGATCTTACAGACTCTGAAGTATATAATAATTGTGCCAGTATCGTGCCAGAATTTGGGCTCGGGAGGCTGAAACAGGCCAATCTGAGCGGCTTATTCTATGTAAATAGGCTCATATTTACTAAGTTAACAAAAACTACCCACAAGCGCTAGATCGTTTCTAATTTTCTGACAAGCCGGTAACTTTTAAGAAAGGAATGGCTAAGTTGGATAAATGTCGTGTAGGCAATAATGAGGCCGACCTGAAGCAAAAAGATGCTAGAAATGCTTAGGGCGAACGAGCCGACCCAGGAAATAGCCATCACCAGGGCATGAACGCCCACCAGCCGGAGCGTGATCTGCGAATGGGCGAATCGGTGCTTCAGTAACCAGTGATGCATGTGGTTCCGGTCGGGCGTAAATGGCGATAGACCTTTGAGCATGCGGCTACCGAAGACCCGTAGCGCATCGATGATCGGGATGAGGCAACTGGCCGTAATGAGGATGACCGCTTGCGGGGCGTAGGGGGCGGCCTGCCGATAGGCTCCTTCCAGCAGGGCTATCCCCAGCGCGGCCGTCAGAAACCCCAGCACTACCGAGCCGCCATCGCCCATAAACAGCCGGGCGGGGCGCCAGTTGAACCGCAGGAAAGCCAGTAATGCGCCCGTGAGTGGGCCAAGCAGTAACAGCCAGTGGGGTTGCCCCAGGACGACCGCCAACGTACCCAGGAGCACCATGTTGATGAGTGCCAGGCTGCCCGCCAGCCCATCGACGCCATCGATGAGGTTGAAAGCGTTGGCCATCCCCGTCAGAATCAGCACCGTCAGGCCATATTGCACCGCTACAGGTAGGGCCGTGATGCCAAACAGGCCGTGCAATGAGGTGAGCCGGATGCCGTAGTGGGCCACCAGCAGCGCGCAGCCGATCTGAATGAGCAGCCGGATGGTTGCCCGCAGGTTGAGCCGATCGTCGAGCACGCCGGTGATCATCAGCACCAGCAGTGCCAAGGCGAGGGCGCTGTTGTCACCGAAGAGCTGTTGGAGCGGCCAGTAAAGTAAGGTCGTCAGCAGCAGCGTCAGGCCGATAGCCAGCCCGCCAATGGCCGGGATCAGCTTCTGGTGAACTTTACGGCTGTTAGGCCGATCGACCAGGCCAACGACCGGGCTAACCCGGATCAGGAGTGGGAGCAGCAGCCAGCATAGGCCCAGACCAAGGGCGAAGCCGGTCAGTAAGGTAGCGAAGGTGGGTACGTTCAGGTGCATGAGGTGCGTATGAAAAAATAATAGTTGGACAAGCGTGTTGAATCAGTTGGATAAGCGTAACAAGGTCTTATTCATAGAAGTAAGCGGGCGTGCTCAGGTGCGCCAGTTCCGATTCGACAAGCCAGTGAGCGGGTAACTGCCGACCGGCTTTCGAGATGAGGGTGCTTTTGGCTGAAGTCTGCATGACGGTGCGAACCAGAAAGGCATATTTCTGCGCAATCACCGACCAAGTATACCGCCGATGGGCAATGGTTTTCATGACGGCCGCCTGGTATTTCAGGTCGGCGATCGACGTGCGCTGAATGTGCCGCACCAGTTCGTTGGCCGTTTTGAAGAAGAGCGCCCGGTTTTCGGTAGTCGTCCGGTTGTAGGTGACATCGAAGGCAATGACCGGCAGGCCAAGGTACATGGCTTCGACCAGCGACGGGTTGGTGCCGCCCGCACTATGGCCGTGGATGTAGACGAGGCAGTTGCTGCGGAGCAAATCGAGCTGCCGCTGATCGTAGATCGGGTCGAGCAACAGCAGGTTCTCAACCCCGCGGTACTGCTCGCGCAACTGAGATCCGTAGTCGCTGTTGGTCCAGTTGCCCACCATCACCAGCCGATGCCGCGGCAATTGAGCGAAGGCCTCCAACACCAGGTGAATGTTGTTTTCGGGCTCGATACGGCAGACGGTAAACGCATACGGATTGGCCAGAAACGGGTACTGCTCCCGATCGGCGTTGGTCGGTTTCACGGCCAGGGTATGGTCGGCGCCGTATTCGATGATGTGGCTCAGCGTTTTGTACCGAATGGCGGTGTAGTTCTGGATCGACTCATTATCCGAAATGTCGGCGTGGGAGTAACGCACGGCCAGCCACTCGGCTGCCCACAAATACCAGCGGGCCAGCTTGCGCCATTTGTTGCGCTTCCACTCGATGCCATCGATTGAGATGATGATTTTCTTGCGGGTAAACCACCGCACAAACGGCAGCATGATGCCCCCGCTCACCCCCAGAATCAGCAGCACGTCGGCGTAGAAGAGCGCGTGTAGGATGCTGACGCAGTCGTAGATAATGCTTTGCAGGCCGTTGGCATCAAACGGCAGGTAGATCAGGCGAGCGCCTTTGTAGTGGGTCTGTCGCTGGGCGGCGCCGTACTTCTTCGTGGTGCAGTAGACCGACATGTCCAGCTCAGTGCCCAACTGGTCTACCAGGTGCTCGGCCAGGGTTTCAAAACCGCCGTATTTGGCCGGAATGCCAACGGTTCCGATAATAGCTACAGTAGTCTTACTCATGGGTTTTTCCTGTTGATGTTACCCCCAATAGCCTAAGGCGTGCCAAACTCAGAAAAGGCCTCTATCGAGCTGTTTTTGGGTGTTTAGCATCAGGGCTATTCCAGATTATGGAAAACCATTCCACAAAGGAAAAGGCAGGGAACAGACGCGGGCTCGCTTCTCAGCGGCCCCGGCCGGGTCAGGTACGTTCCCGGCCACATGGTCACTACCTGGGCAACGTACCTGAGCACTCGGCACGGCTAATCCACCTTTAAGCGCAGCTTGAGAACGCGCCCGACAGGCTTCAGACCGAGTGTAACCCAGCCGGCACACTCGTCCAGATTCTGGACTTTTTTCCAGAATCTGGACGAGTGAAAAGCCGTTTTGGCCGTAAATGAACCGCTTGAAGGGGTAAGGCAGGTTGGCGTTGATTTTGTAGCAGTTGTGCCGGTTACTCCATCCTTCCCCTTCGCTATGCACGTGTCTATCGTCCAGTATGCTGACAACCAATGGTCCACGCATACCATCAGCAAGTCGGCAACCGATCAGGCGGCGCAACTAGTGCTATGCTTCGGGGCCAAGGACTTGTTGGCGTCAACTACCATCTACGACACCGTGCGAGCCCGTTTTCCGGTGGCCGATATCGCTCTGTGCAGTACCGCCGGTGAGATCTACCACGACCGGGTGCAGGACGATACGCTGGTGGCGGTGGCGCTGTCGTTCGGGGCGACCCGCCTGCGAACGGCCTCCGTCAATATCGGCGACTTTGCGACCAGCCTCGACGCTGCCCGCCAACTGGCCCGCCAACTGCCTGCCGATGACCTGGCCTACGTGCTGGTCTTGGCCGACGGAGCCCTGGTCAATGGCAGCGAACTGGTGAAGGGCCTCTGCATCGACGACCGCCGCATCCTGATTACGGGTGGTCTGGCGGGCGATGCGGCCAAGTTTCAGTCCACGCTGGTTGGCCTCAACGGGCCGCCCGTAGCCGGGCAGGTAACGGCCATCGGGTTCTACGGCCAGAAACTGCTCGTGGGTCACGGGTCGGCGGGTGGCTGGACCATGTTCGGGCTGGAAAAAGAAATCACGCGCGCAACCGGTAACGTTCTCTACGAAATCGGCCACGAAAATGCGCTCGATCTGTACAAAAAATACCTGGGTCCGGATGTGGAACACCTGCCGGGGGCGGCGCTCTACTTTCCGCTGTCGGTAACCATTCCGGGCGAAGACAAACCCGTCGTGCGTACCATCCTGTCGATCGACGAGGCTCAGAAAACCATGACGTTTGCCGGCGACGTACCGGTGGGCGCGCGGGTACGTTTCATGAAAGCCAATTTTGACCGGCTGACGGCCGCCGCCGCTACCGCCGCCCAGCAGACGGCCCTGCCCGGTGGCGTTGAACCTGCGCTGGCGTTGCTGGTCAGTTGTGTGGGGCGCAAACTCATTTATGGCCCACGTATTGATGAGGAAGTTGAAGCCGTAAGCGAGACACTGGGTCATCAGGTGCCGCTCATCGGTTTTTATGCCAATGGGGAACTGTCGCCCGTCGACGAGGGGGGCAGTTGCCAGCTGCACAACCAGACCATGACGATCACCGCTTTTTATGAGCTACCATAAGCTGTTACAGAAGCAGATAGCCCGGTATCTACCCGACGACCTACAGGCCGAGCCCGCGATGGCCCGCCTGCTGGAGGTGGTCAGTGAGTCGTACCGGGCCCTGGAGCGCGACCGCGAACTGGCCGAGCGCGCCTTCACGATCAGCGAGGACGAATACGTGCAGCTGAACAACCGGCTTCAGCACGAACTAGACGTCAAGAAATTATCCGTCGAGAAACTAACCGAGGCTGTCAGTACCATTTCCGGCGCTGATATTCAGTACGATGCCGACGATTTGCTGGGTATTGCCCGCCTGCTCAACCAGCAGGTATCGAAGCGAAAAAACGCCGAAGAGGTTTTTACCTCGCTCATCGCCAACATGCGTAGCGGGGTGGTGCTCGAAGACGAACAGCAGCAGGTGGTGTTTATCAATCAGGTGTTTTGCGACCTGTTTGGCATCGATACGCCCCCTCAGCAACTGTCGGGCACGCACGGTCAGGTCCTGACAGACCGCATCAACCAACAGGCGAAAGCGCCCCACGTCGTGAGCCGCGACATGGCTAATACGCTGGCCAACCGCTGGCTGGTGCAGGGCTACATGCTGGAGCTGGCCACGGGTAAAACCTACCAGCGCGACTACATTCCGATCTACATCGATGACGCCTACAAAGGGCATTTGTGGAGCTATACCGACATCACCGAGCGCAAGGCCAATCAGGACGCGCTGGTGCAGAGCGAGCTGAAAAACCGGCTCATCATGAATGCCGCGCTGGACGCCATCGTCACGATTGATACCGAGGGGTTAATTACGTTCTGGAACCCGCAGGCCGAGAAAATTTTTGGCTGGGCTGCCGCCGACGTCATTGGCCGAAAAATAGCCGAGGTCATCATTCCGCCAACGCATCGGGCGGCGCACGAAGCGGGCATGGCCAACTACCGCACCACCGGTATCGGCGACGTGCTGGGTAAACAGATGGAGCTGCCCGCCATTAACCGGGCTGGAGACCTGTTCCCCATCGAACTGTACATCATCCCGGTCAACCAGGGCGACGATACTTTTTTCTGTTCGTTTATCCGGGATATTTCGGCCCGAAAAAAGGCAGAAACCGAGCTGGAACGGCTGTCGCTGGTGGCGAGTGCCAACAAGAACGGGGTGGTGCTGGTGGGGCGCGACGGCCGGATCTTCTGGAGCAACGAAGGCTTCTGCCGGCTCACGGCCTACGACAACGACGAGATCATTGGCCGCACGCCCATGGAACTCTGCCGCGGGCCTTTTTCGGACCGGGAAGCGCTCAAAACGATGGTCAATTCGTTTGAAAAAGGCATCCCGTTCGACATAGAGGGTATTCACTACCGCAAGGATGGCAGTTGGTTTTGGGGTCGCACCGAGGGGCAACCGGTGGCCGACGAAGCAGGTACCGTCACGCACTATTTCTCGATTATCGAGGATATTTCGGCCGAAAAAGTAGCGCAGCGCAAACTGAAAGAATACGAAGAGCGGCTGCGGATGGCGCTCACCAACGTAGGCGACAACTACTGGGAGCACGATTTCAGAACGGGCAGAACGTATTTCTCAAACCCATCCAATAACCTGCTGGGCTACCAACTCGACAAGCATATCGACGTGGCCGGGCTGTGGTGGAGCCGGGTTCACCCCGACGACCGGCGTCTGCTCGAGGAAAACGACCGCCAGTATAAGCTGGGGTTGATCAGCCACCACCACAACGAATACCGGATTATCCACCGCGACGAATCGGTGCATTGGGTGCTCGACCGCGGGGTCGTGACCGAAAAAGACGGCGACAATAAGCCGCTGAAAATTATCGGTACGCATATCGATATTACCCGGCAGAAAGAACTGGAACTGGAGTTGACCAAAGCCAAGGACGCCGCCGAGGAACTGGCGCGGGTTAAAGAATTATTCCTGGCCAACATGAGCCACGAAATTCGCACACCCATGAACGCCATTATGGGCATGGCCAACCGGCTGTCGAAGACGAGCCTGCATCCGGATCAGCAGTATTACCTGTCGATCATTCAGTCGGCTACCGATAACTTGCTGATTATCATTAATGATATTCTGGATCTGTCGAAAATCGAGGCGGGCAAGCTGACACTCGAAAAAATCGGGTTCGAGCCGAAACAGGTTATCGACCGGGCCATGCAGGTGATGGTGCACAAAGCGGAAGAAAAAGGGTTGCTGTTTACCAACGCCTTCTTCGACCCACGCATCGCCCCGGTGCTGCTCGGCGACCCCTACCGGCTCAACCAGATCCTGCTTAACCTGCTGTCAAACGCCATCAAATTCACCCAGAAGGGCCACGTCAACGTTAGTTGCCACCTGCTGAAAGGGAGTCGGAATCAACAGTTAATTGAGCTGACGGTGAGCGATTCGGGCATTGGCATGGATGAGGCCTTTACGAAACGGATTTTCCAGACCTTCCGGCAGGAAGATGAGTCGGTGACGCGCCGGTTTGGCGGGACGGGGCTGGGCCTGAGCATCAGCCACAATCTGGTTGAGCTGATGGGCGGCACCATGCAGGTGAAAAGCAAAAAAGGCGTGGGTACGTCGGTGTCGTTTCAGGTGCCGTTTCCCAAAGGCGACCCCGACAAGCTGCCCGTCAAAGAGGCCGAGGTTACGGATACCGACCGGCTATTGGGTAAACGCATACTGGTTGCCGACGATAACGAGATGAACCGCCTGGTGGCTTCTACCATGCTGTCGAGCTATGGGGCCATCATTGAGGAAGCCCAAAACGGCGTTGATGCCCTCGATAAACTGAAACAACAGGCTTTTGACCTGGTGCTGATGGATATTCAGATGCCCGTGATGGACGGCGTGGAAGCCACCCGGATCATCCGGGCCGACATCAGCGCGCAACTGCCGGTCATTGCCCTGACGGCCTTTGCCGTAAAAGGCGACAGCGCCAAGTTCATCGGGGCGGGTCTGAGCGACTACCTCGCCAAGCCCTTCAGCGAAGAACAGTTGCTGGCGATAGTGGTACGGTGGCTGGAAAAAGCTGAAGCTGCTTTGCTACCCGCTGCCGCGCCCGAGCCGCCACTATACGACCTGTCGACGGTGATGAATCTGGCGAAAGGCAATCAGGCGTTTGTCGATCGGATGGTCGACCTGTTCATGCGGTACGGCCCCGAGTCGGTGCAGGAGATCAGGGCTGCCTATGCCGCCGGGCAATTTGAGCAGGTCCGTAAGGTGGCCCACCGTGTCAAACCGTCGATCGATAACATGGGAATCAGCAGCCTCACCGCCGACATCCGGGCGATTGAAGCCAACGCCGAAACCTGGCAGACCTCGCCCGAGCTGGAAACCCTGATCGATAAGCTCGATCGGGTGATGAATGTGGTGGTTGAGCAATTAAAAGCCCGCGCCTGACCAACTAGCTTTGCGCCGGACCGGGGTAGGGCAAGTGCGCGGCATCGGCAAGGGCCGCCGATGGATCGAGCGCCGCAAACGCGCTGAGCAGCCGGGTCTGGAACGTACGCGTTGAGAACTGAGCTGCCCGCTGGCGCGCGGCCGCGGCCAGTTGGCGGTACAGGATAACGTCGGACGAGAGCCGCCGCAGGGTTTCTACCAGCACCGGCAACTGCCTGACGTCGATCTGAAAGCCTTCCTTCCCGTGGTCGATCAGCTCGCAGATGCCACCCACGGTGGGCGTGATTACGGGGCGTCCGCAGGCCATCGCTTCCAGAATCGTCAGCCCAAAGGTTTCGACCCAGGCCGTGGGGTGCGACAGGTTGAGCACCACGTGCGCCTGCTGGTAGAACGGAATGGTATCAGCCTGGGCCGAATACACGAAGCAGTTGGCGGGGGGAGACGCCGTGCGCACAAACGTGTCGACGTCGGCTTCGCCCGCATTCAGCACCAACGTGAATTGAATATGAGGCAGGCTGCGCGCGCACCCCACAAACTCATGGATGCCTTTGTAGGCTTTGTTGGAACACAGCATCAGCGCCGTAAAGGGCGACACCATGTTGGGGGAGCTGATGGACCGGGCCTGTTGCAGAAATGAATCGGGCAGGGCGTTGTAGATGAGCTGGCTCGCGGGGCGGCGCAGGCCCGTTTGCTGTTGGGTATAGGCCGATACGAACAAGGCTCGCCGGGCGGTTTGGTTCGCCACGGCCACGAGCCACGCCTTCAGCAGGCGGGGTTTGATGCTCACCTCGTGCACGTGATACACCACCGCGCACCCGCGCAGCCAGCCCGCCAGCGCGGCCCCAAACGGCAGCAGCGTGTTGATGTAGACCCGATCGGTCGAACGTAGGAAGAACAGCAGCCTGAAAAAAAGCCGCCCCTGCACGAGCAGGTAGTTCAGCAGTGTCACGAGCCTGGTCGGCGACCAGCGGTAGGGAAGGGGGTGGAGCGTAACGCCGGGCAGGTCGCTGAGGAACCCACAGCCGCCCGGCGTGGCCGTAAAGAGGTTAACGCTGTAGCCGTCGTGCCGGAGGGCGTCGAGGGCTTGCCGAAAAACGAGCGGACTACCGCTCCAGTCGTTCAATAAGTGGATGGCAACGATACGATTGGTCTTCATGCACCGGTGGCGTAACGCAAGGGTTTATGGATAAAACAGTTTGGTAAATCTGATGTAGTTGCTCGCCCCGTACCGACCAGTCGAAGGCCGTTTCGAAGCGATGCAGCGCCAGCCTGCGTTCGTGCTGGTAATGGGTGGGTTGCCGCAACAGCGCGCTCAGGTGGCTGGCCATCTGGGCGGCACCAGCGGCCAGGTCATGATCGGGTACGCGCAGCGACGAATCGGGGTGTACAAAGCGACCGGGGCCTTCGTTGGCCCAGCAAACAACGGGTAGGCCGTAGCTCATGGCCTCGGCCACCACCATACCCGCCCCTTCGTGCGACGGAAACAGAAACACCGACGCTGAGCGGTAGCAGGCGGCTACCTCGTCTTTGGGCAACCAGTTGATGAGGTCGGTGCAGTGCCCGATCCGTTCCTGCGCGATCAACCGCCGGATTAGCGGTTCGGCGGGCCCACTGCCCACGAGCGTGAGGCGGGTGCGCAGTTGCTCGGAGGGGGTAAGCTGGTGATAAAACTGAGCAAACGCCCGCACGGTGGTGGTGAAGCCTTTCAGGGCCACAAACCGCCCCACCGATAACACCCGGAAGAGGTCGGTCGCTACTGGTGCCGGGCCAACGGGCGGTGACGCCACCGACGGCACGATGCTATAGCGGTGAGCGGGCAGTTGCAGGGCTGTTGCCGCCGCCTCGTTCATGCAGAGCACGTGGGCGGCGCGGCGCTTGCTCAGGCGCAGCCACGGGTCGAACGTCCAGAAGGCGCGTTTCATCGTCCAGAGCAGCCGGTCTTGCAGCCAGGCTTTGCGGCCGTGGGTACGTAGTTCGGCCGTGGGAACGGGCGGATGATGCCCAACCGGCCCCCAGATGAGCGGTTTACCCAGCAGCCACAGAAACGTGGGCGTCCAGTCGTTGTGGAAATTGACGTTATGCACCAGGTCGACGGGGAGCTTTTTGCGCCGCAGCCAGAGGGCGAGGCTCAGCTGCCAGCCGTAGTAATAGATCATAGACAGCAGCGGCCCCTTCTTCCAGAAACGCAGCCAGGCGGGCCAGTCGAAATACAGGAACTGTATCCGTTGCCGGAGTGGGTCCAGGTCGGGGTGCTCGTCCCAATAGCGCTCGATGGCGGGCTGGTTGTTGGCCCGCGTGACGGCAATGACCCGCTGGTAACGGGCAATTTGCAGGATAAAGTGCCAGCCCATACCGTCTTCCGACCCCTTGTAGGGGTTGACGGCGTAGGTGGTAACCAGCACGGTGGGTAGGTTATCCGTTGGCATACAGTGAGTCAGGTACGTTCATACTGGGTACGTCCGTACTGGGTACGTCCATACGGACAGAGTCGGTGGGTACGTGGGTGCGTGGGCGCAGCAGCCGGGCCGGTACGCCGCCGATCAGGCTGTTAGGTGGAAAGCTTTGGGTGACGACGGCCCCGGCGGCCACGACGCTGCCCGCACCGATGGTGACCCCGCTGAGCACGGTAACCTTGCTGCCAATCCAGCAATTGGCCCCAATCACGATGGGTTGCCGCTCAACGCCCTGGAGGCGGATGGGTACGTCGGGATCGGCAAACTGGTGGTTTTCAGGGTGGCAACTGAAATACTGCCCGATGATGCAGTCGTCGCCGATGACGAGCCCGCCCGCACCACCCAGGTAGGCAAACTCCCCAATGCCCACGCGGTCGCCCAGATGGATGAACTGGCCGGGGTTGTCGAGGGTAGTGGAGACGACCAGGCGGCTGAAGGCACCCAGGCTGACGTGATCACCCAACTGAATGCCGCCCGTGCTGATCGCCGAACAATAGACGTAGTCGCCCAGCTTCAGAAAACGACCCCAGCGGATCTGTGGCAGGTTGAAGAACCGGACGCCCCGGCCCCGCAGCATCGCTTTGGGGTTGCGCCCGTGCAGCAGCACCCGGCTACCCCGCAGCAACGCCAGCCCCTGCTGCCAGCCAAAGGCCCAGAGGAGGTACTCACTCAGCGCCGGGGCGAGCCGAAACTGCGGGTTACGCAGCCGGATGATTCGTTCGAGCAGGGCTTTCATAGGGAATAGGTCTGGATGCGGTCGAAAATCTGACTCAGAGTGCGGGGCAGGTGCTGGTTGAGCACCGGTAGGTACTCCGACGACGGATAGCGTTTCTGGAGTCGTTCAAACAGCCGCAGGTATTGCCCCGTCAGTTCGGTGATGGTAGCGGCGTCGAGTTCCTGTTTGCGGCGCAGGATATCGTCGGCGGGCGCATACAGAAACACGTTAAGCCGGGGTTTCAGCAGCAGCCCGTACAGGCTCGTCACCAGCCCCGTCGGCAGGTTGATGTTGCTGCGGCGGCCGTCGTTGATAAAGTCGAAATAATAGCGGTCGTAGAGCACGATGTACCCCCGCCAGACGTACTTGACCTGCACGTAAAACTGCCCCAATAAATAGTCGGTGTAGTAGTAGGCGAAGCGTAGCAATGATGAGAGGCTGCTCTGGTTGGTGCCCTGCCGCGGCAGGGTGCTGGCGGCCCGCTGTTCGGCCTGTGCTTTACCGTACTGCCAGGCGCTCAGGATGGGCAGGAGCGAGGGGCGGTGACGCAGCACCACCACCCGTTGCCGCAGCCGTTTCTCAATCTGGTGGCGGGTTTGCTCGATGACTGTTGATTTACCTGCGCCGTCGACCCCGCTAAACGTAACGATCAGGCCGCGCCGGAAGGCAAAGGAGCGGAGCGTATCCCAGCCGTAGGCCAGCCGGTTGCGCAGGCCCCGGCAGCCCTGGTTGGCAGGGCGTTGCTGCACGGCGCGCGTCAGTTCGGCCGGGCTGGGTACGTTGTCGGGCTGGGTTGAAAACAGGGGGCGGTAGCGGTCGGGCAGGGGGGCGTTGTTGAGGCCGTAGAACAGGCGGAGGTAGGTCTGCGTGTGCAGCAGGCTGGGTACGTTCAGGCCGTGGCTCGCCCGCGTGGCTTCCTGCCAAACGGGTTCGGCGGGCATGAAATCGAGCTGTTTGCGCTTGAATTGCCAGATCAGGTCGACGTGCAGGCAGGAGCCATCGGCGCCAAACAGATGCAGCTGGTTCATGAAGGTGCGTGACTCGGCCACGAGGTGATGCGCCAGCGGGTGTTGCCGCAGGTAGGCGGTGAGCTGGGCGGCGACCGGGCGGGGCAGACACAGGTCCAGATCCGACGAGTCGGGCAGGTTGGCCAGCCGATCGCACTGAAGTTTGAGCGCGGCGTGGGGGCGGTCGTGCAGCCAGAACGCCAGATCAGCCAGCAGCAGCTGGCGGTCGGTGGCTACCTGCCGCCGGTGAAGCCAGTGTGTGAGGGCGTCGTTCCAGGTGGCGAGTAGCCAGTGAATCTGCCGGTGCCAGTTGGGTTGCCGGTTGTAGATTGAAAGGTAGTAGGTGAGCGTGTGGACCAGGTAGAGCAGTTCGGCCAGGTCCGGGTCAACGGCCTGTTGTTGGCAGAAAAGCTGCCATTCCGGTTCATTCAGCGTGCGCTCGATTGTTTGCCGGATGGCCTGGTAGCCCCGGTTGCCGATCAGGATATGCGACTGGTAGATGAAGTGAAACAGGTCGTAAAGGCCCGGTAGCGCGTCGTGTTGCAATTCCCAGTCGATCACGCACAGCCGGTTATGGCGAAGCAACAGGTTCCAGGGCGTAAAATCACCATGGGCCGCCGCCAGCGCTACCGACGGCTGACCGTCGAGGTGTTGCATCAACTGGTCTGCCTTGTCGAGCAGGGTTACCGGCAGGCGCGGGTCGTTGGTGGCGCGCAGGTCGGCCAGGGTTTGCTGGGCCTGCTGCCAGAAGGCGGCCTGCCGCAGCGGTTGCCGGTGCCAGTTCCGGCGGGCCAGTTCCCGCATCACCCCGGTGGGTAGATCGGTCAACTGGTTGACGGGCCGAATCTCGGTCGTGCCCAGGTCTTCCTGCAATACTATCCCCCGGCCATGGGCGAATACGGCCGGTACGTCGACTAGTCTGAAGGGCTGCGCCTGTAGCTGTTGCAAGGCCAGCGCTTCGCGGCGGACCGTCTGAATGGCGGGTTCGGCCAGGGCGATTTTGAGGAAACAGCTTTTCCCGCGAAACGAATCGAACCAGATAGCCAGCTTGCGATTGGGGCCGACGGTGCCCGTGAACAGCGCCCAGCGGCTGACGCGGGTGTGTTGCAGCAGAGCCGTTCCCGCTTCGGTGGTGTACATCGTCAGTGTGTCGTGCGCGACCCAGCGGCCCAGTTTCAAACGGAACAACCACTGGACTACCCAGACAAACAGCCGGGCGCGCCAGCTGCTGCGGTGGTAGAAACGCAGGAAATCGGGCTGGGTAGCGTGGCTGGGCCACAACCAGCGGATGCTCCCGTCCGGGTTGCGGTACAGGTGGCAGGGCAGGGGCTGATCGTAGGTGGCCGAGGGGGCAAAGGCCAACGGCAACCCGATGGTTCTCAGGCCGGCTTTGATCAGCCGACTATCGGCAGCGTAGCGGTGGGTTCTCATGCCAGCGCCTTCTGCCAGTTCTGTGCCAGTTGCCCAAAAAGGCGTAATTAAGCGGATTGAGGCCCTGGCGTGATTGGTACGTTCCGAAGACAGGAAAGCCATTCCAAAATCTGGAAAGAGGGTCGGTCAGGCACCCACCAACTCGGGCCGACGACGGCGCAGGTATAGCCGTTCGCCGGGCGTAAGGCGGGGATTGACCGACAGGCTGATGTAAAAAATCAGGAGCTGATAGAACAGGATGCCGTAGTTGGTTTCGCCAAAAATGCCAAACTCGGTAAAGGAGTTGATCATGATGGGAATGAGAATACCCACGCAGATAAGGCTCTTTTCGCGCTCGGCCACCTGCAAAAAGCCCCGGATCGTGAACAGCAGTTGGAAAAAGACGATGGTAAAGCCCACAAACCCCAGGTTCATGAGCACCTGAATGAAAGTGTTGTGCGTCATTTTGGCGGCGTAGGTGAATACGTGCTCGCCCTGGAAATAATCGGTTTTGGCAATGCGCATAAACCCGAAGCCGAAGAAAGGCGCCCGGGGGAGGCCTTCGGTAATCAGCGCCGTCCAGAACGGCAGACGGCCGGTCATGCTCATCACCTCGTCGAGGCCACCGCCGTTTTCCTTGATCAGCAGCTTTTCCACGGCTACCGGCACCGCCAGCACGGCCCCGGCATACATCATCAGCTTGAGGCGGGTGTTGGACGACTGCCGAATGTGGAAAAAGGCGATCAGCAGACAGCCGATGGTCGACGAGCGCGAGCCGGTCAGGACGATCGCCCACATCAGCAACCCGATCTTGACGATCGTCCAGACGACGCGGTGCTGCCGGTAGAAGTTGAAGATGAAGCAGGAGACGCCCACCGCGCAGAGCATGCCGAGCTCATTGGGGTTCATGATGAACCCGCCGAGCCGGGCCTCTTCGCCACCGTGGGTAAGCCGGTAAAAGGTGTCGGGATCGACGTACATGCCGACCAGGAAGATGGAGATCATCATCATGACGGCGTTGCCGACCACCTGATACATCTTCACCATGCTCCCCGCAAAGAAATGGTCGAGCAGGATAAAGCAGGCGATGAAGTAATAGCAGAACACCAGCCCCTCGAAATCCATGAACCATTGCAGCCCCGAATAGCCGGGGTCGGTGGACCAGGTGATGGAGACGAAACCAAGCAGCAGGTAGGCCGAATACAGCAGCGGCGAGAGGCTATGCTGCCAGCCAAACGACGCCACCGCCCCGCGTTTAATGATGACCCGATACAACCACCAGATGGAACTCGTCATGGCGATCCGGCTGATCACTTTGATGACCCGCGTGATGGCGATGTTGTTGCTCCACGTAAAGAAGCCGCCCAGTTTGATGAACAGAATGACGGTGAGCCAGAAACTGACCATCCGCAAAAAACGGCTATGGTCGACCTCGGTGGTGCGTTGGAGGGTCATGGGGGTTGGGGGAGATTAGGCGAGTGGGCGATGGCTAATGAGCCGGTACAACTGGTCGAACAGGTCGAGCTGACGGGGCCAGTTGAAGGCATCGTCGACCATCCGCCGGGCGTTTTGCTGCAGGCTCGTGAGCCCGTCGGTCTGCCACTGCTGGTAGAGGCGCGCGAGGCCGTCGGCCACCTCATCCGCGGTGCCCTGCTTCACCACGCACCCCGCCCCAAACGACCGGACGGCATCGCCCACGTTGGTGGCCTCCGAGATCAGGCAGGGAATGCCCAGCGAAGCGGCTTCGAGCACCGCGACCGGCAAACCTTCGTAGCGCGAGGCGTGCACAAACACACTACACTGCTGGAGCAGGCGCAGCTTATCATCGCCAAACTGACTGCCCCAGAACGTGACTGCCTCGCCCAGCCCGAGCGCATTGGCCTGACTGGTGAGTTGGGCGCGGTGAGGGCCGTCGCCCAGCAGCCACAGTCGGGCATTGGGGGCTGTCTGGCGAAACTGTGCAAAGCCATCGAGCAGCCGGTCGAGCCCTTTGTGGTCGCTATCCAGCCGTCCGCAGAAGCCCACGACGAAATCGGACGACACGCGCGGGATGGGGGGCGTAGTGGCCGAAAAACCGTAGGGAATCAGCACCGATTTCTGGTTTGGAAAAATGCGTTGCAGCCCGTCGATTTCGCTTTGCCCCAGCGCGTGAATGGCACTGGCACCCAGCAGCAGCGGGCGTTCGAAGAGGGAAAAGTAAAGCCGTTTGCGCAGGCGGCTCCGTTGCAGAGCGTGCCAGTTGTAGTTGCCGTGGGGCGTAATCAGGTACGGAATCTGCTCCTGTTGCAGGAACCGCGCGGCGGCGTAGAACCGGGGCACAAAGCCGCCGTGCAACTGCACCACGGTGGGTTTATGGTGCCGAATGGCTCGCTTCCAGGCGGTGTCAATCCCGAACGGATTTCGGCTGGCGTTGAACAGGCGCGTGGTGTAGGTACGTTCGGGGTAGTCGTGGACGGGGTTGGCCGAGAAGCCCCAGACTTCAACGGCAAAGCCAGCCTGCTGCTGTTGCGTAGCCAGCTCATGCACGACTTTGTTGACCCCGTTCATTCGGGCCGGATTGGCCTTGCCGAGAATAAGGTGAATGATTTCCATGGAGATAAACCGTTGTGTTGTAAGACCAGCAGCCAGTAGGCCAGCAGGATGACTTGCGTGAGAAACAGCCCCGCCAGCACGCCCGCGAGTCCGTAGTTTCCGATGAGCCAGGAGGCGGTGCTAAGGCTGCCGAGGGTCGCCAGCGCGTAACCGACGAAATAGTGCCGGTTGAGTTGCCGGACCCGCAGCAGCAGCCGGATGGGGTAGCTGCTGACGACCAGCACATAGACCGCCGTGAGTCCGTACATGACGTAGGCAAAGGCCCGGTAGTCGGCCCCGCCCGCGAAGGTGAGCAGCGGCTCGGCCCCGATCGTGAGCAGCAGCAGGATCGGCCCAAACCCAAGCAGGCTTTTGAGCAGCACCCGCCGCAGGTACGTGATCAGGGCGTCGGGCGTCGGCGCCAGTTGGGCGGCCCGGGGCAGCACGTAGCTTTCCAGCGCCTGCAACAGCACGTTGAGCAGCCCGAAGATGTACTGCGCCAGCCGCAGCGCGCCCAGGGCCGCCGCGCCCAGCCACCAGCCCGCCGCCAGCACGAAGAAGTTGCCCGCCAGCCACTGCGTGAGCGCCGAGAGGAGCATCCAGCCGCCCTGCTGCCGGTGGTGTTGCCCCACCAGCGTGAGCGACGCTACCCGAAACCGGCCGGGCCGTAGCCCCACCAGCCCCAGCGCCACGGAAGGCAGAAACGTGAGGCCCACGATCCAGAGCGCCGATAGCAGCGACAACGTACCCAGCCAGTGGCTTCCCCCCAGCAACAGCAGTTGCCCGGCATTCGTGAGGCCGTCCAGCAACAGCGCCCGCCCGGCCCGTTGCTGGGTCAGCAGCAATTTCCGCAAAAAATCCTGCAACAGGTAAAGGCCCGTGCCGATGCCCGCGGCCACCAGCAGGCCCGTCTCGTAGCCGGTAAGAAAGAAGGGCAGTTGCGTCGCCAACGTACCCAGCCCGGCCAGCCCAAGCAGCCAGCCCAGTTGGGCGTAGAGCAGCCCGTCGGTGTAGCGTTTGCGAAGGGGCGGGGCGAGGTTAGCCCAAACGATGGGGTAGATGCCGCTGCCCACCGCCTGTTGCACCGACAGCAGAAACAACTGGCACAGCACCACCGCCGAAAACTGGCCGTAGGCTACGGCGCCCAGCGCCCGGGCCAGCAATAGGTTGGTCAGGAAGGCCGAGCCGCTAACAACGACCTGGTCTGCCAGGACCAGCCCTTTTTGAGACGCTAGTTCGCGTTGGATGCGTTGCGCGATCATGCGGGCAGGGCTTTGGGTTTGGGTTGAGCGGGGCGGCGTCGGCCCAGCTTCCGCAAAAACTGGAACGCCTCGCGGAAGATCGATGGCGTGTAGCCCGCCCGGTTGAGCACAAACTCCATGGGGGGCAGGTGCAGGTTCTCCTTGAGCAGATCGGCCTCCAGAATCCGGTTTTGCCGGGTACGTCGGCTGTCGAGCAGCAGCAGGTTCAGCGTGGCCGAGGCCATCAGCATCGCCGCCGCCGACTCCTGCGCGAGGGGCGCATTTTTGACCACGATCACGTCGAACTGGTTGCGCCAGGCGTTGAGCAGCGGTTGCCAGGTGATGGGCCGTTGCCAGTGCTCGTCGACCTGCGGCAGATCGACATACGTCACGTCGGGCTGGTCGATGCCCGCCGTCATGGTGCCGTCGGCATCAACCACCAGCACCGATTTGCCCAGGTTGGTCATGGCCTGCACCAGCCCGCGGGTGATGGTTCGCTTGCCTTCCTGACTGTCAAACGACGAGACCACCACCACCGCGCCCGATTCGAGGCGTTGTTTAAGGTCCATGTGCAGCGCCCACTGCCGGAAGAGCAACTGCGCCTGCGTGGGTTTGGCCAGAAACGGAACGGCAGCGGCAACGGGCGTTTCGGAGTTTTTCTGAATAAGGGTTACGGAGTTCACCCGCGCTTTCATAAAATGCACGCCGTAGATGATCAGCACGCTGAACAGCAGGCTCAGGAAGCCTGCCAGCACCTTGGTAAGCATGGGGTTGGGCGAGATGGGCTTCGTGGCCACCTTGCCTTCCGTAATGACCCGGTGAAACGAAATGGTCGCCGCCCGGGCAATATCGGCTTCGGTGCGCTTCTGGTGCAGAAACCGGTAAATCTGTTCGTCGAGGCTGAAGTTGCGTTCCAGCACCGTCATGGTTTTTTCCTTGGTGGGCAACCCGATAAACGTGGCCTCGGCTTCGCTGATGGTTTCGCTCAGGTCGCGGTGTTTGATTCTCAGGTTGGTGAGCGTGTTGTTGATGCTCTCGCGCATGTAGTCGGCGAGGTCGTTCATCTGCGTGTCCAGCAGCCGCACCTTCTCGTGGTCGGGGGTGTAGCGCACCAGCAACTCGCGGCGGTCGCCCTGCAACTGCTTCATTTTCTTGATGATCTCCGTCGACAGCAGGTCGGTGAAGGCCTCGAAGTTGGGTGCCGTTTTGAGGAAATCGGGATGCTGCCGGATGGAGCGGCTCAGGCTGTCGATGGCCAGCATATTCATGTGGACGCTCGACAGCTGTTTTTTCAGGTCCGAAATTTTGCGCAGGTCGGTTTCGGTTTCCTGCCGGATGTTGATGATGTTTTTGTTGTTACGGTAAGCTTCGATGGCCCGTTCGCTGGCCGACAGCCGGTCCTGGTAGGCTTTCAGCTCTTTAGCCAGAAAACCAGAGGTGGTGTCGGCGGCCCGGAAACGGTCGTTGACACCGTCGGCGATGTAAGCCGCCGCAATGCCGTTCACCACGTCGGCGGCTTTCTGAGGCACCGGACTTTTGTAGCTGATGCGCAGCACCGGAATGTCTTTGTCGACGGCCATCACGTCGAGATCACCCACCACCGACTCCACCACGTTTTCCTGACTGCGGACAATGAATTCGAACCGGTCGTTGATGACCAGATTCGGCCGTTTGGCCAGCAGGGCATCGTTGCGTCCGATGAAGAGCGTGCCGTCGTCGAAGGTGAGAATCTGGTTGAGTTTGCCCTGAAGGGTTTTTCCGCCCGGCAACGTGATCGTCAGCAGCGTGTCGCGCCGGATCGCCAGCCCAAACACCTGGTTATAGAGCTTGGGGTTGGACAGGGCCGCCGTGATCCGCACCGGCGACTGCCCATACAGATCGGTTTTGCGCAGGCTACCAACCCGGTAGATGCTCACGGCCAGATCGAGGGTCGACAGGGCTTTGGTCAGCAGCACGTTCGACTTCAGCAGTTCGACCTCGGCCAGAATCTTGTTGGCATTGACAAACACGTCGAAATCTTTGTAGAGGTTGGCGCTGGGAGCCCCCTCGTTTACGTCGGCCAGCTTAATCTTCGCCATGCTGTCATACATGGGCGTCGCGTATTGCAGGTACCGGCCTGCCAGAAACAGCGCGATGGCCATAACCAGGATGGTGAAGGGCAGGCCGCGCACAAATGGCCCCAGCAGCCCCAGCGTTTTTGATAGCTCCGACATACTATGTTGAGTGCTCTGTTGGCTGGCGACAACGTACGCTGGCGGCAGTGAACGGAGTACAGTGTTTAAAAGAAGGTTTTGAACAGCACCGCGAGGGTGGTAATGGCACTGGCAATGGGCAGCACACTGGGGCCCGCCCGTTTGTCCCAGAATTTGCCTTTCCGGGCTGGTACGTAGATGATGTCGCCGGGTAGGATGGCGATGTTCCGCCGGTCGAACTGATCGATATGCGTCAGGTCGATGGTGATGGTGTGCGGTTGTTCGTTGATGGTGCGAATGACCTTTACGGCCTGCCGGTCGGCATACATGTCGAAGTCGCCCGCCCGGCCTACCAGTTCCACCAGCGAATTGGTCTCTTTTTCAATCAGAAATTTGCCGGGGCTTTTCAGCTCACCCAGCACGGTCACTTCGCGGTTCAGCACGCGCACGTCGATGATCGGGTCGACGAGCCACTTTTTAAACTCACCCAGCAGCCGCTCGCGGGCTTCCAGCAGCGTAAGCCCCGCCAGGTGTACGCGCCCGATTTTCGGCACGGCCACGTCGCCGTTGGGGTCCACCAGCACCCACTTGCCGTAGACTTCGTTGGCGCTGTAGATGCTGTAGAGCGAGCCCACGCTCAGGTCGTCGTGGTTCCAGATGCTGATGCTCACTTTGTCGTCTTTGCGGATGCGGTACTGCGTTTGTTGCTGACCAAAGAAAGTCGAATCGACGGGCGCGGCTACAGGGGTGGCCGGAGCCTGGAAGAGGTTGCGCGGGGCACAGCTCGACAGCCAGCCCGCGAGGACCACCATCAGCGTGTAGAATAGTGGGCGTACCATCGGTTTCATATGGCACCCAGCATGGTCAATAGTTTCTGCCAGCGGCCACGTGGGCGTTGCTGCAACAGCGCCATCACGTTCTGAATCTTTTTGAGCACCGACTCGATCTTTTCGAAGTCGTTCTGGCCTTTGATGATGTAATCGAAGGCACCGTACTTCAGGGCGTCGACGGCCACCTGCAGGTCGTCTTGCCCGGAGATGACCACCAGGTAGATGTCGGGGTTGAACCGCTTGATTTTCCGCAGCACGTCGAGGCCATCGAGGGGTTCCATGCGGTAGTCCAGCAGGATTACGTCGGGCTGATCGGTGAGGCGGTTCAGGCACTCCTGGCCGTCACTGAACAACGTGATGTTGGTGTAGCCGAGGTTACGGATAAACTGCTCGTAGAGGTTCTGGCAGAAGAGATCGTCGTCGACGATGAAGATGGAAAGAGATTCGTTGCTGTCCATAGCTGATCGATTTTGTCAGCATGAAGTCGAAATCTGTGCCAGTACGGTAAATCTTCTGATTATCAGTAAGTTGTATTATGGAGTGCGTGTCTGGATTCCCGCCGGTGGAAAGCCGTTCCATTTTGTGGAACGCAGAAAAGGCAGGCCCTTTGCCCGGATATGATGCCTGTTTTTCAACAGAAGAGGCAGTAACCTAGCGTTGCAACAACGGTAGCGTGACCGCAAAGAACAGGCCGTCGTCGTCGACCCGCATGGTGCCCCCGCCCAGCAGCCGGAACTGGGTCGCGATGTTCGCCAGCCCGATCTGGTTCGAGAGCACCCGGCTGTTTTTGCGTTGCAGGTTGTTACGCACGACCAGGTGGCCGTCCGGCTGGCTTTGAATCTGAATGGTCAGCGGTTGTTCGGGTAGGATCACGTTGTGCTTGACCGTGTTTTCGAGCAGGAGTTGCAGCGTCAGCGGTGGCAGCAGCCGCTCATGGAACTGCGGGTCTACGTCCTGATCGAGGTGAATGTGTTCGCCGTAGCGGGTCCGTAGCAAATGGAAATAAGACTGGGCAAAGTCCAGTTCGGCGGCCAGCGTCGCCAGTTGGCTTTCGTTGCTACGGAGCAGGTAGCGATACACACTCGCCATCTCATCCACAAACAGTTCGGCCTGCTGCGGGTCTTCTTCAATCAGCGACGAGAGGGTGTTGAGGCTGTTGAAGAGGAAGTGCGGGTTGATCTGGCTCTTCAGGCTTTCAAACTGGCTTTGCAGGTTCGCTTTTTTCAACTCCTCGGTTTCGCGCAGCTTCTGTTCCCAGCGCTCAAACGTTCTGACGCCCTCGTACAGCGTAATGACCAGCACCACCACCAGCAGTTCATACCCCAGCGCCCAGCCCAGCCGCCCCGGCCGTAGCGGAAACAGCAGGCCGTCGGCCCAGCTGTAGAGGCTGTAGATCAGCACCACGGCCACACTGCCCGAACACAAACACCAGCCCAGCAGCCACAGCAGCCGGGGAAAGAGCTGACTGAGGCTCGGAAAAAGCCGGTTGAGGTATAACCCCGCTGCGTTGTTGACCAACCAGGTGGCAAAGGCGACCCCCAATGCCACTACCGTGGCAAACAGGGCCGTGGGCCAGTCTTGCCAATAGCGGGTTCCCAGTAAAATCGTGTTCAGAATGACCACGTAAACGGGAATGATCACCAACTGCAAGAGTTCATCCTGATTGGAGTAGCGCGTCACCTTCATTTCATGGGCACATTCGTTAGCGAAAGGGTGTCCAGTACCTGCTCTTTCTGCGCCAGCGGCAGGCTCACCACAAACTGCTGGCCGTTGTCGGTAATGAGTGGTGGCGGTAGCTGCAGCGATTCGTAGCGGGCTGCCAGCAGGCTGAGGCCACCCTGTTGGGCAAACACGACGGCTCGTTTGCGCTGAATGCCGTTGCAGACCACCAACGAGCCGTTGGCCGGCGTGGCCAGGTGCAGCGTCAGCGGTTTGTCGGGCAGCAGCACGTTGTGTCGCAGCGCATTCTCGATCAGCGTCTGTAACGAGAGCGGCGGCAGCCATTGGTCGAGGTATTGCTCACCGACGTTGATTTCCCAGCGCAGCGACTCGCCGAATCGGGTGTCGAGGAGGTAACGGTAGGCCTGCAAAAACGTCATCTCTTCGTCCAGCGTTACCAGTGGCCGCTGCCCCGCCTGCAACAGGTAGCGATATACGCTCGACAGTTCATCGAGAAAGAGGCCCGCCCGGCCGCGATCTTCGGTAATCAGCGCCGAGAGCGAGTTGAGGCTGTTGAACAGAAAATGTGGGTTGACCTGGTTTTTAAGGTTGTCGTACTGGGTTTGCAGGCCCACTTTTTTGATAGCCTCCGACTCCTGTACGGCCTCGCGGTATTTCTGGATGTAGTAGATGAGTTCGTAGAAGGCCCCCACAAAAAGCACGCAGACCAGCCCCACGGCGATCAGGCGGGCGTAGACGGTCCAGTTGATCGCGATGGCGGCGAGGTTGGTGAGGTCGGCGAGCCAGATGATCAGGGCCTGTAGCGAGGAGGTAATCACGAAATACCCGCCGAAGGTGATGAGTACCCGCCGCCGGGTTTGCCCGATGCCGGTGTAACGCCGCCGTACAAACAGCAGCCACCGTATGGTGATCTCCCACATCAGCAGCGCATAGGCAATCCCCACCGCCGACCAGAAGGCATAGGCCACCAGGTTGTAGTGGCTGTCTTCCAGGTACAGCAGGTTCGCCATCAGAATGATGAGCGGTATGCAGATGGCACGAAGCCAGACATCATTGGGACGTTCCAACGGGGTAGGAGGGAGAAAAAAACGAACCATGACAAACGTACCGATTCTACGGGCGATCTCACAGCGCCAAGCCCCGCAAAGTAGTAGGGAACTCGACCAGAAAAAGCCCTTCATGGGCGGAGGAACGTACCCAGCCACCTGTATAGGGGTTCGGGCGAAGTTACTCAGACGCATTGGGGCTGCCGGGCTGGTTATGGGCGAGGGTGCATAAGGTCAGGACGTTGGTTGCGGTGCGTCAGCGGCTTTGTCCTAAAACTCGCACCCTGCTTCGGCCGGTCCAACCGGCAGACGGGCGAACCCGCAAAAGCGCTGGATGAAGCGGAACAAACGAGTCAGCAACTGCGCTGCCTAAAGCCGCCTGGCCGGCAGCCCCTCGCCAGGCGTTGGCAACGGCGAAAAACGGGTCGAGCGGCGGCTAAAAAAGCCCGCCATGTCTCCCGGCATGGCGGGCTGGCAACGTACCTGAGGCGGTCAGAACCCGGCGGCCTGCCCGTCTTTGCGCGACTCGGTGGCGCCGTGGTAAACCTTGTTTTTGGCGTCGTACATAATGGCCTGATAGCCGCCGTAACTCCCCAATCCATACCCCACGTTATGCCCCTTGACCATCAGGGCGCGGATGGTCTCGTAGGGATAGCCCGACTCGAGCGTGATGGTGCCGACGCCCGTACTGCGTTCGCCGGTCGGTTCCGACGAACCCGCGTGGTCGATGCGGGGGGCATCGCCGGCTTCCTGCGGGTTCATGCCGAAATCGATCATGTTCATGACAATCTGCACGTGCCCCAACGGCTGGAAGCTGCCCCCCATCACCCCGAAGCTCATAAACGGCTGCCCGTCTTTGGTGATAAACGCCGGAATGATGGTGTGAAAAGGCCGTTTGTGGGGCGCATAGGTGTTGTTCTGCCCCTCGGTCAGGCTGTAGAGCTCGCCCCGGTTCTGCAGCGTAAAGCCCAGGACGTCGGGTACCATGCCCGAGCCAAATCCGCGGTAATTGCTCTGAATCAGCGAAACCATATTGCCGTCGCTGTCGGCCACGGTCAGGTAGATGGTGTCGCCGTCTTTCAGCGCCGGGTTGCCCGCTTCCACACTGGCTGCTGCCCGCTCGTCGTTGATCAGGGCCCGGCGTTTGGCGGCGTAGGGCTTGGCGATCAGATCCTGCACCGGTACGTTGGCAAACGCCATGTCGGCGTAATACTTCGCCCGGTCTTCGAACACCAGCTTTTTGGCTTCCACAAACCGGTGAATGTGCTCGGGGCTGCCCCACGGAATTTTCGAGAAATCGTACCCTTCCAGCACGTTGAGCATCTGCAACACGGCAATGCCCTGCCCGTTGGGCGGCAGCTCCCACACGTCGTAGCCCCGGTAGTTGGTCGAGACGGGGTCGATCCAGTCGGAGGTATGCTCCGCCAGATCGCGGTAGCTGAGAAAGCCCCCATTCTTTTTCATGAAGGTATCGATCGTACGGGCAATGTCGCCTTTGTAGAAGGCATCGCGCCCGCCCTTGGCCAGTTTGTCGAGTGTATTGGCCAGCGCCGGGTTTCGGAACAGTTCTCCCCGTTTAGGGGCGGCTCCCGTGGGGGCATACACGTCCATCACGTTGGGGAATTTACCCATCCGGGCGATCATGCTGCCCCAGTAGAAGGCCGCCTCGTCGTGAACGGGGTAGCCCTCGCGGGCGTAGCGAATGGCGTGCGCGAGGATGTCGGGCATGGGCGTTTTGCCAAATCGCTTGTGCAGTTCAAACCAGCCATCCACACACCCCGGCACCGATACCGGCAGCGGCCCGGCCGACGGGATGTGGGTGAGGCCGCGCTTTTTCAGCTCGGCCAGGGTCAGGCTGTACGGCGACCGGCCCGAGGCGTTGAGGCCGTAGAGCTTGCGGGTTTTGGCGTCCCAGACAATGGCAAACAGATCGCCCCCGATGCCGTTCACGTGGGGTTCCACCACGCCTTCCATCGCGTTAGCGGCAATGGCCGCGTCGATGGCGTTGCCCCCCTTGCGCAGCACGTCGATGGCCGCCTGCGTGGAGAGTGGGTGCGAGGTGCAGACCATCCCGTTCCGGGCCATCACCACCGCCCGCGTTGCAAACGATTTGCCCGTCAGGCGGTCCTGAGCAGTGGCCGACCAAGCACCGGCTATGAGCAGCCCGGCCAGAACTATGCGTGTTGTAGCTGTATGCATTCGATAGAAGGTTAACACAGCTAAAATAGCGGTTTTTAACTAGCCTCAACGCCTGCCCGTTACCGGGGTCGCACCTGCTTCACGACAGGGCGGCAACGGGCTCCCCCACCGACTGGGCCAGTAGCTCGTTGATGTACTGTTCGGCCAGTTGATTAGGGTTATACCGGCCAAACTCGTCGCTCAACCGACGTACCTGACGCCGGTAGGTTTCGTCGCCCAGGATGGTGGCCACCGCCCGGCGAATCTGGTCGGGGGTGGGCGTTTCGGTGCGCAGGTCGACACCCACCTGGCAGTAGCCGATCCGGGCGGCGATTTCGTTTTTGCCTTCATGCACGCCCGCCGCCACAATCGGGAGCTTGTGTTGCAGCGCCAGCATCACGCCGCCATACCCGCCGTTGGTCACGTACACACTCACGTAGGGCATCACGGCGTTGAAATCGATAAAGTCTTCGATGATAAAATTGGCCTGTGGGTACCGTTTCCGCAACGCCAACGTACCTGAGCCGCCGGTGGTCACAATCACCAGCGTATCGGGATCTTTTTTGTAGGCTTCCAGCGTGGGCACGATGATCTTCTCCACGTTCCGCTCGACGGTCCCCTGCGTGACGAGCACCACCCGCTTATAGGCCAGCGTTTTGATGGCCTGCTCAAACGGCTGCCTGTTTGCCCGGCTGTAGGGCAGCATGGGCCCGATGAACCGCACGTTGGGGCTGATGCGCTTACGGGGAAATTCAAAACCCGGCACGCCGCTTTGCAGGTACAGATCGGCCTGCCGAACGGTGGCATCAAAGATAAAACCCGGCACCGGCCGAAGGCCGTACTGCGCCCTTAACTCGTTGTGCAGGTCATTGGCGGGCTTCAGCATAACGTCCTGCACCAGGTAGTTGAGCAGCCGACTTACCAGCCGGCCCACCCGGCCCGACTGCGGTTTCATGCCCAGGCTGGTCGGGGGCACCCAGTCGTCGGATTCGGTGAGTGGCACCACGCCCACGCCCACTACCTTCACCGGCAGCAGCTCGCGCAGGAACGTACCCCCCACAAAGCCCAGATCCTGCACAATGAGGTCAAACGGCCATTCGTCGTAAATCGCCCTGAGGTCGTCGATCTGTTCGGGCACACGAAGCAGGAAAATCTGGCCCAGGTCGAAACGGATGCGGGCAATGGCGCCTTTGATGGTGGCCCGTTCGGGGAAGAGCTGATCCAGATTTTCCTGATTGACGGTGCGCGTTTTCACGTACGGGTAATGGTGCAGGCCCAGCTGCGTTACTTTCTGGCCGTAATGCCCACCCACAAACCAGCGCACATCGTGCCCGAGTTGGCTAAGGTGAACGGCCAGGTTGGTGAGGGGGCTAAAGTGCCCGTCGAATGGCATGGTGGCGAAGAGGATGCGTTGGGGATTCATGTGTTGTTCGGATTTGTTGTTCGCCCAAAAATGGCCGTTAACCCAAGCCATGACCAATGGATAACCAGATGAAGCGTCATAAACGCGCCATGAAGCAACGGCTACGTACCTTCGTTCTGAATCCGGTTTGCAGCAGCTTATGGCCTTCCCGCTTCCCACCTACGAACAGTGGTTGCTCCTTTTTACGGGTGGAGCTACCATCATGCTGGCAGCCAACCTCGTTCAGTGGGTCATCCGCCGCGAGCGAATTTACCTGCTCTACAGCGGCTATATCCTGGTGTGGGTCGTTTCGTTCGGTATCCAATTCATCGACGAGCCCGCGCACATCATTGCCTTTTTGCGGACGATTAATCTGCCGCTGTTTTCGTTGCTGTACCTCGAACTGGCCATCGTCTTCCTCAATCTGGCACCGCATACCCGCCTGATGCGCTGGTACCGTATCATGCAGTGGACGTGGTTTGTGATGACCGTGCCGACGGTGTATTTCAACCTGTTCTCGTCGCTCTGGCAAACCGACTGGCACGCAATCTGGCTTGCCAGTTGCCGTATCGCGGTGATCCTGGGCACCAACCTGACCATCGTTTACTCGTTCTGCACCCAGGTAAAACAAACCGATAAGCTCGCCCGCTTCTTTGTGGTGGGCACCATTGCGCTCTGGATCGGCGAAATTCTGGCGGTTGTTTCGGTGCTCACACACAGTGGATTGAGCGCCAAAGAAATGGAAAGCTTGCCGCTGCCCATCAATTTGGGGTTTCTCATGCAGGTGGGTATTCTGCTCGATCTGGCCTGCGTCTCGCTGGGCCTGTCGTATCGGCAACACCAGCAGGCTATACGCCAACTCATGGCCGAACAGGAACTGATGCGCGCACGCGAACAGCACCTGCGCCAGCAGCTTCAGGCTGACCTGGCCCTGCAAAAACTAAGGCAGCAGCATACCGAGGCGCAGATGCGCGCGCTACAAAGCCAAGTCAATCCGCATTTTCTGTTCAACGCACTCAATACGCTCTCGGCGCTGATTGACGAAAATCCCCGGCAGGCGACCGATTACGTCGATGAACTGTCGACTGTATACCGCTACCTGCTGCGGGCGGCCGACCAGGAGCTGGCTCCGCTTAGCACCGAGCTGGATTTCATTCAGTCGTATTTCCACTTGCTGAAAACCCGCTTCGGGAATGGTGTTCAGCCAGCGATACGGGTGGCCGAGTCGTTCATGGACGCCTGTGTGCCGCCGCTGACGTTGCAATTGCTGGTGGAAAACGCCGTCAAGCACAACCGTGTGCTGCCCGAAGAACCCCTGACGATCTGCATTCGCACCTCAGCGGCGGGGCAGCTGATTGTTGAAAATAACCGGCAACCCCGGACGGTTCGGGTCGAGTCCAACGGGGTGGGGCTGTCGAACATCGCCGAGAAATACCAGTTGCTGAATCAGCCGCTGCCACGGATCGAAGAGGTGGATGGCTGGTTTCGGGTGACGCTGCCTTTGGTGACCGCCGTATCCGCCAACGACCCTTCCGTAGAAGCGCACTAAGTACAGGACGGGTAACCCCGCACGGATCACTCACTTATTCACAATTTCTTTACCTGCATCGACACCGTCGACTGCACTCGAATCAGCGCCTGCACGCCGTCGGGTCGGATGGCGATCTGCTTTGGCGTAAACCGGAAGTTCTGAATTGCTAAACTGGTTTTCTCGCCCGGCTTGCCTTTGGCAAAGGCCTCGGTAATCTTTTGGGGCAGTTTGGCAATGTCGTCGCCCAGCGGGATGGTCAGCAACGTACCCAGCAGCCGTACTAACCCCTTATGAACCAGCCGGTTGTTCAGCCCCGACAACACCTCGCTGGTGCCGGGGTCGAAGTCCAGGTTCTTCACCACCAGCGTGTTGGTGAGCGTGTCGAATTCGGGGCGGCCAAGCAGGTAGATCGTCCCGTTGATGAGGCCGCTCACTTCGGTTTTGGCAATGAGCGACCGTTGCCCGCCATACACCGACACCTTCTTGATCGTCAACGTACCCAGCGCCAGTTCAGGCGGCTTTTTGGCCAGATTGAGCGCCAGAATCCGGTTGATGTCGGCGTAGGGAATCGAACTCGTCAGGCGCAGATCCGATACCGACGGTAACTGATCCCGTTTCTCGAGCGTAGGTAGCGTGGTCGGCGTGTGCGGGGGCTCCGTTGGTTTCAGTTCGGTTTTCGTTTCAAACGTAATGCCCAGGTGCGAGGTAATGCTCCGGCTGTTGCCCGTGATGGGGCTCGCGGCTACGGCCACCGGCTTGGGCAACAGCCATAACCCAAATTGGCGGTCGATGAGCAGGGGCTTCTGCATGTCCCGCCAGACCGGGCTCACCAGCTGATCGAGCCGTAGCTCCTTGTAAATCGCCGTGTCGATGGCCGCTTCAATGCTCGACTGGTAGCGGTCGAGTAGCCGCTGCGCCAGGTTGGTGAGTTCGATTTCCTGCCCCAGGATGCGGATTTCGGGCTTGATGACCCACTCAAACTGGGTGAACTTCACCCGGCTGGCCAGCCGCCAGTTGGGCGTGACGGTCAGCGGGCTCTGGAAGCCGACGTTGAGCGCGCAGAAGGGCTTGTCGGGTGGAGCGGGATCACCGCTGAACGGTTTGGCGACCCATAGCTGTAAGGGTGTCGAAAACCGAAGTTGCTGATTAACGTAAGCGATGCGCACTTTGCCCGACCGCGCCACCCGAAACGGGAAAAGGCTCCCTTTCTTGCCGCCGGGCGTGCCTTTTCCCACCAGCACCGGGTCGAGTTCCCGGTTGATTTTTTCTTCCAGCTGCGTCAGTTGAAAGGTGAGGGAACCGGCCACGTACGATGCGGTTTGCGGCAAGGGGGCATCAAATCCTTCGGCTTTGGGCGGGGCCGGGTTCACGCGCTGGCAGCGGGTCAGCAACAGCAGCAACGCCAGCCCCAGTCCATACCGGCTGAGTACAGGTAACTTCATTGAACGGAATGAGTGAATGTGTATCTACGTTCAAGTAACCTTCAGGAAAGCCGTCTGTTCAGCGCCTGCCGCGGTATCTAGTGAAATGCCCGATCGATGGTACCCAACAGATAGGCCTTAGGGTCGCTGAAATACTCCCAGAACATCACGCCCGCCAGGTCATTTTTCGCCACGTACCGGCACTTGGCCTTCACCGACTGCTCGTCGTCGTACGACACAAACCGTTGCAGGCTGGCATTGTAGAGGTAAGGTGCTTTGGCCCGCCGGTCCCAGCGGCGCTCATAGGCCGGGTTGGTCAGCAGGCTGTCTTTGATGAAGGTGTAGCCGCCGCCCCGCTCCACCTTCGTGATCGTACGCGGAAAGGCGTCGGGGTTGGCCGTCTGTAGTTGCCAGGCCCGTCCGTAGAACGCCACACCCAGCACCAGCTTGCTGGCCGGAACGCCCGCCTGCCGGTACAGCGTTACGGCCCGGTCGCCCGACTGCTCATCGTCGACCTTACCCGACGGGAACAGGTTGGTATGGTGCCCCGCCTGCGGCCCGCCCGTGAAGAAATCGTACGACATCACGTTGATGTAATCGAGGTACTGCTGCGCTTCGGCCATGTTGGTATGCGTGAAAATAGCCGGGAAACCGGGCAGGGCGGTCGTGATGAGGTAGCGTTTGCCCGTTTGCCGCCCGAGGCTGTCGAGCTGCCCGCGCAGGGCTTTGAATAGCAGGGTAAAATTGGCATTATCCTCGGGCCGGAATACATTGTCTTCGCCTTTCATGCCCGGATACTCCCAGTCGATATCGATGCCGTCCAGCCCGTAGTCCCCGACAATCGCGGCGGCCGAAGCGGCAAACGCCCTGCGGGACGTGTCGCTCAACACGGCATCAGAAAAGTTCTCGCTCCAGGCCCAGCCACCAATGGAGATCAGGATGTTCAGGTCCGGGTTCCGGCGCTTGAGGGCCGTCAGTCGGCGAAAATTGGTGGAGTCGGTGGCGAGGTTGTGCAGCCACGCCCGGTTGTTCTTTATGTCGACAAAGGCGTAGTTGATGTGCGTCAGCTTCTCCACGGCGATCGCCTCGGCATCGACCAGCCCCCGAAAGCCGCCCACGTAGGCCAGCACGATGGGTTTGGGTTTCGGTTTGAAACAGAGGGTCAGCAGCGACAGGGCGACCATACTGGCGACCAAAAAGGAACGGAGCATGTGGGTGCGTTGAGGGGTATACCGGATAAAGGCGTACTCGCCCCCAAAGCTAATGCCGCTACCGGTACGTTTCTGAGTCAATACGATGATGACCAGAGACGTACCTGCGCCAGACAGACTCGCGGCGTAAGTCTATTGCCAGCTAATAACCCGCTTGCGGATGCAGTGATTGTAGGTGTCGAGGGTGAACAGCTCGCCCTTGCTGTTGACGGCCAGGCTGTAGGTGCCATGCGTAGTGCCGGGGCTCGTGTCGGCATAATCGCTCGACAGCACGCGCCCCAGGCTGTGTACGTAGTCGTCGGGTGTCACCATGATCAGGCCGCTGCCGGTGTCTACCACCACGATCAGCCGTTTGTTAACCGGATCGTACTGCACCCGATAGGGTTGGTATACGCCACTCTGGCTACGGGGGCGGTCGGGGGTGTAGCCGGTGCTCAGCTTTAGGTACGTCGACATGCTGCCGTCGGGCGTCACCATCCGGACGCTGTTGTTGCCCCAGTCGGGAATGAACAGGTTGCCGTCCTGATCGAGGGTAAGATCCTCGACCGTACAGACCTGCGCAGCGGGGCCTTTTCCGTCGGCGTACTTGCAAACGGCCGTGTTTTCCAGCGGCTTACCCGCGAACGTCGACACGGTGTTGGTGCTCAGATCGACCTTGCGGATGCAGTGATTCAGCCCGTCGCCGATGTAGAGCATCCCGGCTTTGTCCATAATGATACTCCAGGGGTTGCTGAACTTAGCCCTCGCCAGCGGCCCGTCGCGGTAGCCAAACGAATAGCCGCCGTCGGGGTCGGGGCCACCACTCAGGCGGGTAACCTGCCCCGCGCTGTTGATGCGGAAAATACCGTTGGGCACGCCGGGTGCATCGCCACTCTCGATGGCGTAGAGCGTGACACCGTCGCGCGGGTCAACGCAAAGGTCTGTAACGGAAGCCAGCCCCTGGGCAAACGTCGTTACGTTCCCCGCCGGGTCGACCTTGCGGATCACGCTGCCGCCGTAATAGCTGATGCGCTGATCGATGACATACAGGTTGTCGTTTTTGTCGATGGTCAGCTGCCAGGGATACTTGAACTTGGCCGCTTTGCCTTTGCCGTTGATAAAGCCTTTCTGGGTATCGGCGCCCGCAATCGTGGTGATGGTCACGTAGGGCGTCTTGCCGGTGGTGGTGCCCGGCGTAACGACTTCGGTGGTGGGTTTAGTGCAGGCCAGGGTGACCAGGGCGGCTGCCAGAAACAGCAGGGGAGTAACAGACAGGTTCATGGGGAAAGCGCCGGAGCGCTTGTTGCTTTGTGTTCGATGCCCCAAAGCTGCACGAGCCCCGGCACGCCCCAAGTACAGTTCCCGATGAACCGGTAAACCCCAACGGTGAAACGGCGCTAAAGCGTGCTCAGGACAGCGAACGTACCTGACGGTCAATAAGTAGGCAGCGTTACAACTAGCTGAGTTGGTAAACAATTACGCGCAATTCTGTAGATTTGGGTACCTGACTCTTCTCTCCCTGCTGTTCATGAAGTCGCTGAGCTATTCTCGCTACGACTGGCTGCTTCAGATCTTTGTGCTACCCCTCTATATCGGGCTGCTGAACTGGATTCTGATCGGCGATGCATACTGGCGCCACCCCACGACGCTGCTGCTGGCGACCGGTATCGCGTTTGCCGAATCGTTTCTAAACTGGCTCATCAACAACCAGGTCGCGCATTACACCAATCGCACCTTTACCGATCCCCGGCAGTACCTGAAACGCGCCATCATACGCTATATAGGGACGGCCATCACATCCAGCGTAAACGTGAGCCTGTTGTATGGTGTGTACTGGGCCATCGGCCTGCCCAATTTTGTCGCCGACCCCGTCCGGCTGGGGTTTGCCATTCTGTATACCCTCGTGATCGTGGCGCTGGTGGTGATCACCTACGAAGGCATCGAGAGCTACGACTACTGGCAGCAATCGCGGCGGGAGGTCGATACGCTCAATAAAGCCCAGCTTCAGGCGCAGCTCGACGCGCTGCGGCAGCAGGTCAATCCGCACTTTCTGTTCAATAGCCTCAACGCGCTGATTTCACTCATTGAAGAAGATCCGCGCCAGGCCGGGATGTTTGCCGAAGAGTTGAGTTCGGTGTATCGCTACCTCCTGCGAAGCAACGACGCGTCGCTGGTGACCCTGGCCGGCGAGTTGGAGTTTATCAATTCCTACTACCACCTGCTCCGAACCCGCCACGGCGACGCGCTGACATTGGTGACCCGGATCGAGCCGGGGTTGGATGCCTGCCAGTTGCCGCCATTGACGCTGCAATTGCTGGTGGAAAACGCCGTCAAGCACAACGTGGTCTTGCCCGATCTGCCCCTGACGATCACGATTGCTACCGATGACCAACGGCGGCTGGTGGTGAGCAACTCGCTACAGCGCAAGCCCAGCCGCGCCCTGAGCAACGGCGTGGGCCTGAGCAACATTCTGGCCAAATACCAGATGCTCGGCCAGCCCGCGCCCCTTATCGAAGACACCGGCACGCACTTCCGGGTGACGCTGCCCCTGCTGCAACCCGCCGCCACGACCCACTCACTGGCCGAAAGCCGCCCGTAAGCCGTTTCCTCTCTGTTCAGGTAAAGTCAGCGCGGTAGCCCCAACCACCGCGCCAGGTGGCGTATTCTGCCGGTTCAACCCGCGAAAAGGACGATCCATACCGAAAGGCGTTTCGGGCCGGTGGGGGTGGGGTCAACTTTACGGCGTAAACGAACAGTAAACGCCGCTTCGGCACCTTCCTCTTACCATGAACAAGTCCCTACTTTTCCTCGCTTTAATTGCGCTGCCCGTCAGCGTATCGGCTCAGACCAAAGCCACGTCGCGCAAACCGGCGCCCGCTGCCGCCCGCTCATCAGCCAACCGACCCGTCGTTCGCCGGGCACCGGCCAACCCAATGGTGATGGCGAAGGCGTCGGCGACCCCGGCCCCCGCCACCAACGTACCCAGCCCAGCAGCAACCCCGCCCGCCCCCGCCCTGGCCGAAAAGCCAACGGCGGCCACCACCGCGACGGCTGCCCAGATGGCGCGTCAGCAACCCCCGGCAGCGCCCGTTGGGCGGGCTAAAACCACCACCTCGACTGGTGAAGACAGCGGCTTTCGGGTGGGCTTCCGGGCCGGGTATGGGGCCGGTTCGGTGAGTGGCCTGAACGCCGCCGATCTGGGTGGGTCGCAGCTTGTTCCGATCACGGGTTTCCACGCGGGCGTCGTGCTGAGCTTCGGCCGGCGGGCCTTCACCGTGCAGCCCGAAGTGCTTTATGCGCAGTATGGCTTCAAAGCCGTAGCCGGTTCCGACTACCTGCAGTTCAAATTCAACGTCATCGAAGTGCCGCTGTTGCTGAAATACACCTTCGGCCAAGCGAACGCCCGCTTTTTTGTCAACGCGGGCCCCACGGCAACGTACCTGCTCGGCGGCACAATCTCGGTGCGCGAGGGCGGCGAAACCGGCGAAGCGCCCATCGAACCTGGCCCGAACGACGGCCGGATCAACTACGGCGGTTCGGTGGGTATCGGGGTGGCGCTGCAAGCCGGACCGGGTAGCCTGCACATCGAAGCCCGCGGCACGTACCTGACCTCCAGCGATGCCGATGGCAACCTGCTCAACGGCAAACTCTCCGTCGGCTACCTGATTCCGATCGGGCGGTAGGGGTAATGGTCAGTTGGCTTTGCCGTCATTGGTTGTCATTGATGGTCATTCGTTGTCATTTATTGTTTTTACAACGAATGACCATCAATGACAACCAATGACGGCGAAGCCAACTCCCTACTCCGGCTGAATGAGCGGGAGGGTGACCACAAACTCACCGTCGATCTCGAAGAAGGTGGGTGCTGCCTGCCCCAGCATCTGGTATTTCGCCAGAATATTACCCAGCCCCACGCCGTTGCTCAGTACCCGCGACGGCTTTTTTTGCAGCGTATTCCGCACCGACAGTCGGGCCTGCGAGTCGGTTTCGATCCGAATCGTAAGGGGTTGATCGGGTAGCACTACGTTATGCTTGACCGCGTTCTCCACCAGCAATTGCAGTGTCAGCGGCGGCAACTGGTAATCGGCAAGGGCCTCGTCGATGGCGACCGTCAGCGTCAGGCCCTCCCCGTGCCGGGTTTTCAGCAGGTGAAAATACGACTGAATAAACGCTAGTTCGGTCGTGAGCGGGGTTAGTCGGCTCTCGTTGGACCGGAGCAAATACCGATACACCGAACTCAGTTCATCGAGAAACACGCGCGCCTGCTGCGGATCTTCTTCGATCAGCGAGTCGAGCACGTTGAGGCTGTTGAACAGAAAATGCGGGTTGACCTGCTGTTTCAGCGCGTCGAGCTGGCTTTGCAGGTTGGCGATGCGGAGCTTTTCTTTCTCCTGCTCGGCCTGCTTGAGTCGTTTGTGGTTCTGCGTTGAGTCGTGAATGTAGAAGAGGGTTTCGTAGAGGGTCAGGTAGAAGGCAACGATGATGACCGACTGAAAGACGTCGACGCCAAACAGGCGAAACGAAAGGGTCAGGCTGTTGAGCGTAAAACTCGCCGCCTGATCGGTGTTTCGGAAATTGGCCAGCGTACCATACCGCACCCAGAACCGCAGCACTGCCGACAGAAAACCAAGGATCGACGCCGCCACAACGCCCGTCAGCACCGTGAGCAACAGGCGCAGGAGGGTTTTCCGCCGCTGGGGGAACCGCCGCCGGAAAACGAAAATCAGGCCGCGCAGGACGTGCCAGTACGTGACGAAAAGTAACAACGTCAGCGTAATGCGCAGGAGCAGTTTACCGCTGAAGGGTTGCTGGAAAACACCCGCGCCGCTGGTATAGAGCAGCATCAGCAACAGAATGCCCACGATGCGTAGCCAGCGGTCGTTTAGCGGATCCAAGGGGAAGCGGGTAGCGGTTAGAGAGCCACAGATTACGCCCCTCCGGGCGGCTGAGCAAGCGAAATACCCATGAACCGGAACATCAGGTGGGTGAACCGTCATTTCGGGCTGGTGACACCTCGGCGCAGCCGACAAAATCTCAACCGGCACCGACGCGTTACCCACCGGCCCGGCGCTTAGTTTTGGCCAACACAACCCCCAGACGACGATGACCAATCAGGACCTGATCAGCCGGGCCTACGAGGCCTTCAATGCGCGCGTCATCGACGGCGTGCTGCCCCTGCTAACCCCAACCGTCGACTGGCCAAACGGTTGGGAAGGCGGCTACCTGCACGGGCACGACGCCGTGCGCGACTACTGGCAGCGCCAGTGGCAGTCGATCAACCCCGTTGTGACGCCCATCTCGTATCGCGAGTTGCCGACTGGCCAAACGGAGGTGGTTGTGCATCAGCTGATCGAGGACAAACAAGGCGCGCTGCTCACCGACGGGCTGATCAAACACGTCTACACGATTGAAAACGGGCTCATCAGCCGGATGGATATCGTGACGGCTTGACGGCAACGTACCTGAGAGCGGCCCGGCTGCAGTGCTCAGGTACGTTGCCAAAACAAGGGTTGGCCGTAACCGCGGCCTGCCGAATCCCCATGCCCTGGCACGAGGTCTGTATGCCAACCAGACGCTTGGTACTCGATTGCCATACATCAGTATTGTGGTCGACTTACCAACAAAGGCGGGGTGAGCGGGTTAATCGGGTAGTGTATCTATTCGATAGAGCTTCTATATGGCCGTTATTGGTGAATTGATTCGAAAGGCCATTGATGTATATGGCTTCATTACGTCGGAACCTAATCCGGCCAAGGCGCAGCGCGAGGTACTCCGGCAGTTGCTGGAAAAAGCCCGGCTCACGGCCTTTGGCAAACGGTATACGTTTACCGACATCCTGCACAGCGCCGATCCGGTCGCGGCCTTTCAGCAGGCGGTGCCCGTTCATGACTACGACAAACTACATGCCGACTGGTGGCACTACCTAGAAGAAGGGCACCAGAACGTAACCTGGCCCGGCGGACAGCATTATTTCGCGCTCAGCAGCGGCACCACCAGCACCAGCAAAGCCATTCCCGTTACCGACGATATGCTCGATTCGATTCGGAAATCGGGGATTCAGCAGGTGATGAGCCTCAAAAACTTCGATCTGCCCGCCGATTTTTTCGAGAAGCAGATCATGATGCTGGGCAGCAGCGTCAACCTGATCCAGAAAGACGACCATCAGGAAGGCGAAATCAGCGGCATCAGCGCGGCCAACATTCCGGCTTGGTTTCGGGGCTACTACAAACCCGGCACCGAGATCGCCTCCATCCTGGACTGGGACGAGCGCGTGCGACGCATCGCGCAGGAGGCCCCCGGCTGGGACATCGGTAGCCTTAGCGGCATTCCGTCGTGGATCGAGATGATGTTGAAGGAAGTAATCGCCTACAACAAGCTCGACACCATCCACGACATCTGGCCCAACCTGCAGGTCTACACCTCGGGTGGGGTTGCGTTTGAGCCGTACCGGAAAAGCCTCGAAACGCTACTGGCCCGCCCCCTCACCTACATCGACACGTACCTGACGTCGGAAGGGTACCTGGCGACGCAGAAACGCCCCGATACCGAGTCGATGGCGCTGATCGTCGACAATGGCATCTTCTTCGAGTTTGTGCCCTTCACCGACGAAAACATGGACGAAGCCGGCCGGGTAAAACCCGACGCGCCGGTGCTGGCCCTCGAAGCGGCCGACGAAAACGTGGACTACGTGCTGCTGATTTCGACCGTATCGGGCGCGTGGCGGTACATGATCGGCGACACCGTGATGATCACCGACAAGCAGCGGGCTGAGATCAAGATTACCGGCCGCACGAAGCATTTCCTGAACGTGGTCGGCGAGCAATTGTCGGTGTTTCAGATGAATCAGGCCATGCAGCAGCTACAGCAGCAGTTCAACATCGAGATTCCCGAATTTGTGGTGGCGGCGGTGCGTAAAAACGGCGAATACATCAACAAATGGTATATCGGCGCCAACCAGACGCTCCCCGACGCACCGGTGGCTCCCGCCCTCGACGAGGCGTTGCAGGTGGCCAACAAAAACTACAAGGTCGCCCGGACCAAATCGCTGAAAGGCGTGGAGGCCGAGGTGATTCCGGTCGAGAAATTCTACCGCTGGAGCGAGGAATTCAAGAAACTGGGCGGGCAGGCGAAGATTCCGCGCGTGATGAAAGAAGCCGATTTTCTGGAATTCGAGCAGTATATCAACAGCCTGGGGTAAGGGCTAGAGGGCGGCGCGCTGGGCGTCGAGCTTCTCGGTTTCCAGCCGCCGCACCTGCTCCGTTATTTCCTCCGGCGACACATACAGCCGGGCAATTTTGTCTTTGTAGGCCTGCGGCAGTTCGGTATGGTCCAGGATAAACCGTTTGGTGGCGATCAGGTAGTTGCCCAGCCCGTGGTTGACGGCGTAGCCATCGGCCAACTGTTCGGCTTCCTTAACGTACCTGGCCGACAACAGATACGACAGGCCAAACCGCACCATGCCGAGGTTGCTGCGTTGTTCGTAATCCATGATGTGCCCCAATTCGTGGCCGATCCAGCCAATCATGATCTCGTCGGGCAGTTGATGGATCGGGATGGCCGTGTGCGTGAGCCTGAAGAGCGCGCTGATGTAGATGCGGTAGGTGCGGTGCTGCCGCGGCCCCAGCAGGCTGCTGAACACCGGTTGCGCCAGCATCACCGACGACTTGATGTACTGCCTGAACTCGAAATGAATGACCGTGTCGGCCAGTTCCGGGTAGAACGACAGGGCCGTCAGGACATTTTTCTCGATGATCGCCGGAATGTGCTTGTGTTGCCCAAACGCGGCTAGTTCGGGCGTGATACCCCGCTGTTGGGCCTCAATGCTGGCGGCTGTCGTTGGTGTTTCCATGCTTGCTTCGTTGGCTATTAGTCTAACTCGCTATTCGGCCGTTGGTTTCAGAGCCAGGTCGCGCCAGGTCTGTTTCGGCTAGCTCCCTCGGAATGGCAGAAAAGCGTACGTCGCTCAAAAAGATACTTCGCTTTACGGTACTATTAAGTTTACGCAATGGCTTTATGGGGGTTCTTATTTTGTCGATCTTCGATCGCTTATGAACCAGATGATCCGTTGCCGCGCCAAAGCTGGCCTGCGTGTGCTGTTGCTGCTCGCCGCCATGCCGCTACTCCAGTTATGTCGGCCGACCGACCCAAACCCCGCCGATAACGCCGTGTATACGCTGGCCGAGGTCGATCAGCCACCAATGCCCGCGGGCGGCGACTCGGGCCTGAATCAATTCCTGGCGACCAACCTCCGCTATCCGGCCGAAGCCCAGCGTGCCCGGATTATGGGCCGGCTCGTGGTCGATTTCGTCGTCACCCGACAGGGGAGCATTACCGACGTGCAGGTTGCGCAGCGGCTGGGTGGTGGCTGCGACGAAGAAGCCATGCGGGTAGTCAAGCTGATGCCTAACTGGACGCCCGGCCAAAAAAATGGGCAGCCCGTGAACGTAAAAACCAGTAAGCCCTTTTCATTTACAATGCTGTAACGGCATTGTGACGAGAAAACGAGTTTATGACGATTCACGAAGTAGCGGAAAAAGACCTGGACGACTGGTTGCAACTCGCGCTCGAATTATGGCCCGATTATGATGCCGCCGACATGCAGGCCATCCTGGGCACTATTGATCAGTCGCCCCGAGAAGCGGGTTTTCTGGCCCGCGACGAACGGGGCAAGGCTATTGGCTTCATGAACCTGTCGCTACGTATCGACTACGTACCTGGCGCCAGCCAGACGCCGGTTGCGTACCTGGAAGGCATCTACGTGCAGCCCGACCGGCAGGACCAGGGCATTGGCCGGGCGCTGATCAGCCGGGCCGAGCAGTGGGCCCGTGAGCAGGGCTGCACTGAGCTGGCTTCCGACGTGCTGTTCGACAACCAGTTGGGGCAGGCTTTTCACAAACGGAGCGGCTTCACCGAAGTCGAGCGGGTAGTCTTTTACATCAAGCAGGTGTAAGGCGCTGTCTGTTCGGCAACGTACCCGACGCGCCGGGTACGTTGCCGAACAGACGCGCGACTAGTGACCCGTTGGTTACCAACCGCTTGCAAAAATTAATTCTCTTTCTGGCTTATTCTTTTGCACTAAACGCAGATTGGCGGAGCAGGTAATGCCGCTGTGTACATCTTTACATATGTACCGGGCTTCGGCTTGCGTCGGCAGGGACAAAGAAAGGCATTACGGAAAGCGTATGAAAACAGGACAGTGCTACGGGTTGGTCGTTGGTTTTGCGCTGATTGCACAGCTAGGCTATGGGCAAAGTGGGCAAGGTGCTCCCCGCCTCATCGACGCCGTCGGTATCAAGCTCACCACCACCGGCCCCGGCATCATGCTCAGCCGGACAGTAAGCCAAACGCATCGGCTCGACCTGGTGGTGCAGGGGCAGTACATCGCCTACCGCAAACCTATCAAGGTCGATGTTTCGTCGGAATCATACCTCAATATTGCCCCCGACGTCATGATCGGGCTGGTGCAGGCGGGCGTCAACTGGCACCCGTTCCGGCGCAGTTCGTTTTTTGTGGCGGGCGGTATCGCCTATAGCTGGCATCCGTACATCGGTGCCGTGGCGACCACCGACACCAAGCTGAAACTCGACGGGCTCGAACTCACACCCGAAGACGTTGGCACGGTCGATCTGCGCCTGCAATGGCAATCGGTGCTTGGGTACGTTGGCTGGGGTTTTGGCCGCGCCGTTCCCCGCAAACGCTTCGGCGTAGGAGTCGAGATGGGCGTTTACTACCTGGGCCGCCCCCGCGTGAACCTCGCCTATGAAGGCTTTCTGGAAACGACGACGCTCGATGAACAGGTGCCGATCGTGGAGAATAACCTGCGCAACTACCGCTACCTGCCCACGCTGAACCTCCGGCTGACGTACAACTTAAACCGACCCACGTTATGACCCACCGGATGCTTTCCTTCGCCGTCCTTGTGCTGGCGGGTGGCCTTTTTACCTGCCAGAACCCCATCGATGGCGTCAAAATCGGTCTGAAAGACCCGATCGAACAGGGCGTTGTCGAAATCCGCCTCTACGACCCGGCCAACAACCCGCGCCCCACCGACAACCGGGTGAAAGTGGCAGGCCCCGACGCCAACCGGGTGGTGACCACGCTCAACACCACTAAATACAAAGTCAACCCGGAAGGCGTACTGCTGCTGGCTCCGGCGCCCGAAACGGTGCTGTCGACGCAGCAGCCGTTCCGGTTTACGGCGGTGGTGGAAACCAACGGGTACCTCACCGTGCTGCAACCGATGGTGCTCACCAACCCGAGCCGGGTGGGGCGTTCGGTGCGGCAGATCAGCCAGAGCAAGCCCCCGCGGTCGCTGCTGCCAGCGCGGTCGTCGGGGCGCGCCGATGCCTCGGGAAGCCTGTCGGGCGAGCTGACGGCTACCACCAATGGCCCCACGGCCGATGCGTGGCGGGCGTCGGTGGTGCTCCTAACCGGTACCAAACTCACCGACCGCGACGGGCAGGCCGTGGGTGGCCCCAACACGCTGCAGGTACTCTACGTACCCAACCGCTACGACGACGCCCTGGGCAACGTACCTGGCGGTGGTATTCTGTCGAATGTGGCGGGGCTACCGGGCAAGCCCGCGCTGGGGTCGATGCGGGTTCTGTCGCTGGCGGGATCGGTTGCACTGGAGCTGTTCAACGAGTCGTACCAACTGGCAACCCAACTGGCTCCGGCGGCGCGCTGGACGATGGAGATCAACCCGGCCACGACCAACGCGGTGACCGGGCGCGTGGTGCAGCCCGGCGATTCGATTCCACTCTATAGCTACGATACGTTTCTGAACCGCTGGCAGGCCGAAACGCCCGGCGTGGTGGTGCGCAACGCCCAGACCGGCAAGCTGGAATACGGGGCAACGGCAAGCCGGGTCGCCACGTACGTAGCCGCCTGGACCGAGTCGGTATGTGACGTGGGGCCGGTGTTTAGCGTGACCAGCAAACTGGCCAATGTCGACATCAATTACCGTTGCGAGCTGATCGACGCCGACAACGGGCAGCGCGTCACGACGTTCTACGCCAACGTCAACAACGGGGCGCTGATCCGCATCTCGAATCAGCGCAGCGGCCGACGTCTCAAACTGCGTATTTACGACGAAACCGACGCCTGGGGGAAAGGCACCAACGGCGGGCTGATCGCTGAGTCGGCGGTTGGGCAGGCCTGCGAACCCAAGCCCATCCCGGTCAGCCTGGCTGAGTTGCCTGTGCCGCCGGTCATCAAACTGGTGCTCGATTTTCGCTGCCCATCGGGCAAAACGCTCGACGAAGCCTCGCTGCCCGCGCAGATCATTACCCAGTACAGCGAGGTGGGCAAAGAGTCGTGGCGCAGCCTCATTACCGCCACCCGCACCGTCCGCAACGTAGCCTCGTTCAAACTGCAAACAGGCCGACGCTACGATTTCCGGGCGAGTACCGACGGCGGCGCCACCTGGCCCCTGCGCGAGAACAACTACCTCGTCGAACAGTCGCAGTGGACGCTCAAAATCAACCTGGACTCGTACTGCAAATAGCCCAATAGCTTAGCTGGCTTGCTGCAAGAATGCTGCGTCGACGGTTAACGCACCGGTGGTCCGTGAGGCGGCAAGGCTAACCGTTGCATCAGCTGATTAAAGAGACTGGTGTCGGGCTCGATGGACCTGAAAAAAGCCCGGTCGACCTGCTCAACCAGGGTATTGGCCTGAGCCAACACCGTTTCGCCTGCCGGCGTCAGGTGCAGGTGCTTGGCCCGTCCGTCCTGCGGATTGTCAACCCGTTGCACTAACCCCTTGCCGGCCAGGGTTTGCACGACCTTGGAGGTCATCATTTTATCGGTGTTCGCGTAATCGGCCAGTCGTTGCTGGGTGACCAGCTCGCCCTGTCGATTGAGCCAGTACAGACCGGCCAGCAGCGAGAATTGAGTCAGCGTAAGCCCCACACTACGCAATCGCTGATTCATGAGCAATTGCCAGCGCATACTCACCTGCCAGAGCAGATAACCGTTGTTTTCCTCGGGTTGGGCAAAGCTGAAAATGGCGGTTTTAGTCATGGGCGTCAGAAGTCATGGCCGACCGAATCAGCGCGAAGTCGGCCGCTGGAATGTCAAAGCAGCCAAACCGAAACTTGTTCCCCCAATGCGTTTTATTCTCGATAAACGTGAGGCGTTCCAGTAAAGGCTGAATGGGTATCTCGGTAACGGGCTGGTAATCGGCATGACGCCGAAAGGGGCGAAAATCGGGACTGACATCTGCCTGAAACACCGGCCCCTGGCATACGACACCCAAAGCGACAAAGTGCTGGTACGGTTCGGTTTGGCCATATTGCCGCTTGGGTGCGTAGATAACCACCCCATCACCGGGTTGCATGCGGCGCAGGGGAGCGGGCTTGCCATGATTAGCCTGCAAAATGCCTTGCTCGACACCATTCAGGGCGTGGTCGCGGCTAGCGACCACCACCCAATAGCGTGGTTGATTCATAGCGCGTTGGTTTCTTGCAGTGTAAGCCAATACCCGTCGGGATCGGCAAGGATAGCGGTGTTTCCGAAGGGGGTTGGCTGTATACCTCGGACCACCGTAGCCTTTCCCTCGATACGCGCCAAAAAGGCGTCCAGTTCAGTGATTGCAAACCAGAGACCGACGCCCCAGCCCAGTTTCGGGGACGCGTTTAGGTCAACCAGTGGCTTCCGAATCGTGAAGATGGCCCCGCTCCCGGTAGCAAACACGCAGGCATCGGGTGGCGACTGAGGAGCGGGTTCAAACTGCATCACATCCGTGTAGAACTGACGCGAGGCATCCAGGTCGCTCACCTGGAGCGAAACAAAGCCGAGTTGGGTTGGTGTTGCCATGGGGTTGAATTAGTAGTCGTGACTACTAATTCAACCGCGCACGTATCCGATTGGTTCAGTGTAGTCAGCACAATAAATCAGAAACTCACGTAAGCCCTGTCTAGCAAGCTGGCGATAGGGCTCGTGTTTAACCCAATCGGCTCGCTGACAGCCTGTTGCTGACGTCTATTCAAAGGCGCAGGCGTCAACAACGACCACACTGGTCTACTTTCCTGTTTCGCTGTGGGGGGCGTCGACGGGCTTCGATTCGGGTGATCCTTTCTGCCGAAGGAAGATCGACAGCACCACAATCGACAGCACCGACAAAAATTCACTTTGCCAGTTTTGCAGCGACTGAAACCAGAACTGGCTGGTGCCCATAAACTGCCAGAGCGTGAGCACCTCGGGCTTGCCATGCATGGCCTGCTCGGCGTTGTACTGTTTGGTACCCCCGATGGCATGCAGAAAAAACGACAGCCCGAACAGCGCGAAAAACGCGAGGCTGAGCGAGTTTTCGTAGAGCTTTAATACCCAGCCACCCCGCCGCACCGGCCACGGGGCATCGGCCCGCGAGGGCGAGGGGTCACGGTCGACTTCCTCCGGCTCGTCGAGGCTTTTCGATTCCGACGAGCCTTTCTGAAACAACGAAGCAGTGAGGAGCACGTACAGGCCCATTTGCAGAAACTCGCTCTCCCAGTTCTCAAAAACGGCCTCGATGCAGTGGCCGCTGCTCAGGTACGTGCCGAAAGAAAGGGGCGCTCGGCCAAAATCGGTCAGGTCGCTGTTAAGCTCGTGCCAACCAACCACCAGCTGCCCCAGGAGCGTCAGTACGGTAATGACAACCAAAACGAGCGAAAGCCCGTTTTCGCGAACAAACGTTTTCATAGTTGAGTGAATGACGTAACGGACGGATTAACGCTATTGCTTATACGTCATACACTATAACACAAATCGGCTAAAAAAGGCTTTTGGGCAGGTGAGTTATCCGGCAGGCCAGATCGGCCTCACCCGATGCCACGATGTAGTGATCGCCCGCTTCGACAATGCCCGTGGTGAATACGACGCCCGACAGATAAAGCTGATCCTTGATGGGTTCGGTCAAGGCCGAGTTGGGTTCCATCAGGGGGGTGGTGTCGTGGAGCTGAATGAGCTGCGTGGGATCGTTGGCGTCGAGCAAGGCCCAGAAGGTGCGGTAAATGCCCACGACGCCATTCAGCTCGACGCCATGATACAGGAGCAGCCAGCCCTTCTCGGTCAGGATGGGCGGCGTGCCTCCGCCGATCTTCATGGTCGAGGCCGACCCTTTGCGGGCGCGGATGAAGGGCTCGTCGACGGGTTTCCAATGCAGCGCATCGGGCGACGACGACAGGTTGATCGACGGGCCCGGAAACGAGTCGCTGCCGGGGCGGGTGGCAAAGTACAAGTCGCCCAGTGGCCGGGTCAGCGCGTAGAACTTTCCATCGATCAGGCCTTCGAACAAGACCATATCCTTGTTCTGATGATCGAGGATAATGCCCCGCAGCGTGTAGTTGAGGCCGTCGGTTGAGGTGTACAGTGTGGTTGAGTGGCGCTCGGCGCTCACCGAGCAGGTGGTCATGTAATAGGTGTCGCCGATTTTCGAGAGGCGCGCATCCTCCACACCATACTCTTGGTAGGTACGTTGCGGGGCAATGATTTTGTCGTAATGCACCGATACCACGCGCGTGCCATCGGGAGTTAGCTCAACGGGAAGCAGCCACGACAGCGACGTGAGCGCCATGACCTTGTAGGGGTAACCCAGCAGCTGAAACTTGCGCGGATCGGCCGCATTGACGCTGTTGAGTGGGTAAGCATCGAGCACGTAGCCGCCCGCCTGATCCCAGCGGATAGTGTGAATCTGCTCGCCGATGATGGGCTGATTGAGCGCCTCGGCCACCCGAATCATAAGCAGCAGATTCCCGTTGGGCAGGCGCGTGAGGCCGGGGTTGAACGCCCCCAGCACATACGTTTGCGCCTGAATCGACGACCGCAGGGGTGAGTATGAGAGATCGACGTCGTTGGGGGAAAACACAAGCAGATCGGTCGGGAAGGGCATAGAGGGAAGGATTTTGGAATACTTAATGATGGCTGACGCTCGGATGATTACTGACGCCCAGTCGAGAGCCGAGCGTCAGCAACCATCCGCGCATCAGCAACATACCCAGCTGCGACTGGTATCAGATCAATTGCAGGTGCGGGCGGATCTGAATGGAAACGACATCGCAACGGCGTGGCTGCGTCAGGATGTAGTGGACCGCTACGGCGATGTCTTCGGCCCGCAGCATCTCGCCCGATGCCTGCTTGTCGCGTTCCTCGTCCGAGGTCGTATCCTGCATGTCAGACCCGACCGCGCCCGGCTCGACCAGACTCACTTTGATACCGTCGGGGTTGACTTCTTTGCGCAGGCTTTCGGCAAATCCCTGAATGGCTGATTTGGTGGCGACGTATACCGAACTGCCCGCCTCACGCACATCGGCACTCATGGAGCCGATCAGCACAATATGGCCATGTTTCTGCGGCTGCATCCGGTTCAGGGCTTCTTTGGCCGTAGCCATATACCCGATCAGGTTGGTCTCGATCACGTACCGCCAGTCGGTATCACTCATCTCGCTCAGCGACTCGGCCCCCAGTGCGGCATTGTTGACCAGCACATCGAGGCCACCTAGTTTTTCGTCGGCAAAAGCAAAGAGCCGCTTGATGTCGTCGGCCTTGCTGCTGTCGGCGATCAGCCCGTCGGCCTGCCCCCCGGCCGCTCGGATGGCGTCGAGGGCTTCGTCGAGGGCCTGCTGCTGTCGGCCAAACGTAATGATGTGCGCCCCGTAGGAGCCTAGTAGCACCGCAATGGCGCGGCCAATACCCGTGGTGCCGCCGGTGATCAGGATACGCTTACCGGTCAGCGATTCGACGGCGGTATGGGCGTAGTGCGCGGTTGTCGTTTCCATAACGTTGGTTGTTGAGTTAGTTTTCGTTGTGAGGTTCGTTGCTTGATGCGGCGGCTACGAACGGTCCCATTCGATCCGTAGCTGTTTATTGCCCGGTACGGTATAATCGGCATAGTGCCGGGTTGTCTCCGTGGGCTTCAGGGGTGTGTTGGTCGGGTCGGCATCGTCCAGTAGTCGCACCGTGGGTAACTCGCGACTTTTGGCCAGTAACCGTACCCGGCACGTATAGTCGGCCGTACCCGCCAGCCGGATAATCACGTACCCGCTGTCTTTGTGTTCAGCCTGGTATTCAGCCTGATAAACGGGGTAGTCGGCAAAAACGACGACCGGCACCGGGGCAAACCGCTTGTAGGCGTAGGTCGTCAGGATGTAGGCCAGCGCGCCGCCGTAGACTTCCTGCCCAACTTCGCCCGCCTGTTTCCAGCCCGTCGGCATGTCTTCCAGCGGCATCGGCAGTTCCCGGATAATCCGCCCCTCGCGGGGGGCCTGGCAAACCATCTCGGCGGGTAGTTCCGACGGGTAGTAGAAGCGCCCCCGGTGCAGCAGGTATTTCATGTATTCGGACAGCAGCAGCCGGATCGGGTCGGGTACGTCCTGTCCCACTTCTTTTAGGAAATTGATCATCGTCGCCACGATTTCGGCCTCTTCGTAAGCCGCCAGGTAGGGCGCGTTGTTGAGTGGCGCGACCCCCAGGAAGGTGCTGCGGACCTGCCCGAACCCAAAATCGCCTGCCCAGATCCACATGCGGGCCATAATGTTGGCGATGCTGAGGCGGCTCATGTCGAAGTACAGCCGGTTGCCGGTGAGCTTCCAGAGCTTGGCCAGCGTGAGGGCGCTCATCACCGTAATGTTGGTCTGGTAGAGCAGTTCAAACCCCTTCCCGCGCAGCCGTTCCGCCGATTTGACGGCCTCGTCGAGGTAGCGCTCGTCGCGGGTGAGTTCATACACCTGCACCATGACGTGGGTGTACAGCCCGGCCACGTCCAGCTCACCACCCTTGCCTTTTTCGGTTTCGGCTTTCACCACGTCCAGCGTGCGGATGTCGTAGAAAACCGGCCAGTCGTAGGCGAAGTGGTGCGCCGCCCGGATCACGAACTCCAGCGAGCTAAACAGCAATTCCTTGGCCTTGGTATCGCCCTTATCAGCCAGCCGGCTCAGGTTCATCAGGGTATGGAGCAGGTACCAGGAGTCGATTTTGTTGGGGTCCTGCTCCTCGCTGCGGTTTTCTTCGGTGAAGGTGCCGCCCGGCAGCCACCGCATGATGGTTTCCTGCTTTTTGTCGTAAAACGTGGGCAGGCTTTTTTGCAGCGCTTCCACCAGGGGTATTGGCCGCTCGCCCCACGTCTGGTATTCCCAGAGCGGCACCAGAATGGCCAGTTGGACCATGCTCTCGGGCGGCTTGTTGGTCGCATCGACGTAGGCATTGAGGTAATACTGCTGGCGAATGCGACGCCCGCAATGCGGCGATTCGGTCAGGGCGTCGATGGTGCGTTCGGCGGCCTTACGCCAGTCGTAGTACGTCGTTTCGAGGCGGGGTAGCTGCCGGTAGACGCAGGCAATCGCGGCCATGAACTGATCGGCGGCCTCAAACTCACTTGCCGGAACGGTCTCGCTGAGGTAGATGAACGCGTCGGACAGCACCACGGCCTGCTCGGCTTCCAGCGGGTGCTCCGACGACGGCAGCGCAAAGCCAACCTCGGGCCAGTGGGCCTTCACCGTGTCCGACGGCTCGGTTTGCGTCGCCTGGAAATACGGGTTGAGGGCGGTGAAATTCTGGAAATAGACGAGGGAGCCCTCCAGCGGTTTGGTCACCGACAGATACGCCAGCCCCGACGTGGGGCCGCTTTGGGTGACGTAGACCATGCCCTCGGTCGTGATGGGATTGAACTGACCATCCAGCAGGTACAGATCGCGCGGGAAGGCCTGCACGCTGAACGGCTGATGCGGGGTGAGGGTGGTGGTGTAATGCAACAGGGCATCGTCGCCGGGCCAGCTCACCGTTACCTGGAACGTACCCAGCGCCCCGTCGATGAGGTACTCGACCGACGTTTTGGTTTTTTTGCCAAGGCGATATCCCTGAAGCGTTTGCGGGTCGTAGCAGGTGCGGATGGCCACCTGCCCCGATTCGCCCAGGGTGTAGAGCAGCCAGAAGGAGTTGGGCGTCAGGCAGCAGCGCAGGCGACCTTTATGCGCGGACAAGGGTACATCGGCCTGCTGATCGGCTTGCTTCAACTGACTGTCGAGGCCCGCTACCCACTGCGAGGTGTCCTCGGTTTGGGTAAACGGTTGCCAATAATCGGGTTGATTATACGGTTTACGACGCATGGTAAAAATGAGGTTGGAAGGTGTTTTTACAAACGTGAAAAGGTAACAGCCTAGTAATTCAATTGGCTTTGTAAAGTAAGGCAGCGGTCCAGTGGGAGAGGTGGCACCGTTCAACGAACCACTCGACTAACTGACCCGTAAGTTGCTTTCGCCCTTTTTTGTAACTTGTTGGGTATGAAGACTGTCATCGTTACCGGGGCCAATAGCGGGCTGGGCCTGTGGCTGACCCACTACCTGCTCGACCGCGACTACCGGGTCATACTGGCCTGCCGCAACCTCGACAAAGCCCGCGAGGCGGTGCGCACCTTCGCCCCGCTCGATCGGGAGAAACCGCATCTTATCCGTGAGCTGGACCTCGCCGATTTTGCCAGCATCCGGCGGTTTGTGGCGCAGCTACCCGCCGACGAACCCGTGTATGGCCTGATCTGTAACGCCGGTCTTACCTACGACGGACCCTTCCGGTACACCAAAGACGGGATCGAAGAAACGTTTGGCGTGAATCACCTCGGCCATTTTCTGCTCACCAACCTGCTGCTCGACAAGTTTCCGATCGAACGCATCGTGGTGGTATCGAGCGCCCTGCACGACCCAACCGTAAACGCGCCGTTTGAAAAACCACGGTTCAGGTCCGTCGACGACATGGCCCACCCCACGCCCGACCCCAGCCTGAAGCCGGGACGGCAGCAGCAGTCGTTCTACACGACCTCGAAGCTCTGCAACGTGCTGTTCACCTACGAACTCGATCGGCGGCTGAAAGCGAGGGCCGCCACGCCCGAAACGCTGGTCAATGCGTTCAATCCGGGGTTTATGCCCGCCACCAATTTTGGCCGGTCGGGTAAGCTGACCGACAAACTGTTGCGCGCTTTTCTGCGTGTTTTTGGGCGGTTGGCGGGCTTTGTCACCCAGCCCGACGAGTCGGCGCGGCAGGCGGTTGCCCTGATCGACAGCGTGACCACCTCGGGCGGCTACTACGATGGGGCGAAAGCTATCCCCTCATCGCCCGATAGTTATGATCAGCAGAAGGCGCTCGACCTGTGGCTGGGCAGCGAACGACTAACGGGCTTGACTACGTCGCTCTGAGCACGCGGTTAGTTCAGCCAGGAAACCTCGATGCGGTCGCCAACGCGCCGCTGTCCCCACCGGGCATCGGCGGAACGTACCTGGAACGTGTCGGTATCGACCACCCACACCTGCGCGGCCTCATCGAACCAGATACGACTGATCCGACCGGCTGGTTTGTCGGCTGGGTACGTTGGCTGGTCGGCCTGGATCTGGCCCTGATGGAGGGAAATGACCCGCTCGGCCAGCGCGGCCACGTCGACCCGGTGGTGACTGACCAGCAGGGTGGTGGTGCCCCAGGCGCGGTGCAGATCGAGTACTACCTGCCGGAGTTGGTCGGCGGCGGGGGTATCCAGCGCCGCAAAAGGTTCATCGAGTAGCAGCAGTTGAGGCCGCCGCACCAGCGCCCGCGCCAGCGCCACCCGTTTCTGTTGCCCACCCGACAGCTTCGCTGGTTTCTGATCGACAAAGGGGGTCAGGCCGGTCGCCTCAATTAAGTCGTCAGCGCGGGTACGTTCGCCCCTGGGCGTGACAAACAGAATATTCTCGCGCACTGTGAGATTGGGAAACAGGGCCGCATCCTGAAAAATGTATCCCACGGAGCGTTGCTGCGGGCGCTGGTTGATACCACGTTGGGTATCGAGCCAGACCTGCCCGTCGACCACGATACGCCCTTCGCTGGGTACGTCGAGGCCCGCCAGCAGGCGCAGCAGCGTGGTTTTACCCGACCCCGACGGACCCACCAGCGCCGTGAGGCTACCCGTCGCCAGCGTCAGGGTTACGTTCAGTTCACCAGCGCCGTCGGCAAACAGGCGGGGGAAGCGCAGGGCGGCATTGATCATACCGTCACCTGTTTGTTGATGCTGTAGACCAGCAGCAAAATCGCGAACGATAGCCCCAGCAGCAGGGCGGCGTAGGCGTGGGCCGTGTCGAAATGCAGCAGCTCTACCTCGTCGTAAATAGCGATGGACGCCACCCGCGTCTGGCCCGGCAGGTTCCCGCCGATCATCAGCACCAGCCCGAATTCGCCGATGGTGTGCGCGAAGGACAGCACCACGCCCGTCAGCAGCGCCGGTTTGCAATTGGGTAGCAACACGCGCCAGAGCGTCCGTACGGGTGATTGGCCCAGCGTGTAGGCCGCTTCGCGCCAGGAGGCGGGCAGGTTTTCGAGGCCCGCCTGAATGGGATGTACCATAAACGGCAGGCTATAAAGCAGCGACGCTACCACCAGGCCGGGGAAGGAGAAAACCAGTTGTAGATCAACCGTTTGCAATAGCCATGCCCCGAAGCGGCTGGTAGGGCTGAAGGCCAGCAGCAGGTAAAACCCCACCACCGACGGTGGCAGCACCAACGGCAGACTCACCAGCGATTCGACGACGGGTTTGAGCCGAAACCGGCTCAGGGCCAGCCAACTCGCCAGTGGTACGCCGATCAGCAGTAAGAGGAAGGTGGTGACGCTGGCCAGCCGGAGCGTGAGCCAGATCGGTTGCCAGTCAATAGGCATAAGGCAAGGCATTAGAGGGTAGGTGTGCGATACCCATACTGGTGCAGTATACGACGCGCCGCCGGGCTACGCAAAAATTGAACGAATTGGGCCGCTACCTTGGGCTGTGCGCTGCGTTTCAGGATCACGACCCCCTGGGCAATGGGCGTGTAGCCGGGCGGGGGCAGGTCGATCCAGTGGCCGCGCTGCTTCTGGCTTGGGTCGAGCACAACGGATTTGGCCGTAATGCCCACTTCCGCCGCCCCCGACAGGATGTACTGGTTTACCTGCGCGATGCTTTCGCCGTACACCAGTCGCGCCTTCACCGCGTCGAGCTGTTTCCGGTACTTGAGCAGCGCCACCGCCGCCGCGCCGTAGGGGGCCGTGGCCGGGTTGGCAATGCCGATGTGGCGCACCGCCGGGTTTTGCAGCACGCGCAGGTCAGCCGACAGAGGCAGGTCGGTCAGCGTCCACAGCACCAGCGAGCCGTAGGCGTAGGCCATCGGCGCAGCGGTGGTCAGTTGCTGCTGATGCAGGGCCTGCGGGTAATCCATGTCGGCCGAGAGAAACACGTCGTAAGGCGCTCCCTGCTGAATCTGGGTCGTCAGCTTCCCCGACGAACTCACAATGGCATCGATATGCACGCCCGTCTGCTGCTGAAAGGTCGTTCGCAACGCCTCCATCACAAACTGGGCATTGGCCGCCACCGCCACGCGCAGGGTCTGCGCCCGTAGGGGGGCGGTCCAGAAGGCGAGTAGCAGGTAAAGCCAGCGCATAGTGGGGATGATGTACGTTATTTTCGATCAAATATAACGGTACGACCCAGACCGTTGGCACCTCGGACTACGACCACCCCTTTTTCAGAGGAAATGGCCCCGCGGTAACGTACCTGACCGAACGGGATAGGTAAGCTATTGACCCGGTACGTGATGCATTTGGTGTGGTGACTTATTTCACTTAGCTTTGTGACTTATGTCTCTTTCGTAGATGGCTAGCCAAACTCATACCCCTGCCGGCACTTCACTGTCGCCGTTTTCACTGGTGCAATCATCCCGTCAGGGACAGTTACGTGCTGAAGTCGATGAGGTAGCGGCTTTGGTTGGCCTGACCGACAAAGAGATGGCGTATGCCCTGAACATGACGCCCCGCAACCTGCATCGCCTAACCGCTGACCAGCGCTTCGGGGTAGATGCTTCGGAGCGGTTGCTCCTGTTGAGAAACCTCTTACTACACGCGCTGGACACGTTTGAGGGTCGGAAATCAACGGTGCTGACCTGGCTACGCACACCCATCCGCGAACTGGCCAATCAGGCACCGCTGCAACTGCTGGACACGGTGACCGGCTTTGGGCTGGTTGATGATGTGCTGGGTCGACTTGACTACGGCCTGCCTGCCTGAGTCGCCTTATGCCAACGCTGTATCGAATCATCCGGGATAAGTACCGCCACGAGCCCCTATCGGTAACGGGCAGTCGGCTGTTTGGGGGGCGCTGGAATCCCAAAGGCGTAGGCGTGCTGTATGCGACATCGACACCCGAACTAGGTCTGGTCGAAACCCTGGCTCATGCCCCGGCTATTCGCTATGAAGAGTTACCCACCTACTGGGTGTTCTCGCTGGCGGTGCCCGATGACATTCGCTATTACCATCGAAACGAACTTCCCGACTACTGGCAGGACGATACCTATGAGCGAACGCAGACCTGGCTTAAGGACTGGTTGAACAACCCCGATTCCCTGGGCGTCGCGGTGCCATCGGTGCTGGTTCCGTTATCCTACAACGTGATCTTGCATCCGGCTCACGCGCTGTTCGAACAGATACAAGTGGTTGGGCAGGAAATTCAACCGATAGATCGACGGCTCTGGCGGCCGGTTGACTAGTCCATTTTACACGAATGCCATCTGTCTGGTAACGTACCTGACGGCTATTCAAGAAAAATTTTCGGTGATGGTGTAATGTTTGGTTTGTTCGGTCGTCTTTGCCAGTGAGATGGACCTACAGGCGTTTAAGCAACGGATCTTACCCGTTCAGAACCGACTCTTCCGGCTGGCTACGATGTTTCTGCGCAACCGCGAAGATGCCGAGGATGCGTTGCAGGATGTGCTGCTGCGCCTGTGGTCGAATCGACAGCAACTGGATACCTATCAAAGCGTGGAAGCCCTGGCCGTACAAATGACCAAAAACCTCTGTCTGGATCGGCTGAAGGCCCACGACCGGCAGAAGGGCGTCGACAATGCCGATTTGGGAAGCGTCGCCGCCGATCAGCTGTCGCCGCACCGGCAGGCGGAACTGACCGACAGCGCCAGCCAGCTGCGGCGGCTGATCGACCAACTGCCCGATACCCAGAAACTGGTGCTGCACTTGCGCGACGTGGAGGAATATTCCTTCGAGGAAATCGAACAGGTAACCGGGCTGTCGATCAACACCATCCGCGTGACCCTCTCGCGAGCCCGGCAACGGCTGCGCGATGGGTACGTTAAACTGAACGACTATGAAGCCAACTATTGATGACCTGCTGACGCGCTACTATGCCGGGGAAACCACCCTCGACGAAGAACGGCAGCTGCGCGATTTTTTCCAACGTACCCAGCCCCTGCCCGAGCACCTGCGGCCCCACGCCCCCCTGTTTGAGTACGTAACCGAGGCGCAGGCCGGGCAACCCTCGACCAATCTGGTGGCTCAACTGGACCGGAAGCTCGGGCCGCAGCGTACCACACCCGTGCGGCAGCTGACGAGCTGGAGCCTGCGCCTCGCGGCCGGGGTGACGCTGCTGCTGCTGGGCTTCGTGGGTGGGCGCTACTACACCCAATGGGAACCGACGGTGGCCACCGAAATAGCCGCCGCCGACCAACCACAGACCGATTCACCGGAGGCCGATTCGATCAAGAAAGCGCTGGCCTTCGACGCCATGACGCAAACCTCGGCCAGCGACCGGATTCATGCCGTCAACCAGAGTTCGGAACTCGATCAGGCTGACCGCGAAATCACACAGTTGCTGATCAATACGCTCAACTTCGACGCTAACGTCAACGTGAGGCTGGCGGCCTGCCAGGCCTTGCTGCGGTTCGAGCGGGAGGAAGGGGTTCGGGAGGCGTTAATCCAGTCGCTGCGCATCCAGAAAGACCCCAACGTGCAACTGACGCTGATTGACGCGCTGGTGGCTATCAAAGAGAAACGAGCGACCACGGAAATGCAGTGGCTGGCCCGCAACCAGCAGGTGCTGGACGTGGTCCGCCTCAAAGCCGAAGAAGGGATCGGTGCCTTGAGTAAAGTCACGAAGTCGACGTCGTAACGGTCTGCCGCCGACGGCGAGATAAACTACTAACAATCAACTAGTTAAATCATGAAAAAAATGCTGCTGCTGGGCCTTGGCTGCCTGGCCCAACTGACTGTGTCCTACGCACAGGAGTACAAAACCAAACTGGCCAACAACGGCGATCAGAAAGTGATGATCCTGCTGGATGCCGGTAACCTGAAAGTCGAAGGGTATAACGGTAACGAATTGATCGTGCAGACGTCATCGAAGCTGGAAGCGCCGCCCGAACGGGCCAAAGGCCTGCGCCCGCTCTACAATTCGGCCGTCGACAACACCGGTATCGGGCTGTCGGTCACCTCGGAGAACGGAGTCATGCGCGTGGAGAAAGCAACGCGGAAAGACATCCCCTACACCATTCGGGTGCCGCAGAAAGTGGCCATTCTCTACGAACAGACCAACTGGCATAAGGGCGATATCACGGTGCAAAACGTGGAGGGTGACCTGGAAATCCGAACGAAAAACGGCGATATCAACCTGCTGAACGTAACGGGGCCTGTGGTGGCCAATACCACCAACGGAGAAGTGAGGGTGGTCTATTCGTCCCTGAACCAAAGCAAGCCCACCGCCATCTCGACCATCAGCGGTGCCATCGACGTGACGCTGCCCGCATCGACCAAAGCCAATTTTAAACTCAGCTCGATCACCGGCGAAATGTATACCGATTTCGACCTGGGCCTGAACAAAAAAGACGGTATGACCCGCATGGGCGGTGGCCACGCCATCAACGGCACCACCAACGGCGGCGGCGTTGACCTTCAGCTGAAAACCATCAGCAGCGACATCTACATCCGCAAGCAGAAATAACGTCTTTCCTCAACCCTTTTTCCTTCGTCTGCCATGAAAAACTCAATCCTCTTTCTGCTGATCTGGCTGCTGGTTGCGCCTGTCTTTGCCCAAAAAATCATCACGAAAACGCTGCCTGTGGCCTCGGGACAGGCGGTGCACCTGAACCTGAAGTTTGGCGAGAACATCCAGGTACATTACTGGGACAAGCCAGAGGTGTCGGTGCGCATCGCGGCCACGATCAACAACGGTAAACTGGACGACGCGCTGACCGTCGAGACGGGGTCTGATGCGCAGGCCGTCCGGCTCACGACTGATTTTGACAAGGAATTGATCAAACAGGGGAGGGCCGAGGATTGTCCCGGCACGCGGTCGAACTGGAGCACCGATCGGGACGGGCGTTCGTATTCGGTTTGCAGCACCATCAACTACGAAGTCACGCTGCCGCGGCAGGCCGCCCTGCGCGTCGAAACGATCAACGGCAACATCGATATTCAGGGCGCGACCAGCCCCGTCTGGGCCAAGTCGATCAGCGGGTTTGTTGACGTAAGCTGGCCCGGCTCGAAAGGCGCCAACGTGTCGATGAAGACCATCACGGGCGAAGCCTACTCTGACCTGACCATCGACTTTAAAGGCAAACGGCCAAAGCACCCCATCGTAGGTTACCAACTGGAAGGCACCCTGCTGAGTGGTGGCCCCGAGGTCCGGCTGGAGTCGATCAGCAACAACGTGTTTCTGCGGAAAGAAAAATAAGTGCTCCTTTTTGCGGGATGGTGCAACGCTCGGGCGCAGATCGCATCTCTCCCCATGTAACGTCAATCCCCTCAGGTGCACCGGTAGGGCGAGGGATTTCGGTTTATCCCATTTTCAGGCTGGTTCGTCCCATTGCCAACCTAGGCCTTTAGGCTGCGTTTAGTTTTGGGCATCAGGCTTCGTCTACTCACTGTGTTGGTCATGAATGGTCAAAGAAGTACACCGGTTATCGACAACAACATGACTGTCCACTGACGACGTAGCGCCAGGATCGCTTACTATCAATCAATCACGTATGAAACTTTTTCTAGCTGTAGCCGCTCTGGCGCTATGGGTTGGGGATGCTGTTGCCCAATCTGATCACACGGTTAGCCTGTCGGGGTCGCTAATCGACTCGGCAACGACGCAGCCGATCCCCTTCGCGACGGTGGCCGTGCGCGATGCCGCCCGGCTCATCGCCGGTATCACCACCGACAGCGCCGGTACGTTCCGGTTGCCCACTCTGCCGCTGGGGCGCTACACGCTAAGCCTCTCGTCGGTAGGGTACCGGACTAAAAACCACCCCGTCACCCTGACGGCCGATGAGCCGATCGTGCAACTGGGGGCTATCGTGTTGCGCTCGGAAAGCCGGACGCTGGGTGAAGTGACCGTAACGGCGCAGAAGGCGCTGATCGAGGAAAAAGGCGATAAGCTGATCTACAACGCCGAGAAAGACATCTCCAACGCGGGTGGTTCGGCGGCCGACGTGCTGCGCAAGGTGCCGTCGCTGAGCCTCGACCTGGACGGGAACATTCAGATGCGGGGCAACAGCAACATCCGGGTGCTGATCAACGGGAAACCGTCGGCGATGATGGCGCGTAACCTGGCCGACGCCCTGAAGCAGATGCCCGCCGACAACATCAAGTCGATCGAGGTCATTACCAGCCCCGGTGCCAAATACGATGCCGAAGGCGCGGCGGGCGTGATCAACATCATCACCAAAAAAGCCTTGCAGGGTTTCAACGGGTCGGTGATGGCGTCGGTGGGTACGTTCAACCGCAGCACCAACACTAAACTGGCGCTCAAGACTAAAAAGCTGGGCGTTTCGCTCTCGGCCAATGGCTACCAGTTTCGGAACATCCGCGAGGCCCATACGCTACGCACCACCTTGCTGAACGGACAGCCCCTCAACTACCTGTATCAGGACAGCAACGCCGACAACACTGGCACGGGTGGCTACGGCGAATTCAGCCTGGATTATGACCCGGATTCGACCAGCCGGATCAACTTCTCGGCCAACGCCTGGGGCGGTTCGTACCCCAACAATAGCTCGGTCATCAACCGCCTGACCGACCCGGCCGGCACGACGCTGCAATACTTCCGCAACGACATCCGGTTCCGCAATCCATACGGCAACAGTCAGTTCGATCTGGGCTATACCAAAACGTTTCGTAAACCTGCCGGGGTAACGTCGGAGAAAGAGTTTACCCTGCTGACGCAGTTTAGCCGGATGCCCGACAACTACTTTTACGATACCGACCGCTACACGATCAACGAGGTGGAGCAACTGAGTTATCGGCAGCGTAGCACCAACTACAGCCGCAACAAGGAATACACGCTTCAGGCCGACTATACGCACCCGTTTCTGGTTCGGATGCGCCGCGATACGGCTCAGATGAAGCTAGAAGTGGGTGTGAAGGCGATCCGGCGCGACATTGGCAGCGAGTACCGGGTAGAGCAATCGCTGGATGGGCAACAGCCGTTTGTGGCCGACCCGAGCCAGTCGAATGATTTCGATTACAACCAGCAGATTTACGCGGGCTACACGGCGCTTCGGGTGGAAACCAGGCAGAAGTGGAACCTCAACCTGGGTGCCCGCTTCGAGCGCACCGAGATCAGCGGTAATTTCCTGACGACCCAGACGGCGCTGGCCACGCAGTACCAGAACCTGATTCCGAGCGTAACGATCTCGAAAGGAATCAAGTCACACACGCTGAAGGCCAGTTACACCCAACGGATACAGCGACCGCAACTCTGGTTTCTGAACCCTTGGGTCAATGCCAGCGATCCGCGCAACCTGCAAACCGGCAACCCTTACCTGAACCCGGAGCTGAACCACGCCGTCGAACTGGGGCATAGCGTGAGCACGAAATCGGGGCTGTCGATCAACTCGGCTTTCTACTGGCGCATGACCAACAACGCCATCGAGTTTATCCGGACGGTGGACGAGGCGGGCGTATCACTGAGCAAGCCCGAAAACATTGCTCAACGCAGCGCCTACGGCCTGAACGTCAACCTGTCGGGGCAGGCCAACAAGAACTGGACGCTGAATGGCGGTACCGACCTGCGGTATGTGGACCTGAACAGCCCCGGCCTGAACCAGCGCAACAGCGGGCTGGTGGGCAATTTTAACGTGAGCAGCACCTACAAACTGCCCCACAACTACACCCTGCAGGCCAACGGCAATGCCAACACGGGCTGGATCAGCCTACAGGGCCGCAGCACCAGTTTTTACTGGTACGGATTCGCCCTGAAGCGCGACCTGATGGCGAAAAAAGCGAGCCTTACGCTGGGGGTCAACAACCCGTTCAACCGGGGCGTGTCGCAGACCAACAGCCAGTCGGCACCCACGTTTACGTCGGACACCCGCTTTTTCTTCCTGACGCGCTCGGTGCGGCTGGCGTTTGAGTGGCGGTTTGGCCAGATGAGCGCCGGCGGCAAGCAAAGCCGCAAAGTGCAGAACGACGATGCCGGTGGGCGTTAGCCGTTACTGGTTGACCGTTGCGCGGGCGGCGTCTGCCCCTCCGCGCAATGGTCAATCACCAGTCATGGGTACCCAGATCGTTACAATCGTTTCGCCCTCGACCGGGCTGTCGATCGCCAGACGCCCCTGGTTGAGGTCAAGGAGTTTTTGTACGATGGCCAGCCCCAGGCCAAAGCCCTGTTGCTCGTATTGACCACGCTCGAACTGTTGGTACGGGGCTATCTGGGCCGTAAACTCCGACCGGAACGGCTGGCCTTTATTCACGAACGTAAGGCGGTAGAGCGCCCCATCGGGGCCACCGCTGATCTGGATCGGCTGGGTTTGATCGGAGAATTTAACGGCATTGTCGATCAGCTCTTCCAGGCAGATGCGCAGGTTTTCGGTCGATAGGCCCAGGGTTGCGGTTGGTACGTCAAGCGTATGCGTCACCGACCGGTCGAGCCGATGCTGCACAGCCTGCATCGCGCGCTCAACGAGTTCGTGGGTCACCACCGTGCTGCCCGTCGAAAAGTGGGCGTAGGCTTTCTGGGTGGGGTCGAGGCTCGTCAGGATATTCATCAGGCGACTGTTGTCCAGGGAGCGTTTCAGGCGCAATCCGCTCAGGTTGATCATCGTCATCATCGAAACGGCTTCGTCGGCGGTGTACCGCTGGTAGTCGTTGACCAGGATAGACGAAAAGCCGATGATGCCGGTGAGGGGCGTGTTGTATTCGTGGGCGGCCACCGATGTGAGCGTGCTGCGGTACGTATCCATCTGCGTCTTCAGCGCGCTCTTGCGTAGCTCTTCCCGCTTCAGCCGGCTCTCGATGGTATGTAGTAAACTCTGGAACGTGAAGGGTTTGGTCAGGTAATCGTCGGCGCCCAGGTTCATCCCCCAGCGGATATCGGTGGGGTCGGATTTGGCCGTCAGGAAGACAAACGGCGTGGTGGCGAAGACGCGGTTGGCCCGAATCACGTCCAGCACCTGATAGCCGTTGACGTCGGGCATCATAATGTCGCACAGAATCAGATCGGGCGACAGCAGCATGGCCTGGCTGATGCCGTCCCGGCCGTTGCTGGCGGTTTCTACCCGAAACCCGCGCAGGGTCAACAATTCTTTGATATTCTCTCGTATCTGAGTATCGTCTTCAATCAGTAGTATCAGTGTATCCATTGGTTCAACGGCTGTTAAGACAGCGTGCGGTGTGTGATAACTTCATCGGCGCCAAACGCCCCCTCGGGTGCGTCAACGGGCAGGGTAATGGTGCAACAGGTGCCTTTTTTCTCTTCGCTCTGGATGGTCAGCTGGCCACCGTGCAATTCGACAAACTGCCGCGAGATCACCAGCCCCAGCCCGGTGCCCGACACCCCATTGGCGTTGCTGGCCCGGAAAAAAGCCTGAAACAGCATCGACAACTCATTGGTCGGTATGCCGATGCCCGTGTCGGTAACCTGGATGAGCAGGTGTTTGTCGTCCTGAAAGGACAGGCGCAGGGTCGGGTTGGTTTTCGAAAACTTGAAGGCATTCGACAGCACGTTGACGATGACATGACTCATCAGCTTTTCGTCGAGACAGACGGGGTAGGGCGTGCCTTCAACGGTGAAATCGACGCTACGGTGATCGCTCCGCTGGCTGAAATGGGTGTTGATGACGTTCTGCGCCACCAAGATTGGGTCAATCAGCTTCGGGTTGACCTGTATTTTGCCGGCTTCGATGCGGCTGATGGTCAGCATGTCGGTGAGCAGGCCGCTGAACTGAAGAATCTCTTTTTCGATGACACCCAGGTGCTTCTGAATCGACGCGCTGGCGTCAGGTACGTTCAGGTACAGCTTGATGAGATCGACGCTCGACTGAATGGTGGCCAATGGCGTACGGAACTCGTGCGAAGCCGTCGACACAAACTGCGACTTAAGGTGATTGAGCTGCTGTTCCTGCACGAGCGCCTGCTGGAGTAGTAGCTCTTTCTCTTTCTGGTCGGTAATGTCGTTGGCAATCCCGATCTGCCGGATGGGCTTACCCGCTTCGTTGCGGATAATGAAGGTGCGGACCGATACCCACGACAGCGAGCCATCGGCGTTTTTGCGGCGACATTGGATCTGCGACTCCTTGCCCGACAAGTATTGCGTGATGGCTTTGCCGACGATCGGCATGTCTTCCTCGTAAACGCCCGGCAGAAAAGAGAACGTGTCGTTATACAGGCTTTGGCAGCTTCGGTGCCACACGCGCTCGTAGGTTGGGTTGATGTAGAGCAGCTGGAAGGGCTCCACGGAATGAATCCAGAAGATTTCGTCCACATTCTCGGCAATCTCCCGAAAGCGCTGCTCACTTTCGCGCAGCGCCTCTTCGGCCAGCACCTGCTCCGTGACATCCCAGATGACGCCGATATGCCGCACGACGTCTCCCCGCTTGTTCCGGATTAGGTTGCCGTTGACCTTGATGTAGCGGAGCTCGCCATCGGGCCGGATAATCCGGGCTACGTTGGTAATGGTGTCGCCCTCGATGTCGCGGTTGTATTGCGCCCAAAAAGCGGCCAGGTCGTCGGGGTGAATCAACCGCAGGTAATCGTCGAAGTAAACGGTGGTTTGGCTCGTCGGGATGCCGTAGATTTCGTAGGCCCGCTCATCCCAGAACAACCGGTTGGTTTGCACGTCGACCTCCCAGATGCCCTGACCCGCCGCCTGAGTGGCGAGCTTGAGGCGTTCGTTGAGGCCGCGCAACTGCATCTCGACCTCCTGCCGCTGGGTAATGTCGCGGGCCGACCCATACACGACGTGATTGATCCCGATCGCATTCCATTCGATAATCCGGTAGTGCCCGTCTTTCCGGCGCATGCGGTTGATCTGGTTGCGAACCGGCTTTTGCAGAATCGGGACCAGCAGGTTGGCGTACACAAACTTCTGCTCGTCGGGGTGGATGAGCTGCAAAAACGGAATTGATTTCAGTTCGTCGGCTGCGTAACCCAGCGTCTCCTGAAAGGCCTGATTGACATCGGAGATGTTACCCCGGCTGTCTGAAATGCAGTGCATGTCGAGGGCGCCGTGGAAGAAGGTATTTAGCTCCTGATTTTTACGCTGCAGGTTAATCTCCGCCGTTTTCAGCGCCGATATATCGGTCGACAGCCCCACGTAGCCGATGATTGTGCCGTCATTTGCCTGAAGGGCGCTGGCCGCCAGCAGGATCGGGGTGCGTTGCCCGGTTTTGGTGAGCGTGACGCACTCGCAGTAAAAGTAACCCTGCGTAGCGAGCGATTCGGCAAAGAAATCGGTAAGGGGGCGGCCGCGGCCATTCATCCGGTAGGTAACCACAGGGAGCGGGTTGGTGGGCGGGCCGGGCTGAAGGTACACCGTCCGCCCGATCAACTCATCGATCCGATAGCCCAGCAGGAGTTCGCAGGCCTGGTTGGCCGTTTGAATGACGCCGTGAATATCCGTCGAAATAATGGCCTGCCCCGCATGCCGCAGAATCGCCTGGTGGAGGGTCGATAACTGCCTGACTTCCTGGGTACGTTCCTCTACCTGTTGTTCCAGCTGTTCGGTGTGGCGTTTGATCTGCTCATCGAGTTGCTGCTGATGAAGCACGATCGCCAGCGGGCCCGCGAGTTCCTGCGCCACCTGCCGGTCGTCTTCACTGAAGAAATACGCATCGGTCGACAGTAGCCAAAGAACACCAATGCACTTGGCCTGGCTGTATAACGGAATAATGACCTGCGATTGAAAATCGCCCGGAAAGTCAGGTAGCGCCGGGGAAATGGCAGCACCCAGCTGCTGTAGATCGGGGTGGTAAACCGCCACCTTAGGCTGGTCCTGCTCAAACCACTGCTGCAAAAAAGCGGCCGGTATCCGGACAGTCGGCGTCATGTTCAGCGCACCATCGATGGCCTGGCATTTGGCTACGGCCCACTCCAGGTCGGCTTCCATCTGAAAGACCGTAATCTGGCTACAGGCTACCATGAAATGCAAATACTGCATGGCAATCTGAAGCGGCGACTGATCGGCCATGCGGTAGCTGAGCAGCGCATGGTCAATGGCATGTAAACCCTCCAGCCGCTGGCTGACGCGCCGGATGGCCGCTTCCTGTTGCAGCCGGTACAACACGTTGGCGACGAGCGTGCCGAAGGTGGCGAGCAGGGCCACATCGTTCTGAGCCCAGGTGTAGGGCTCGTCTATCGTGTAAAAACCGATAAAGCCCTGCGTTTTGCCCTGCTGAACGAGCGGCACCGCCACCATCGACTTGACCGCAATGAACGAGAAAAAAGCCCGCTCCCGAGGGTGCTCCGGGCCAAGTTCGTCGATGCGCAGGCAAACAGTTTCACCCTTTTCCAACTGGGGCTGCATCCAGTCGAAACATTCCTTAGGCCGTGCCTGAACGCGCTCCTTTCGCGGCTCGATGCCCGGCGCACACCACTCATAGATGCAACGCCCCGCTTCGTAATCGCTGGTATAGGTAAACACCGAGGCCCGTTGCGCTCCAATGTGGTTACTGACCTGCCCCAGCGCTTCAACAATGCAGCTATCCACTTCATTGGCCTGCAAGGTGATGAAACGGCTGGAAACCGCCGAGAGAATGGAGGCTATGGCGAGGTGGCGCTGTAGCCGATGCTCTGACCGTTTCTGCTCGCTGATATCCTGAACGGTTACCATCACCAACTGATCGGTACGGCTCAGGGTGATATCATGCCAGACTGGCTCGCCATGCAACCAGTATTGATTGCTCAACTGCTGCGGCTGGCCGGTCTGAAAAACGGCTATGATTGGGTCCAAAAAGAGGGCTTCCTGCCCGGGTTGAAGTAGCTTACTGACGGGTAAGTCGATTAGCTCGTTGAGGCTTGTCTGGCAAATTGTTACAAACGCGGGATTAGCCAGCTTATACCGAAAATCGACAACGTTCTTCTGGTTATTTCGGATAGGTTCTAAGAACGCAACACCCTGGGATGAGGTATTAAACCAAACTTGTAATAATTGATCCATGTGTGGATAGATGCGTTCACTTGTTTCAACTTAGCTCGTGGGGGTGTTTAGGCTTACTTTTTTTAGTGTTGACGAACGTGCTGCTGCTGGTAATCAAATCAGCTAGCCAAATTTTCAATAGGTAAATGGACAAAATCAATGCCAGCCTACGTAGTGAAATGAGTAATTAGTTCGATTTGACTACAATAGGTATACGATATCAACGATGTTGAACGACAATAGGATAGCCTATTTTTTCGTAAATGTACTTAACTATTTATATAATAAAATTATAGTTAACAATAACTATACGTGATAATAGGATTATAGTGGTACTAGATTGCCTTTATCGACGATGTGGGTTTGGTAAAGGTGATTTATATCATGTATTTTTTGCCTGCACTGAGTTTAATCATCACTTATTGGCTGTGATTAAACTCAGTGCAGGTGTCATAAAAAATAGCCCCAAGTTTTAGTCGAACCAGGCTAAACTGTATACGGTTGGCACGTAAAAAAAGCGTATTGAGCTCTGTGAATTCGACAATATGCGCTTACTTTTTGGTGTGTTATAATGGAGAAAGCGCGATCGAATTGCTTCAATCAACTACGCTTTTGTGCTTTGTCGAAATACTGCCGCATGTAGAGCAATTGGTGCGTAACCGCCGTGTTCCAATAAGGCCAGTTATGACCACCGGGCCGGGTAATGTAATCGTGGGCGATGTTGCGTTCCAGCAGCTTGTCGTGCAGGTTGTTGTTTACCCGGAAGAAGAAGTCCTCGGTGCCGCAGTCGATGATAAGCGACAGGGCGCCGGGCGTGAGCAGGTGCAGCAGGTTGATGACCGTGTTCTGCTCCCAGCGGTCGGGAAACTGCGCATACGTACCCAGCCGCTTGGCAATGTCCCAGTTGTTGGGAAACGGCCGGATGTCGACGCCACCACTCATGCTGCCCGCCGCCCCGAACACGTCCTGATGCCGCATCGCCAGATACAGCGCACCATGCCCGCCCATGCTCAGGCCCGTGATGGCGCGCCCCTGCCGGGTTTTGATCGTTTTATAATGGCTATCGACCCAGGCGACGAGTTCGTTGGCCACGTAGGTCTCGTAGCGAAACGCCGGGTCGGCGGGGCTATCGAAATACCAGCTACCGTAGTTGCCGTCGGGGCAGACGACAATCAGGTTCTGGGCATCGACGGTCGCCGGGAGGGCTGCCGATCTCCTGATCCAGTCGCCGTAGTTGCCGCTGTAACCATGCAACAGATACACCACCGGCAGTTCGGCGCCCGTCGTGTAGGAGTCGGGCGTAATGACGACTGCCTTGATCGTTTTCTTCATCGACGCGCTGTAGGTATCGACCGTGTCGACTTTGGCGGCAAAACTGAAGGTACAAACGGCGAGAAATAGGGGCAACAGGTACGTTAAGCGGAAAAGGTGGCGCATAGGGGTGTTAGGGATTAGGTAAGTATTGTTGGCGTAGTTGCTGACGCATGTGGCTTCGCGCTGATCGGGGACTGTGCTAGGGGGCTGGTTCTTTGTCATTCCGACGAAGGAGGAATCTTAAAGCGTCCTTAGTTGAGCGCTATGACACGTCAAGATTCCTCCTTCGTCGGAATGACAAAGAACTAGCCGCATGACTCTCTTACAAATCAACACGTCAAACGTTAACAATAAACGTCAAACTAAGCGGTAACCGGCTTCTGATTCAGAGCTTTGCGAACGGCGGGGGCGACTTTCGTGCCGAACAGTTCAATGGCTCGCAGCGTATTGGCGTGCGGAATGCCGTAGCCGCTGATGGTCTGGGCGATGTAGCGCGTGTTGCCAAACAGCTCGTGAAAATACAGGATCTTGTCGATGATCTGCTGCGGGCTACCCACCATCAGCGGGCCATGCTGACGCATCTGCTCGAAATGTGCCCGACCGATGGGCGACCAGCCCCGCTCTTTGCCCACGCGGTTCATCAGCGTCTGGTAGGGCGGAAAAAACTCGTCGGCGGCCTGCTGTTCGGTGTCGGCCACGTAAAACTGCGAATTGATGGCCAGTTGGAGCTGACTGGGGTCGTGCCCGGCCTGCTCGGCGGCCTGCCTGAACAGCTGCACAAACGGCACAAACCGATCGGGCGTACCCCCCAGAATGGCCAGCGTCATGGGCAGGTTCAACGTGCCGGCCCGCACCGCCGACGCGGGTGTGCCGCCAACGGCGAGCCAGATGGGCAACGTCGGTTGCAGCGGACGCGGGTACACGCCCCGGTGGTCAATGGACGGGCGTAATTTTCCCTGCCAGTCGACGATCTCGTTTTGGTTGATGGCCAGTAGCAGGTTCAGTTTTTCGGTAAACAGCTCGTCGTAGTCGTTCAGGTCGTAGCCAAACAGCGGGAACGACTCGATGAACGACCCCCGGCCCGCCATGATCTCGGCCCGTCCCTCGGAAATCAGATCGAGCGAGGCGAAATTCTGAAACACCCGCACCGGATCGGCCGAGCTGAGCACCGTCACGGCGCTCGACAGCCGGATGGTCCGGGTTTGGGTAGCGGCGGCGGCCAGCACCACTTCGGGGGCCGAAATAACGAAGTCGGGCCGGTGGTGCTCGCCCAGCGCAAACACGTCCAGCCCGACTTCGTCGGCCAGTTTGATTTCTTCCAATAACTCCTGCATGCGACGATGCGCGTTGACGGCTTTCCCCGCGACGCCATCGGGCTGCACTTCTCCGAAACTGCTGATGCCTAATTCCATGATGCTAGTTGACAAGTCTACGTATAAAAACAGCAAACGGCCCGGCGGGTTCCGTGTAGGTTTAGTCGTCTTGCGGTCAGTAACTTATCCAGCATTATCAACCCTGAAATCAGTACATTGCCAGTCATCGTTCATATGTAATTCACTTGCAATGGCACACATTTCTTTACCAGAAGGCCTGCCTGGCATTGTCGGGCCAATGGCCTACAGTCCTCAAACGACTAAACCCCTGAACGAACTGGCCGAGGTGATCTTACGCACCAACGCCAGCGAATCGTTGACGCAGGGTGAACGCGAGCTGATTGCCGCTTACGTATCAAGGCGTAACGACTGCTCGTTTTGCTCGAAATGCCACGGTGCCGTCGCCGATTTTTTGCTGGGACGCGACAATCAGGTGGTGGCGCAAACCTGGGCCGATCTGGATACGGCCCCCATCTCCGACAAGCTCAAAGCCCTGCTGGCTATCGCCGATAGTGTGCGGGAAAGCGGCTTGAGCGTGACTTCTCAACAGATTGCCGCCGCCCGCGAGCTGGGGGCCGACGACCGCGATATTCACGATACGGTACTGATTGCCGCCGCCTTTAGTATGTTCAACCGGTACGTAGATGGGCTGGCCACCTGGTCCCCCGAAGACCCCGCCGCTTATCTGGGTATGGGTGAGTCGCTGGCCACCCGTGGGTACCCCAGCGTTGTCGATCCCCAACCGGTTTGATATAAATAGTGCAATTCAGTCGCGACAGCCACGTTTCGCCTGCCACGTACAAAAGGCCCACCGGTACGTTAGCGCTAACGTACCGGTGGGCCTTTTGTAATCAGTCACGTGATTACTTCTTCGTCTGTTTCAGGCGTTCGTCCAGTAGCTTGATGAAGTACCCACCTACCACCGAGCGGGCCTGGAAACCGACCTGTTTGGCGTCGGTGGTTTCGTGCCAGTCGGACAAGGGCACCCGGGTTGGGGTTTCGTTGGCGTATTTCCAGATCGGCTCGACCAGCGCCCGGAAATCCCGATCCGAGTCGGCCATGGTGGCGGTCCAGATAATCCAGTCCGACTTGGTGTAGGTCTTGCGGCTGTCGAGGGGCAGGCCGTAGGGTTGCTGCTTTTTCAGGTAGAACGCCAGTTCATCCCGGATCACCTCTTTGGGGAACACATCGAGACCCAGCAGCTTATCCCACACGATGTTGTACTTCTGGCTCCAGCTACCGGGCGTTTTGTCGAACGTCAGCGCGTAGTGCGGGCCGTCGTCGAGTTTATCCATCGTCATCCAGCGTTTGGCCAGATCGCGGGCCAGCGTGAGGTGCTCGTCGGCGGTTTTCTGGTCGCCGAGTTGCGCGGCCATTTGTCCGTAGCACGCAATCCCGACGATGGCCTTGGCCGACAGGTTGGCGTTGCGGGCCAGGTGACCGGCAAAATCGTCGGTGCAAAGCTGGTTGCCGGGGTCGAAGCCGTCGCGCTTCAGGAAGCCCACCCATTTGGTGAGCGTGGGCCAGTGCTCGCGGGCGAAGTTGGCGTTGCCGTCCATCTTCACCGAAGCCGCCGTCAAAATGATCATGTTACCGGCTTCTTCCACGGGCATGTCTTCGCCGTAGGTCTGTCCGTTGGCCAGTGGGTACGTGCCGATGTCGTGCGCCGGAAAATCTTTCTTCCACCGGCCCGACTCGCTGTAGTCGAAAATGAACCGGAGCAGCCCTTTGGCCAACTCATTGTTGTAGAGCAGGAACATGGGCGCCGATGGGTACGTCACGTCGACGGTGCCGATGGAGCCGTTGGAGAAATTCTCTTTCGACAGAAAGAAGACGTCGCCTTTCGGCCCCGCCACGATCTTGTGGGCCGCAATGGCCTGCCGATAAGCGAGCTGGCAGAGGTCGGCGTATTCCTTGCCGCCGGCCTTGCGGGCGTCGGCGTAGAGCTGTTTATCGAAGTCGCTGCTTTTCTGGCGCAGGCGGGTATAGTCGGTTTCGGCGGCTTGCAGCGTGTTTTCCATCGTCATGTTCGGGTCGCGATGCCACCAGCCCCGCAGGTTTTGCCCGAAATACTGCACCGAATACACGTCGTCGTAGCCCAGCAGCAGGTGTTTGGCCGCGCCCGCTTTCGACACGTTGCCCAGGTTGAGCACCGTCGCCAGCGTGACATTACTGGCCACGTCGGCCGCGCCTTTCGTCACGGGTAGTTGGCCTTTGGCCGCAAACGCCTGCTTGAGTGCGCCCGGCATACCGGTGACCACGCGGCTGTCGGCGCCCTGTGGGACGGCCAGGTAGGCATAGCCCCAGTCGATGCGGACGTTGTCGCCTTTCTTGCCCAACACGGGCTGGGCTTTGGTGCCCACGGCGGCGAACGTCAGGCCTGAGCCCTGCCCGGCTTTGGTGACTACATCCTGCCCCGGCGTGTTGGTCGCGACGGTTGCCGACTCGCCAAAATACACCTGCACTGAGTGCGGTTTGTTGTCGCGGGAGCGGGCCTCGAAGGTGACGTAGCTGACGGGTCGGGCTGCGATTTCCAGCTCATCGAGCAGCAGCGGCGACAGGAAGTTGACGTGCAGGTCGACCGGACCGGCCGTGAAGGTGTAGTCGGTTTGGGTGGCGGCGACGTGGGCTTCGGTCTGGGTGGCAACGGGCAGGGTGGCCGTGGCGGCGGGACTCACCAGCCCCACGTCGATGAACGATGCACCTACGGGGCTCACGCAATGCACCGCCAGCACGTTGCGGCCTTTGCGCAACGCCTTCTGGCCGGCCTCCGACAGGGGCAGGTACAGGTATTCGCCCGCGCAGCAGGTTTTGTTGAGCAGCAGCGTCCCGTTCAGGTAAACCTCCACATCGTCGTCGTGGCTGATGGCCAGCAGCAGTTTGGCGGGGTCCACGTTGCCATCGTACGTAAACTCGCGGCGGATGTGAATCCCGTTTTTGTCGGTGCGGCTGCTAAGCCAGGGCGTGCGCGACTCGGGCGTGTCGCCGAAGGGGCCGGGGCCGGTTTTCCAGCCGGAGGCGGCGTAGTCGAGCTTTTCCCACCCTGCGCCGGGGGCAGTGAGCGTGTATTGGGCCGTGTAGGGTTTGGCTTCGCCGGTGGGCAGCAGCGCGTTGTAGACGGTCGGCACCGCGCCCAGAAACTGGTAGACGTTGCCATCGACCCGCACGATGCCTTCGAGCGACTGCGGTTTGCCGGTCCAGTGGCGAGTGGGGCTGTCAGTGAGTTTATCGGTGGTGCTCCAGATGCTGAAGTACGGGTCGTGCGTAATGAGCGGGTAAGCGGGCGGGCGGAGCTCCTGCGCGACGCCCATCGTAAACGACAGGGCGAAGGCTGTGGCCAGCAGGCCAACGGATGAGGGTGAACGCATGAAGAGTAGGTTTGCAGGTATGGGCGGCCGCGGCCACCTGTCAGGAGCAAAGGGCTTACCAGGTGATTATTATCCTTTGCCCCGGTTTCAGGTTGAGTGACTGGGATTTGCCGCCCCCGACGAGGGTTGTCTGTCCACCCATTTTCGAAAAGACTGTCGCTTTTACCGGCCGGCCGTTCTGCCAGTCGAGGGTCAGTTCGAAGCCGCCCCGCGCCCGCAGGCCCGATACGCTGCCCGCAGGCCAGGCGTCGGGCAGGGCGGGTAGCAGCCGGATTTCGTTGTCCGACGATTGCAGCAGCATCTCGGCCACGGCGGCGGTGCCGCCAAAGTTACCGTCGATCTGGAAGGGCGGGTGGGCATCGAAGAGGTTCGGGTACGTGCCGCCACCGCGGGCGTAGTCGGTTTTGACGCCGTCGGGCAGCACAAAGTGGAGCAGTTCGCGGTACATCTTGTAGGCGTGGTTGCCGTCCCAGAGCCGCGCCCACAGGTTGATGCGCCAGCCTTTCGACCAGCCCGTCGTTTCATCACCTTTAATCTCCAGCGTCTTGCGGCAGGCCTGCGCCAGCTCGGGTGTGCGATCGGGCCGGATCTGGTGGCCGGGATACAGCCCGAACAGGTGCGACTGATGGCGGTGTTTGGGATCAACGTCGGCCCAGTCGTAATACCATTCCTGGAGATTGCCCGCCTTACCGATCTGGTAGGGGTGGAGGTCGGCTAGGGTCTGTTTTAGGGTCGCCTGAAAATCAGCATCGGTGTTCAGCACTTGCGCCGCCTGTAGGGTCTGGCTCAGGCATTCGCGCACCATCGCCAGATCGGCCGTGCCGCCGAAGAGCGTCGCGCCTTTGTAGCCCGAGGGTGTCAGGTACTGGTTTTCGGGCGACGTACCCGGCGAGGTCACGAGTTTGCCCGCTTTATCCCGAACCAGCCAGTCAAGGCAGAATTGCGCGGCCCCTTTTAATAGCGGGTAGGCCGTTTCGCGCAGGTACGTCTTGTCCTGCCCAAAGGTGAAATGTTCCCACAGGTGCGTGCTGATCCAGGCGCCGCCCATGTTCCAGTTGGCCCAGACGGGATCGCCCTGCCCGAAGTCGCCCACGGGGTTGGTCATGGCCCAGATGTCGGAGTTGTGCGCGACGGTCCAGCCGTTGGCCCCGTAGAAGGTACGCGCCGTGATGGTCCCCGTTTTGGCCAGATTCCCGATGAACGACAGCATCGGCTCGTGCATCTCGGGGAGGTTGGCGGTTTCGGCGGGCCAGTAATTCTCCTGTAGGTTGATGTTGGTTGTGTAATTGCTGCTCCAGGGTGGGCGCATGTAGGGATTCCAGATGCCCTGTAAGTTGGCCGGCACGCCTGGCGTGCGCGAGCTGCTGATGAGCAGGTACCGCCCGAAGTTGAAATACAGCTGTTCCAGATCGGTATCGGGTTTGCCTTCGGCGTAGCGCTGCAACCGCTCATCGGTGGGCAGGTTGGGAATCGTTTCGGCCGAGGTCAGGCGCAGGCTCACCCGGTTGAACAGCCGCTGGTAGTCGCTCACGTGCGCCGCCAGCAACTGCGCATACGACTTGCTCATGGCCCGGCTGAGGCGTTCGGCGGCGATGGTTTCGTGGGGCAGCCCGTTGGTGGCGGGGTCTTTGTCGAACCCGTTGAAGCTGGTGGCGATCGACACAAATAGCAGCGCTTCGGTGCCGCCTTTCAGGGTCAGCGACGTATCGGTGGTAGCCACGGTGCCGCCGTCCTGCGTTTTGATACCCATCAGTGTGGTAAAGCGCGTGCCTTTGGCGGGGTCGAAGACAACGGCGTTAGGGATATTGCCCCGGTAGTTGGGCTCGGCCTTCTGCGGCGCGTAGCCCGTCGCTTTCAGTACGTTGCCGGTGGCGCTCACCTGGTTTCGTAGCTGACTATTGAACCGCACCGTGAAGCCCAGCGCGCCTTTCCGGCTGCTTTTGAGCCGGATCACCATGAGCTGATCGGGCTTCGAGATAAAGTAGTCGCGGGTGAAGGTGACGCCGTTGACCGTGTAACGTACCTGCGAAGTGGCATCGGCGAGGTTGAGCTGCCGGTAATAGTTTTGCGGGTCGGCGGGGGCGTCGGTATCGATAAACAACGTACCCAGCGGCGCATACGACTCCGAGAATTTGCCCTGTAGCTTTTTCTGGAACTGATCGGCCAGTTGGTAGTTCTCGTTTTGCAGCGCCTCCCGAATGGCCGGTATGTTTTTATAGGCCTCCGGGTTCATGTTGGGATCGACCGGCCCGCCCGACCAGAGCGTGGCGTCGTTGAGGTAGATTTTGTCGGACCGGACGCCGCCGAACACCGACGCGCCCTGCGTGCCGTTGCCCAGCACCAGGGTTTCTTCAAAGTAGTGGGCGGGCTGCTTGTACCACAGTGTTTTGTCGGGTTGCTGGGCTGCACAGACCGACAGACCAAGCGAGGTGGCGAGAAAAAGGGAAATGAACGGCTTCATGGCAAGTGAGCGGGGCCAGCCATCAGGCCAGAGCAGGGTTTATGCGGGCGTCTGGTGCGTTGACACGCGATGATGGCGACTACTTACAATAAAGACGGGGACCAGGCACCGATACCCTAAAATTGGTTGGCCGGCATCAATAGCTGAAGTGGATGACGACCCGGTCTTCGGGGTCGACGACGCCTTCGTAGAGCGGTGGGTCCGTCAGTTCGTCGATGTCGATCCGGTCCAGCATCGTCTGTTCGTCCCCAGGCTGATCAGTCGGCACGTACCCAGCCGCCACAACGGCTTCGACCGCATACGCTTTGGCGACCTGATGAATGAGCGCGAGGCGGGAATAGACCGAGCCGGTTGGCGACTGAGCCGCGCTAAGCGCCCCGACGCGATCGGCGAAGGCCCGCGCCGGTACGTCGATGGTGTGCTGGGTACGTTGCTGGTGCATAAGGGGCAAACAGGCTGGGTTTCTAGAGACGATTACCGCTTGGATTAACCCCGTTTTCGCCAAGGAGTTTGTCAACCGCGTCGCTGCCCGTCAGCCCAACCGGCTCAGGTCGTCCGTCAGCAGCTCCCGGTTGATCCAGGCAGCCGCTTTAACCCCGTTAGCGACCGCAATGGCGACCTGCCGGAAGGGCGTGGTAGCATCGCCCACCGCGAATACGCCAGGTACGTTGGTTTCGCCGAAGTCGGTTACGTCGAGCAGGCCGTTTTCCGTGAGGGTACAGCCCAGTTGCGTGGCCAGATCGGTTGACTGCCGGAACGGAACGCGGGCGAACAGCGCCGTGGGCTGCGCCAGCGAGCCATCGGTAAAGCGCAGGGCCGTCAGTTGGCCTGCCTCGTGGTCAAAGGCTGCAATGGGTTTTTCAACGATCGGAATCTGAAGCCGGTCGAGCCGTTGGCGCTGGGCCGGATCGAAGGTGGCGGGGCCGTTGGTAAACAGGGTGAGGTGGCGGCTCCATTGCTGAATGAGCGTAGCCATTTCGTAGCCCACCTCACCGTTGGCCAGGATGCCCAGCGGCTGGCCGTGTACCTCGTAGCCGTGGCAGTAGGGACAGTGCAGCACCGACCGCCCCCAGCACTCGGCAAAACCCGGCAGGTCGGGCATGCTATCGACAACGCCCGTTGCCAGCAGCAGCTTCCGGCCCGTTGCCGACTCGCCCGCGCCCCCGTCGGTGGGGGCCGTCGTTATCCGAAACCCGTCGGGCGTCTGTTCGGCGTTGGTGACGGTACCGGAACGTACCTCGACGGTTGGGTAGTGGCTCACCTGCTCGCGGGCCATGGCCGACAGCCGCGCCGGGGTTTCGCCGTCGCGGGTCAGGAAGCTGTGCGACTGCGGCGTTTGTCGGTTGCACGGTTGGCCCGCGTCGATGACCAGCACGCGGCGCAGCGAGCGACCCAATACGAGCGCGGCGCTCATGCCGGCGTAGCTGCCGCCAATAATCAGGACATCATAGGGCTGTTGGTTTGTCATAGTACTGTTGTTTTTGGTTTACGCCCAGACCGGGAAGGGGTCCTGAAAAGCGCCCTGGTTGTCCATATGTTTGATTTCCCGCTCGGTGCAGAGGCACTCCTCCAGTTCGACGGTGATTTGCTCCTGATCGAGGTCCTGCCCGATGATGACCAGTTCGTTTTGCCGGTCGCCAAATCGTTTGTGCCAGCGGGCCTCGATCTGCGGCTGATTGGCCAGAAACGAAGCATGCCGGGTACGTTGGCCCAACGGCATGGAAGCCCACCAGACACCGGCGTATTCGGCCCGCAGGCTGCCCCCGGCCTGACTGAAATTCAGCGCATCGTTGGGTCGCGACGCCAGCCAGAACAAGCCTTTGCTACGGATGATGCCCGCTGGAAAATGCTCGCTCAGGTACGTCCAGAACCGAGCCGGGTGAAATGGCCGTCGCGCCCGGAAAACGAACGACCCGATGCCGTACGCCTCGGTTTCGGGCGTGTGAGCAACGCCATTCTTATGGTTTTGTAATTCCTGAATCCAGCCCGCCGACTGCGACGCTTCGTCGACATCGAAGAGGCGAGTGTTCAGGATATGGGCCGGATCGACCTTCGAAAACTGCGACTCGATAAGCCGGGCTTTGGGGTTGAGCTTATGCAGAATGGCTTTCAGCTCGCCCACGCGGTGGCGGGGTAGCAGGTCGGTCTTGTTCAGGATAATGACGTTGGCAAACTCGATCTGATCGGTGAGCAGGTTCACGATCGTACGCGTGTCAGCGGGATCGAGCGGTCCGGCGGTCCGGTTCAGATGGCGCTGATGCACGGTATCGATCGAGCCGAAATCGCGGGGGAAGTTGTAGGCATCCACTACCGTCACGAGCGTGTCGAGCCGAGCAAAGCGCGAGAGGTCGATGCGGTTTTCGTCGCCTGCCGACTCGTTGGACTGGAAGGTGAACGTCTGGGCAACCGGCAGTGGCTCCGAAATACCCGACGATTCGATGAGCAGGTAGTCGAAGCGGTTTTCACGGGCGAGCTTTTCCACTTCCAGCATCAGGTCTTCGCGCAGCGTGCAGCAGATGCAGCCGTTACTCATCTCGACGAGCTTTTCGTCCGTCCGCGACAGCGTATGCTGGGCGTTGACCAGTTGCGCGTCGACGTTCACCTCGCTCATGTCGTTGACGATGACGGCGACTTTAAGCCCCTGGCGGTTGTGCAGGACGTGGTTGAGCAGGGTGGTTTTGCCCGCGCCCAGAAAGCCGCTGAGCACAGTTACGGGCAGTTGTCGGATGGTGTTCATAGGTACGTAGTGTTAGCTTGGTGGGCGTGGGTTTTCCGACAATGGCGGATGTTAGCGACGTGCGTACCGACCAGCCCCAGTGAGGCGGCGTACGCCAGATAAGCCGCCGATTCGTAGGTCGATTCGAGGAGCAGGCCCGCTACAAACAGGGCCAGAAAGGCCCATAGGCAGCGGCCGATGACCCGCGACGTATGCCGCGCCGCCGACCAGACCGCCGCGATGTTGATGGCGATGAAGACGTAATCCAGACTCAGAAACCCGACTCGCAACGACTCATGGCTGAGCAGGGTGGAGGTCATGACCAGAACGGGCGTGACGAGGCAGTGGATGAGGCAAAGCACGGAACCGGTGATACCGAGGTAATCCGCTTTATGTCGGCGTGGAAGCGAGTAAGGCATGCTGGTGCTTATAAATGCAACTATGTTGCAAATAAAACACAAACATGGCTTCGCCCAACCGATTGGTTAAAATAAATGCAACTATGATGCAAAAGTGGATAACCCGTTTCATGCTTAGGCTGGCCCAAACGGCAACGTACCTGACGCAACAGTGGGTGCTTGCCCGCGTCAGGTACGTTCGTTTGTGTTGCGAAAAGGGTAACGCTAGCGGCGTTGGCAGAGCCAGATGGTGTGACCGCAGCAGGTGGGATCATCGACCACGTGCGCCACGACCGAGAACCCATGCGCTTCGAGCAGCGCCCGGTACTCGGCGGTGTCGAGGCTGGCGTGGTAGAGCGGCTCGCCCTGGTAGCTGCCGATGGCTTCGCTGTGGGTAGTACCGCTGGTAAACAGCAGGCAGGCGTCGGGCGCGGCGTAGCGCCCAAAGACGCCCATCATCTGCCGCTGATCGGCGTGGGTGAGGTGGAACAAGCTGTTCCAGGCCAGAATGGCGTCGTAGGTGCGGGGCAGGTCTACGTTGCGCATGTCGCCCACCAGCCACGTATGGTCGGGGAAGCGACGTTGGCACAGCTCGATGGACAGCGGCGCGGCGTCGACACCCGTGAGGGCGCAACCCTGCTCGATGAGGTAACGGGCGATGGGTTCGCCCATGCCGCAACCCAGATCGAGCACCGCCGCGCCCGGTGGGAGCAGGGCAAGCAGCCGATCGAGCCAGCCTTTCTCGAACAGACTCCGGTCGCGGTCGTGGTCATAAGCCAGGGCGTGGCGCTGGTAGAGGCCAATGAGTTGATCGGCGGGCATCATAGGCTGGGTATCCCGCTCGGGCGGGACGGGCGCTGGCGATCAATGACGATTGGCGTTGTATTTTTCCAATAGGCGCAACGTGTGGTCGAGCGCCTGCGGGCCAGTCCATTCTTCGTGGCCGGGCACGACGATGCGGGCGTTGCCGAAACGCTTTTTTACGTTCCGGATCGAGCCACTCCAGGCGGTCAGGTTCGACTCGCCGACGTAGCCCATCCCGAAGGCCGCCACACTCTTGACGAAGCAGCCGCCGTGCAGAATGCGCTCGCTCGGGAGCCACACCACGATGTTGTCGACCGTATGGCCTTCACCCGGAAAATAAGTGCGGATGGGTACATTGCCGATCGTAAACGTAGTGTCGGCGGGCAGGATGCCGTCGGGCGAGGGATAGCCCTGTTTCACAGTTTTCTGCGCAGTCAGCGGCGTACTCACCACCCGGATACCCGCCTTTTGCAGCTCGACGATGCCGCCCACTTTATCGTCGTGGGAGTGCGTCACGATGCACAGCCGGACGGGGAGGCGCAGACTGTCGGCCACCCAGCGGAGTAGCTGCCGGGTGTTGTCGGTATTACCCTCGGTATCCCAGCCCGTGTCCAGCAGCACCACGCCGTCGTCGGTGCGGACAATGAGCCCGTTGGACGGCACCGGCTCGCCCTGATACATGCCGTAAGTCGTATGGACAAACACCCGATCGCTCAACCGACTCACTCGCAGCGGCGGCTTCTGGGCCGCCTGCGCTACGGCTAAGTGAGTAAATAAAGTGCTAGCAAGCAGAATGAACAGAAAACGCATGGGGTGGGGCATATGAGGGGAAAGAGGTTGATTGATTACTAGTTAGTTAGCTCGAAGGCCGGACCTATCCCAATTGACAGCCTTCGAATACTCGGCCCAACAAAATTAAGGTCAACAGCTGCCAGAAAAAATTTGGTTTGCCTTTGGCAGTTGTATCTTTCGTTGAATCGAGGATCAGACAACACACTCTTATAGTTAGATAGTGGCTTCCAATACCAGAAACGAGCATGTGGGCTTGCTGTGTAATCTTTTCGGCATTGTTGACCAACTTTTTAAGGAGTAAAAAGTAAGTGATATGCAAAAATACGGTAGCTTCAAGTGGATTAAGGAACTGGGATTGTATATATCTAGGAGTAGCCCGCTATGCTATCGAACACTCTATGCTGACTAAGCTAAACCGACTTGACACCATAAAGCTCTACCCGTTACTCCCATTGTACGTCTATAATCATGATGAAGACGAATACGATTACAAATACCCCAATGTCTTCGAAAGCTATATATTTACGATAGATTCTAAATCATTTAAAGGACATATTAAGGTTTTAGCGGCCGAACTAGCAAGGCTCACAGGAGAATTAGGATATAATAAACTAGTATTCCTTGGTGATACAGAAGTTGCTTGGCTAAGTCAAGAAAATAGATATGATCCTGTAAAAAAAGCGCAAGAATATTTGGAATATAATAAGGTTGGAAAGGGATTTAATGGATCGATTCTGGTTGAAATTTCAGAAGTGATTTTATTTATCAGACATCTTTCATGGATGATACGTTGTAATGCATCTTTACCATGTTTTTATTTTATAGATGGTGGGCAGAATCTGCTAGGTTACATTTGTCAATATGGTAATTTGCATGTTAGTACTTTGAACAAAATGACAGATAACCTAATCCAAGATTTTCTAAAAGTTAGTAGTTTCAGACGGTTAGCAGTTAATAATTGTTATAACCGATTTGGCAAGACAAGTGCAATTCCTGGGCGGCAGACCAAAATTGAATTGTGACGCGCTGAAAGTAGTATAATATTTTTCTATAGGGGAATTGATGAACTAGGTTTAGTTTGATGAGAATCTAATAATAGATGGCAAAAAAATAAGTAGTTTTTGTTGTCATATGAGCTAAGCATCGATTTAGGAATATGATATTTTAAGAAACTAAGAGAGGTAGCGTATAAATATTGTATAATTAAAACAGACTACTGCATATAGAGATATGCAGATGACAAGAAAATACCAATGAATTTACCTGAATTTAAATATAGCCCTAACGCATATAAAATTGGGGTTTTTGAAAATATTGCTGGGACTTGTTCAATCTGTAACGAGAGAAGACAGATTAAATATACAAGTTCATTCTACAGCGTTGATGTGCCTGAATACATTTGTCCTTGGTGTATCGAAAGTGGCAAGGCTGCTGAAAAGTACAGTGGGAAATTCAATGATTATTTAGGGATTGAAGGAGTTTCATCAGATTCCAACGATCTTAATTATGCAATCGACGAAGAACTATTACTGGAAATTACTAATAAAACTCCAAGTTATGTTTCTTGGCAACAAGAAGTTTGGTTGACGCACTGCGATAGGCCGTGTGCATTTATTGATTACGCTGATACAGAAACAATAAAGTTGTTGTCAGAGGAACTGAATGATGATATAGGAACTAGTGGATATGACCCTGAGTTAATAAGGGTGGCTTTATCAAAAGACGGAAGTTTGGTAGGTTATTTATTTCAATGTGTCAAATGTGGACACCATAGGCTTCATATTGACTGTGATTAAAAGATGAAAAAACCGCCATTACTGGGTTCTTTACGTCAGGCAGGCTAAGGTGTAAAAGGTAGCAGTTTTTTACTTGAGATTAGGTAATAAAGTTTGTTTTTGCGCTCCGAAACCCGACCGAACTCAAAGCCCGAAAACGTTACTGACAAGTACAAAAAATGACCCGCACCTATTTTCCTGTACAAAACCTTGCAGGTAGGAGAAATAGATGCGGGCAAGTCAAACGGTTATCTCAACCTGGGAATGAACACAGGCTGGCTACGTAGTCTTTGCTGCCGTCGGTGACCCAGGCGTCGAGTTGGGCGGGATCTTTAAGCTGCTGACCACGTAGACGAGGCACCACCAGATAGCCGCACTGAACATCCGTTAGGGCCGACATGTCGCTCCAGAGTTTTTCGATCTGCGCCACGGGGTAAATGTCTTCCTGTCCGTGGCCCCAGCGGTATTTCACGTCTTTGATGGTCACGTAGCTCGGAATCCGGTGGGCTACGCTCCGCACGGCTTTGGCCAGTTGCGCCTCGTCGCCCCGTTGCAGGTCGTCGCGGGTGAGGCCAAAGAGTTGCAGCAACGGGTCGACCTGAATCCAGGTGGTGTTGGAGTTGTAGTAACTCAGGTTCAGCTCGTCTTCCTCGCGGGGCTGGGCCAGGCCTTCCAGCAGCCGGACATGCCCGTTGACGCGCGCTAGTCCGCCCCCACGGTCCTCGATGCGGCGGGGCACGACCTCAAACGTCAGCACATTGCCCGATTCGAGGTGGTAACCCAGCGCGGCGGGGTCTACGTCGGCACCGAGCGTATCGATGTTGTGCAGCATGAGTGTTTCCACGGCCGGGTGCTCAGCCAGCAGCTTCGCCAGCGTGCCGTTGCGCAGCAGGTTCGAGACCTCGTACCAGTGGCCGAGGGGCGAAAACCGTTGCGCCGCAATGTTGTCGACGTAATCGGTGCCTTCGCCTTTCGACTTCGCCCAGGCAATCATCGCCTGCCGCCCGGCGTCGCGCACTTTCTGCTTGTTTTCGTCGAGCAGTTCCTGCGGCATTTCTTCCCACAGAAAACGCAGGTCGCGCTCCATCGGCACAAACCGCTGCCCGATCGACCGGCCCGGCGACAGGTACGTTGGGCCCGCGTAGCCGAAGTTGCCCGTCAGCGCCAGCTTTTTGCGGATGGGCTCGTGGGTCATATAGCTGGTGGCGACCACGTGCGGGATGGTCGCGCCATACTGCTCGGCCAGCTTCCGGGTTTTAGCGAGGTGAATTTCCAGGAAGCTCCGGTGCGTACCGTCGATCTCGACAAAAGGGTTGATGGTCTTGATCACGCCCGCGCCCTTGGTCCAGCGGCTGCCGATACCCGCGCCCAGGCTCAGTACGCCCACTTTCCCGGCCCGGATCGCCGCTTCGCCCCGGTGAGCCGAGGCGGTCACCCCATCGAGCTGTACGGCATCGCCCGGCTGTACGTCGTCGATGGTGGTGTCGACGGGCAGGCGGTTACGCGACAGGCCAATGCGGCCTTTTTGCAGTTCCTCCCGAATCTCTTCGTGTTGAATGAAATCGAAGCCGTTGTCTTTCTTGATGCGGTCGGCTTTCTCGTTTTCGGCGCTGCGGTTGCCGCCTGACGTGGGGTCCGACACCTTGAACAGGTTGCTGACGACCGTGCGCAGCAGCGGGTAAGCCTGATTGTTCTGCTCGCAGTGGGTGGTGAAAAAGTCGATTTCGGCCCGGCGTCCGTAGGGAATCGAGGCGGGGTCTTTCCGCACCAGTTCCGACACGTGAATGCCGTAGTACGACTCCGGCATCAGGGCGTCGTTGCCTTCCTGCAGGTTCGACCAACTGCCGCGCGGGTTGATGCTCCAGTTGTAAACGACCGGCTCCATTGCGAACGGCAGCGAATCCGACAGTTCGTTCTTCGTCGTCCGCAGCAGGTCCAGCACCTGAAGTTTGTAATCCTCGTACTGCGCCGGATTCACGAACATGCCCATGCCGCCGCCCGACATGCCGCCTAGCATCAGGAAGCCGTAATAGTCGTCGCCGAACTGCTTTTTGGCTTTGGCAATGATCTGCTCGGTGAAGTAGGTCGATGCCCAGGGGATGATCGTCTTGATCGGCCCCTCCCAGTTGCGGGCGGTGTTGGCCCCCAGTTTCTTGATGTCACCTTCCCGGATTGCCCCCAGGATGTTGTCGAAGATCTGGTTGGTTTGCTGGCGGGCGGCCCATTCTTTCTCGCCCCGGAGCAGGTACTTTTCGGTGACCATCTCCAGAATCGGCCCCACGTTCGACGCCATGCCGCCGTGCATCAGCACCAGCGAGTTCATGATCTTCTCCTGAATGTCGGGGTGAACGGCCTCGCCTTCCAGCACGCGGTGGCGGGGCAGCAACGTACCCCGGCTGATGCCGTATTCGGGGTCGCCTTCCTGCGCAAACGTACCCTGAATGGCTTTGATGCCGGGCCACACGCCACCCGAATCCTGCCAGCCGCCGCCCGAGCCACCGATCCATTCGCCCAGAATGGCCCGCGACGCCACCAGCCGCCGTTCATTCTCGTCGAGCCCGCCTTCGAGGTTTCGGGTCTGGCCGGTCGCCCGCATCAGCAGGCTGATAATGCAGCCCAGCAGGTTGGTCGATACGGCAAAGCGCGAGCCTTTGGGAATGTCGTTCACTTTCGTGACCAGTTCGATACCCATGCCGGGCGCCACGATCCGGGCCAGAATCTCGGCCAGCGACTGATTCGTGCCTTCAAACGAGGGCGGAATCAGGCCCGACGCAATCACGCCCGCCTTCACCAGACTCAGGTAGTCATTGCCGAAGTTGAACAGGTCGGCCAGGTCGGTCACGTCCTTGGTCGTGTTCAGATCGACGCTCGTCAGGCGCAACACCGGCTCCGAAATCACGCGCACGTAGCCGTGCAGCGGTGGCCGGATATCCTTGTCGCGCCCAAAGACGCCGAGATCGATGGAGATGTTGATGACGCGCGCGCCCTCGGGGTAGTCCATGCCCAGAAAGAAAATATCCGACCAGCCGCTGTGGGTCAGGTCCATGCGCACGGACGTCTGCTCGTGCAGGATGGGGTAGAACAGGGAGCTGTCGGGCCGTTGCAGCAGCCGGGGGTGAATGCGGATGGGGTGTTCGGCCTGATGCCCCACCCGGAACATCCACTGGTTGCCCTTGCTCGACCGCACGCTTTTGCGCACCTGATCGGCCAGAATCTGGAACGAGAGTTGATGGTAGCTGTCGGCCAGGGCACTGAAGAGTGTGGCGCTCGGCCCCTGTTTGTCGAGGTCGTGCAGGAACCGGACAATCGCCTGCTCGAAGCGGCGGGCGAGCAGATCCTCGAACCCGGCGTAGGGAATCTTGCCGATGGTCGGAGTTTCGGGCGCGTCGATGACCGCAAACCGGAAGCCCGCGTACAGGAACAGGATGGCCCGCACCTTGTCGTAGAGGTTGGGCGTGGCCTTCCGGAAATCGTCCAGTTCCCGCAGGGCCTTCAACAGATTCGGCGTCGACAGCGTCCGGCTCAGGTCAAAGAACGAGCGGTTCCGCACGGCCGGGTCCGTTGAGGTAATGGTTTCTATGAATACGTTCATGATGGCTATACAATACCCCCCGCCCTAAAGGGGGCCTGCTGGCGCGTTAGTAGTGGTGCGGCAGCAATAAGGTTGCGCCAGCAGGCCCCTTTAGGGCGGGGGGTATTGCCGGCGTAGACAATGGTATTTACCCCAATTGGGCCTTGCGGGAATTGGCTTCGGCCAGGATCTCGACCATCGACGACAGCGTTTCGTCGTGGGCTTCGCCGGCCAGGCCCAGCGCCATTTGCGCCCGTAGCAGGCCATTGCGGCCACTCAGGTCGTAGCGGTTGCCCTTCACTTCCAGCGCCAGGTACGTCTCCGTGTCGGCGAGGTCCTGGAGCGCGGGCGTCAGCGGTGTGTTGGCCTGCCCGCGCGCGATGTGTTTCTCGAGGATGTCGAACACCGTCGGGGTCAGCACGTGCATCCCGAAAAAGCAGAGGTAATAGCCCACGCGTAGGCCGGGCGTCTGCAACTCCAGCTCGGCCACGCTCAGCGACGGCTTCTCGATTAGTTTTTCGATCTGGTACACGCCGCTACGGTTCGGTACGTGCTTGCCCGTGAGGGTGCCGTAGCGGCCAATCTGATGCTCGATGGTGGGGTTCACGGCCGATACCGAGCAGTTTTCCTGCGTGGCCAGCTCGATCAGTTGGGTGGCGCAGCGCTTGCCGATCAGGTTCGAGACGTAGAGGTAATCGCCCAGCAGCAATAGAAAAGGTTCGTCGTTGACAAACGGTTTGGCGCAATGTACGGCGTGACCGTAGCCTAGCGGTTCGGGCTGCTCGATAAACTGCGTGCGGCTGATGAGCTGATCGATCTTGTCGGCTTCTTCGCGCGCCCAGTCTACGTCTTTGAACGACTTCACCAGGTTATCCCGCAGGGAGGTAAACGCACTGACGTAGCGCGGGCCGTCGCCGGGTGCGCAGACCACGCAGATTTCCTCGATACCACTCAGGAAGGCTTCTTCGGCAATGGCCTGAAGCACGGGTTTATGCAGGCCGTCGGTGTCGATCACCGGCAACATGGCTTTCTGAATGGTATCGGCAACGGGGTACAGGCGCTCGCCCCGGGCGGCAGCGGTAATAACGGCTTTTCTGATTTTCATTGACAACAGACGGCAGAGACAATTGGAAGCCCAAAGTTTGCCAAAAAGACGCACGGAACCCAATAGGTGGGCCAATTCGCTGCGTTGGTCTATGCAATGGATTGCGTAGGTACGTTGCCGGGTAGTCCAACAGGTACGTTTGGGCAGGGCTGGGTACGTGGTCATCGGGTGGAAAGGCGGCTCCATCGGCCGCTTCTGCCGGTTCATCGGTGTGGCCGCGCCGGTGGGAAAAGCGGGTGCCCACCTTTGTCATATAAACAGCAACTACCATGAACACCACGTATCCATACACCATCGAAAACAGCCAGGGGGAGCGCCTCACCTTCCTGGGCGTTGTTCGCGAGCCCGACGGCGACAAGCTGCTGGGCGAAAATTTTGTCGCGCCGGGTAGCGGCCCGCCCATGCACGTGCACTGGCTTCAGGAAGAGTGCTTCACGGTGGTGAAGGGCACGATCGGCTACCAGATTCAGGGGCAACCCGAGCAGTTTGCCGGTGTGGGCGAAACAATCCTATTCAAACGCGGTGAGGCCCACCGATTCTGGAACGCCGGCACCGATGCACTTCAGTGCACCGCCTGGGTGAAGCCCGCCAACACGCTTGTCTTCTATTTGTCGGCCATTTTTGCGGCGCAGAAAAAGTCGAATAGCCTACGGCCCGAACTCTTCGACGCGGCCTACCTGCTGACCCGCTATGCCAGCGAGTACGACATGATCGATATGCCCCGGTTTGTGCGGCGGGTCGTCATCCCGATCATCTACGCGACGGGTAAGCTGCTGAAGAAGTACGACCATTTCAGCGATGCACCCGCTCCGGTGACCGCGAACTAGTCGGGGCTGGTAACCTGCCCAGGGCCGTTTCGACTACAATAAGCGTAGATTTGGCTACACCGCCCCGTTTATCGATCCTGACCTTTGTTGCCACCAAACAAACAGGAAGATGAACGTTATCGTAACCGGGTCGCTGGGCCATATCAGCAAGCCCCTGACGCAGGAATTAATTGAGAAAGGACACCGGGTCACGGTGGTCAGCAGCAGCCCCGACCGGAAACCCGACATCGACGCGCTGGGGGCTACCGCCGCTATTGGCACCATCGACGACGTGGACTTCCTGACAGCCACCTTCACGGGTGCCGATGCGGTCTATTGCATGATCCCGCCGGCCCACTTCGCCGAGCCTGATCGCCGGGCGCATTACAGCCAGATCGCGAGCAACTACGCCCACGCTATCCGGCAGGCGGGCGTGCCGCGGGTGATTCACCTGAGCAGCTTTGGCGCCGACCTCGACCAGGGCACAGGGATTATTCTGGGGGCGTATGACGCCGAACACATTCTGAACGAACTGACCGGGGTCGCGATCACGCATATGCGCCCGACGTATTTTTACTACAATCTGAATGCGTTCATCGGGATGATCAAACAGACGGGTCGCATTATGGCCAATTACGGAGGCGACGATGTTATTCCGATGGTAGCGCCCGTGGATATTGCCGCCGCCATTGCCGACGAACTGGGCACGCCCGCTACCGACTCTAGAAAAATCCGCTATGTGGGCAGCGACGAACGAACCGGCCACGAGGTGGCGCGCGTTCTGGGGGCAGCGATCGGTCAGCCGGATCTGGCCTGGGTGCTGATCTCTGACGAGCAGGTGCAGCAGGGCATGGAAGCCAACGGCTTGCCTTCCATTCTGGCCACCGGTTTGGTCGAGATGTATACCAGCCTGCGCAGCGGGGCGATGGCCACTGACTATTACCGACACAAACCCGCGCTGGGCAGCGTCAAACTGGAGGCGTTCGCCAGTGAGTTTGCTACTGCGTTCAATCAACCGTCATAACGTACCTGCATCATGGTCGGCAACCAACCCCATCTGCTCAAGACGATCCGGGAGTATCACCAGTTCAGGAACCTGCCCCGCCCGCAACACCCGCTGATCAGCGTGATCAACGTGGCGGATATCCAATCGAAAGGCGATGAGGAGCCGAAGACCCTGGTGCAGCATTTCTATTCCATTGCCCTGAAACGCATGACCAACGGCCAGTTGAAATACGGTCAGCAGGTCTACGATTTTGAGGAAGGCGTGCTGTTTTTCATGGCCCCCGGTCAAGTCTATTCGATCAATCCGGGGGCTGGCTTTCACCACTCGGGCTGGATTCTGCTCATCCACCCCGATTTTCTGTGGAATACGCCGCTGGCCAAAACCATTAAGCAGTACGAGTATTTCGACTACTCTACCAACGAAGCCCTGTTTCTGTCTGAGAAAGAAGAGGCTACCCTAACGGGCATCATCCAGACCATCAACCAGGAGTACCAGGCCAACATCGATCAATTCAGCCAGCAAATCATCATTTCGCAGCTGGAAACCCTGCTCAACTATTCCGAGCGGTTTTATCACCGGCAGTTCATCACCCGGAAAATAACCAACCACCAGATCCTGGACCGGTTGGAGGCGTTACTCGCGGCTTGTTTCGACGGTGATTCGATCGAGAAAAACGGGTTGCCTACGGTGCAGTACATTGCCGACGCGCTGAACGTATCGCCCAACTATTTGAGTGGTCTGCTGCGCACCCTGACCGGCCAAAGCACGCAGCAGCACATCCACGATAAGCTGATCGAAAAAGCGAAGGAAAAATTGTCGATCACTGATTTGTCGGTTAGCGAAATCGCCTACGCGTTAGGGTTCGAGCACCCGCAGTCGTTCAGCAAGTTATTCAAGGCAAAAACCAGCCTCTCGCCCCTGGCCTTCCGGCAGTCGTTCAACTGAGCAGGCTATTGGCTACTTTCGTGATACGACACAGCGCTACTATTTGGACACGTCAGTTTTTGAGGGAGGTATCGGTATCAGACCCTTGAAATCCGTTCGCCAAAAGATATTATTGGGTATGAAAACGAAGAATAGAAAACATAAAGCATTTGACACTGTCAAGACGTTTCGTGAAATACGAGAGCGCATCTCCCAGGAAACGTACGGTATGACCTTCGATCGGTTTAAGACGTTTCTGTCTCAATCTGTAGAAAAGTCGGCGTCCAAGGTTGATTCTTAGTGTCCTGAACGGGCCGCCATCTGTTTCACACTGAACTGGTCGTTCAACTGATCAGTGCCCGCTCGGGGCGTTGCCAGCGGTAGAGGTAGGGCGCTTTGTTGGCCGCGCCCGTAAACTTCTTTTCGAGGCGTTCCAGCACGTTCATATCCAGCATCTTTTTCTGAAAATTATTGCGGGCAAACGGCTTGTCGAAAATGGCTTCGTAGAGTTCCTGCAACTCCTTCATCGTAAACGTCTCGGGCAGCAGGTTGAACGCCAGCAGGTGCTCATCCAGGTGCAGCCGCAGGGTATCGAGGGCGTGCGTCACCATGTCGTGGTGGTCCATGATCAACGTGGGTAATTGCCCGATTGGGTACCACTCGATCGACTCGTCGATGTGGTTTTTTTGAGGGATCACTTTGTTGATGTCAACCAGCGCGTAATAGCCGATAGACACAAACCGACGGGTCACCCATTCGAGCGCTTGCCGGTCGAGGCCCCGCTCGATCATCCGGGCTTCGTTTTGCCGGAGCAACCGATCCATGAAATCCCGGTTACTCCGATGGGCGTTACCAAATACCCTGAACTGCTCCAGGTAAATGGCCCGCAGGCCGGTGCGCTCCTCCAGAATGCGGCGGGCGGCTTCGTCGATGCCTTCGTCCTGCAAAATGTAGCCGCTGGGAAGCGCCCAGAAATCGCCCCGGAAGTCCAGTTTGGGCACTAGCACTTTAAGCTGTTTGTCCTGATAGCCGAAGATGACGCAATCGATGGAAAGCTGATGGATGTAATTGATGGCTGGTTGTGCGTGCATGGTTGGTCTGGCTGGCCGCTGTGGGGAATTCGTAAACTAGGGACTACATCGGAAACGGCGAATACGCCCGTACGATGGTGCTTAGGCAAGTGCCAGTGGGTGGTACTACAAATGTATTGAATTGGACAAAATTTATTGTCTATATTTCAGACAATACGAAAGTTTCTCGTTTACCTTTGCTCCATTCGTTGAGTAAAAACGCCAATCAATATGCGAGAAAAGTCCTTTACCATCAGCCTGTTGGCTTTTGGCATGTGGTGTCTGGTGCAGACTGCCTTCGCGCAGGCTCCCAAACGTAATGTACTCGTCTTCAGCAAAACGGCCGCTTTCCGCCACCAGTCGATCGACGCGGGCAAGAAAGCGCTGGCCAAAATGGCTACGGAGAAGGGCTTCGAGGTACGTTTCACGGAAGATGCTGCCCAGTTTGCCGAGTCGAATCTGAAGCAGTTCAACACCGTTGTTTTCCTGAATACCACGGGCGACGTGCTCACCAACGAGCAGCAGTCGGCCTTTGAGCGCTACATCCAGGCGGGTGGTGGGTACGTGGGTATCCATGCCGCCACCGACACCGAATACGACTGGCCGTGGTATGGCCAGTTGGCCGGAGCCTATTTTCTGGATCACCCGATGCCCAACAACGTGCAGAAGGGCAAATTCATGGTCAAGCTCAAAAACCATTGGGCCACCCAAGGCATGCCCGACGAGTTTGAGCGCTCGGATGAATTTTACAGCTTCAAGAACATTTCGCCGAAGATCAACGTGCTGCTGACGATCGATGAAAAGAGCTACACCGGCGGCAAGAATCCCGATTTCCACCCCATGAGCTGGTATCAGGAGTTCGACGGCGGGCGCTCGTTTTACACGGCGATGGGCCATACCGACGAGTCGTTTTCGGAGACGCTCTTCCTGAATCACCTGTGGGCGGGTATCAATTACACCTCGGGTGGCGATTCGCCCAAATCACTGGATTTTGCCAAAGCCCGTCCCGAAGAAAACCGCTTTGCCAAGGTAGTGCTGGAAGAGAAACTCGACGAGCCGATGGAACTGAGCGTGCTGGGCGATGGCCGGATCCTGTTCATTCAGCGCAAAGGCGAAGTGCGGCTCTACAACACCAAAACCAAGGAGTTGAAAACCATCGCCAAGCTGCCGGTCAGCATCAAGTACGTGAGCAAGGAAGGCAAGGAGTCGATGGGGGAAGATGGGCTGATGGGCCTCAATAAAGACCCCAATTTTGCCCAGAACCACTGGATCTACCTGTACTACTCGGACCCCAAGGAGTCGAAAAACGTGCTGTCGCGTTTCGAACTGCGCGGCGATGAGCTGGTGATGGCGTCAGAAAAGAAAATGCTCGACGTACCCACGCAGCGTGAGGAGTGCTGCCATACGGGCGGCTCCATTGCCTGGGACCGGGTCGGCAACCTGTACCTCTCGACGGGCGACAACACCAACCCCCACGGCTCGAACGGCTACAGCCCCAGCGACGAGCGGGAAGGCCGCAGCGCCTGGGATGCCCAGAAATCGTCGGCCAATACCAACGACCTGCGCGGCAAGATCCTTCGCATCAAGCCCCAACCCGACGGCACATACACCATTCCCGAGGGTAACCTGTTTGCCAAAGGCACCGAAAAGACCCGCCCCGAAATCTACACGATGGGCCACCGTAACCCGTTCCGCATTTCGGTCGACCCCCGCACTGGGTACGTCTACTGGGGTGAAGTTGGCCCCGACGCCGCCAAACCCGGCGCCGATCGCGGACCGGCCGGTCACGATGAGGTCGGGCAGGCGCGCAAAGCTGGTAACTTCGGCTGGCCGCACTTTGTGGGCGACAACAAAGCCTACAATAAATACGACTTTGCCGCGTCCAAGTCAGGTGAGAAGTGGGACGCCAATGCGCCTTCCAACACCTCGCCCAACAACACGGGCCTGACCACGTTGCCCCCGGCGCAGAAAGCCTTTATCTGGTATCCCTACGACGCCTCGCCCGAGTTTCCGCTGGTGGGCGCCGGTGGTCGCAACGCCATGGCCGGGCCGGTGTTCTATGCCGACGATTTCAAGGGATCACCCAACGCCTTCCCGGCCTATTACAACGGCAAGCTGCTGACCTACGACTGGATGCGCGGCTGGATTATGGCCGTAACGATGGACGCAGCCGGCAACTACCAGTCGATGGAGCGGTTTATGCCGAGCTATAAATTCAGCAACCCGATGGATATGGAGTTTGCCGATAACGGAGACCTGTATATGCTCGAATACGGCTCGGGCTGGTTTTCGGCCAACGACGACGCCCGGCTGATTCGGATCGAGTACAACGGCGGTAACCGCAAGCCACAGCTTCAGGTGGCGGCTAACAAGCAGGGTGGCTCGGCCCCGCTGGCGCTGAACCTCACGGCCAAAGGCACGACCGATGCCGACGGCGATAACCTGACGTATACGTGGAAAATCACGTCGAAAAACGGCTTTACCAAGGTCATCAACACGCCCGATGCCAACCTGACGCTCGCCAAGCCAGGTACGTATAAGGCGGCGCTCACGGTCAACGACGGCAAAGGTGGCGTGTCGAGCCAATCGATGGACATCACGGTGGGTAACGAACCGCCCGTGCTGAGCGTGGATATGCCCGGCGGCAACAAGTCGTTCTTCACGCCTGATAAGCCGTTTAGCTACGACGTGAAGGTGCGGGATAAAGAAGACGGCACGCTCGGCAAGGGCATCGACCCCGAGCGCGTAGCGGTCAACATCGACTACCTGGCCGAAGGCTACGACAAAGTGGCCATTGCGCAGGGGCACCGCTCGGCCGATGCCAGCGCCCTGTTTGCCGGTGGTAAGAAGCTGATCGAAGCGAGCGACTGCAAAGGCTGCCACAGCATCTCGAAGAAGTCGATCGGGCCGGCCTACGTAGACGTGGCCAAGAAGTACAAAGGCGACAACTCGGCGGTGGAACGCCTGACGAAGAAAGTGATCGCCGGTGGCGCGGGTGTCTGGGGCGAAACGCCGATGTCGGCCCACCCACAACTGGCAACCGCCGATGCGGCCGACATGGTCAAGTACATTCTGAGCCTGTCGGGCGATGCGGCTACCAATTCGCTGCCGGTGAAGGGCGATTACACGGCCAAGCTGCCCGCTGGTGACAAAGGCAAAGGCGTATACATCGTGCGGGCGTCGTACGAAGACAAAGGCGCCAAAGGGTTGCCATCGCTGCGGTCGGAGCAAACGTATGTGCTGCGGAACGCCAAAGTCGATGCCCACGGCTTCGATCAGTACGACAACGTGAACAAGATGTCGTTCGGGGGCAATAACCTGGCGATGCCGGCCAAGTCGGGTGCGTACATGAGCCTCAAACAGACCGACCTGACCGGTGTAACGGCGGTGCGCGTGATGGCGATGGCCCCCAAGCCGCAGGTTAACGCTAAAGGCGGTAAGATCGAACTACGGCTCGACAGCCCGACCGGCAAACTGATCGGTGAATCGCCCATGCTGACGGCCTCGGAGAAGATGGATTTCAACCCGTCGCAACTGATGATCCCGGTGAAGCTGCCGACGCCGTTCGACAACAAACCGCACGATGTGTACCTCGTTTTCGTGAACCCCGCCGAACCAACGGGCACCCTGATGATTGTGATGGGTACCGAAGTGATGCTGGGCTCCGTCGGGCAATAAGTTAGGCTGCGCCGTCATTAGCCTTCGGCGTCATTGGTGGTCATTTGGCTGCGCCGTCATTCATTGTCATTGGTTGTCATTCATGGTCATTCGTCGTAAATGCAACCAACAACGGCGTAGCCAATGACCATGAATGACGCGCAGCAAATGACGCCGAAGGCTAATGACTACCAATGACCACTAATAACCTTCTAACCGTTTACCTCATGAAAAAGCTAAATCTGTTCCTTTTCCTGTTGTTCATTGGCGTAGCTGCCATGGGTTTTACGTCGCGGATCGCCCCCGACGATTTCTACGCCGGTAAGTGGGACATCGTGATCGTGGGTACGCCGAATGGTGATGCCAAAATGGTGGCCGATCTGGTCCGCAAAGACGGCAAATTGACCGGCCAACTGACCCCGGCTGACGCGAACGCTGCGAAGATTCCCATCGAAAGCATCGAAGAAAGTGCCAACAAGCTGAACCTGACGTTTACGGCGCAGGGATATAACATTGCGATGGAGCTGAACAAAGTCGACGATGATAACCTGAAAGGCTCAATCATGAACGGTATGTTCGACGCCACTGCCAAGCGCATTAAGAACTAAAAGCACGATTGCCTTTTTATTAAACCTATAAGGTCTGGGCGGCCCCGTCCAGACCTTATAGGTTTTTTTGTTGCCAACGGTCAAGCAAAGAGAACGGGTATGGGGCCAACGAGCGTTTTTTTAGTAGGAATTATAGTATGGCTATTTGCCAGTTCCTCGGAGGCAGTGGCGCAACAAGCCGGGCAGTTAGTGGCCGACGAAACGCGATTGGTCGCCCTGCGGGCGCGACTTGGGGAGACCGATTACGACAAACGGACCCGCTACAGCATTCAATTCGACAAGGCATTTGTAAGCTTGCTAAAGGCAAACCCGCAAACGCTCACCTACCCATTCCGGCAGTTGTCGGCCAACAATGGTGTGCGCGTGGTGACGTCAGCCGACGGGAGGTTCAGGATATACAGTTGGGACGATCAATTGGGTGGGACGATGCGCTCTTTCAATACAGCCTATCAATGGCAGAATGGTAGTCAGGTAGTGGTGAACGTACCTAGCCGTGCTAAGGAAGAAGGCGATGCGGGCAGTTTCTGCTCGGCCATCTTTACCGTCGACGTGGGTAAGGGGCGGTACTATCTGGCCGTGGAAAACAGCATTTTTTCGACGAAAGATGCCCGGCAGTCCATCGCCGTTTACCGCGTCGACAAGAACCGGCTCATCACCACAGACGCGCTATTCAGAACCAAACGCGAATCATTCGCCCGAATCGATGTCGACTTTGATTTTTCCAGTGTCGTCGACCGGCCCGAACGTCCGCTTCAACTGATCACGTATGATGCGAAGCAGAAAATCGTCGCCATACCCGTTGTCAATGACGAGGGTAAGGTATCGAATCGGCGTATACTGTATCAGTTGACAGCCGACCACTTTCAATTTATTGGCATACAAGCAGCCAAAAACAAGTGACGGTACCGGAAGGTGTCTGCGTAATTCACCTGGCCTGACCCACCAGCGCGTTGGCTTTGTTGTAGGCGTCGAGGCAGTGGGAGAGGGGTTTGCCCTGCGTATGGATGCAGTCGCAGAATTGCTCACAGGCGGCGGGGTTGCTGCTGTCCGGGCACTGCCGCTGACAGTCGCCGAGGGTGTTGCGCGGCATCAGGTCGTATATGGTCGTGACGGTCAGCACGACGAGGACCATCGTGGCGAACACACCGCCCAGAAAGCCGATCGGGAAGCGGTTACTCAATACGGGTTTGTGAGCCGCCGCGTCGGCAACCGGAGTCGGCACAAGGATGAACTTTAGCCGGTCGTAATGCCAGCAAAGCAAATACAGGTCGGCCAGCACCATCAGCGGCGACGTCACCAGCGACCCCTCGAAGCGGACCGCCAACGACAGAATACAGATATTCAGGATAATGGGAAAATAAAGCAGCGCCCCCAGCAGCACCGTTCTCGGAATGAGCAGCAAAACGGCGGCTGTCATCTGGGCAATGCCGATAAACGTGTAGTAATAGCCGGTATGGTGCAGCGCTTCCAGGTAGTTGCCCATCGGGTGGTTCACCGACAGCGAGGTAAACCGTTCCCCCGCAATTTTCACGTACCCCGATGGCAAGAAGCCCGCCGCCAGCGCCAGCCGGACGAATACCGTAAAGTACCGCAGCCAGCGGTTGTGGGTTACCTGCGCATGAATCCGGTCGAGCGTAGAAGAAAGAGCCATAGCGAGCAGCACCCGTCGGGGTGCGGATAGACGTTGGTTTTGGCGGAACGTACCCAGCGCAGTCGTTGCCATGACGCACTCGGCTGCGCTAGGTACGTTCTAGTGCTTTGTAAAGCAAAGTACTTTTTAAATTCACTCAATTCCAACAGGTAACTCGTAGAATGTTGTACGAAAAAAAAGCCCCGCCGGTCGGGCACGGCTCGCCCAAGGCTAGCCTTCTGTAGGCAGGGGGGTGACCTGGCCGGTTTGCTTCTGCCGGTTACGCCAGCTTTCTGCGCAACCAGGCTCGTACCGGCTCATCGTACAGCTTCAAACTGGCATAGGCCAAGACGATAGCGCCCGAAAAGGTGAGCAGGGCGTAGGGCCACGCCTGCCCCAACGTGATGCCCTTGTGGTTGCTGACCCAGGCCACGTAGAAATAGACCAGCACGTAGTGGGTCATGTATAGGGGGTAAGATAGGGTACCGAGGAACTGGCAGATCCGTTCTTCCGTCCGGCTGTGTACTACACCACTGGCCCCGATGTAGACAATGAGCGGAAAAACAACGATGATGCAACCCGCTTCGTACAGGCCATTCAGCCAGAGGTGGGTGGCCCCGCCCACTCGTGGCATAAACAAGACAGCCGCTACCAGCAGGCTGCACCAGCCGAACGCATGCCTGATGCGAGTCGGCCGCGCTACCCGCGACAGCAGCAGCCCCGCAAAGAAAGGGAACAGGGTGCGCGTTATGCCAATGCGCATGTGCTCGACGTTGAGTGTCCAGCCGCCGGTGACGTCACCGTTGGGGTTCGTCAGTGCAAAATGGACCAGCAACGCCCCCGTCAGCGTGACAAAGCAAGACAGGGCTGTATTCGATAATTTCCTGAGCCCCAGGGCGTAGAGGATGTTGGCTATATACTCGAAAAACAACGACCAGCCGACACTATTGAGCGGGTGCATTTCCTGCCAGCCGCGTATATCCATCGACAGCGGTATGGGTAGCAGCGTGTAGCCGATGAGCATCACGACGAGCAGCTTCCAGACGGGCACGGTGTGAATGAGCGGCCAGATGGTTGAGTCGGTGAAGTAAAAGCCGATGGCCCCGAGCGTCATGCCCAGCACAACGAGGGGTTGCAGCCGCTCGAACCGGCGCCGGAGAAAGCCACCGATGGTTAAGGTGTCCCATCGATCATCGTAGGCATACCCGATGACATAACCGGACAGCAGAAAGAAGAAATCGACGGCCAGGTACCCATGATTGACCTTGTTGTCGAGGTGGCTGCTGGCAAGCGGCTCAGTCAGGTGAAACAGCACCACGATGATGGCGGCTACCCCCCGCAGCCCATCCAAAATCTGGTAATGCGGCTTTGTACTCAGTTCGTTGTTATTCATCAAGACAGCGACGCGTCACCACAACGCGATAAACAGACTAAAGAAGGAATGGACGACAATCTTTAGTTACTTTATCGCTACAGCTGCACGTTGGGGCACGCCGTTTCCTGTATATCGTTCATATACAATTGAAACAGGGCCTCTGCTGTTCAGGTATGTTACAACAGCTTGTCGGGGGTGATGGGGAGCTCGCGTACCCGCTTTCCGGTGGCGTTGAACACGGCATTGGCGACGGCGGCAGCTACGCCCACGATACCCACTTCACCGATACCTTTGACGCCCATTTTGTTGGCCCGCTGATCGTCTTCGCGGATGAAGATGGCGTCGAGGTCGCCGATGTCGAGGTTGGCGGGTACGTGGTAATCGGCGAAGGAGCGGGTTACGAAATTGCCCCAGCGCGGGTCCGTTACCGATTCTTCGGTCAGGGCCATGCCGATGCCCCAGATGTTGCCGCCGATAATCTGTGAGCGGGCGGTTTTGGGGTTCAGGATGGTGCCCGCGCCCGTCACGGCCAGAAACCGGGTCACGCGCACCATGCCGGTCGAGGCGTTCACGGCGACTTCCGCAAAATTGGCGTTGAAGCTATGCGCCGAATACTGCTCCGCTTCTTCCATCGGTTTGGTATCGACCCGCGTCTGGTACTCGGTGATTTTCTCGGCCAGCATCAGTTGCATGGCGGTCGGTGGTGCAAAAAACTGCTTGCCCGAGCGGAGCACCAGTTCCGACGTAATCTTCTGGCAGGCTTCATTGACGGCATTGGCGTAACTCGACGCGCCCACGGAACCCACCGCCCCGGCTGCCGGGGGCAGGTTGGAGTCGCCGATGAGCACCTTCACGTGCTGGATGGGTATACCCAGCGCGTCGGCGGCGGTCTGTGTCAGGATGGTATACGTACCGGTGCCGAGGTCGGCGGCGGCCAGCTCGACGGTCGCCAGCACATCGTTGCCGGCCCGTTTCAGCTTCACAATGGCCGACGTGGGCCGCTGATGCGCTGGGTACGTGCCACAAGCGACGCCGTAGCCGATGAGGTAGTTGCCCTGCTGATTCTGCCGGGGTTCCGCTTTTCGCTTGTCCCAGCCAAACGCCTTGGCTCCCTCGCGCAGGCATTGCACCACCGTTCGCGACGACCAGGGTTTGCCGTTCGACGGGTCGCGTTCGGGCTCGTTTTTCAGCCGCAGCTCAATGGGGTCCATCTTCAGCGCGTAGGCCAGTTCGTCCATCGCCGATTCAAGCGCGAAGCTACCCGTCGATTTGCCGGGGCCGCGCGTGTAGGTCGGCAGAATCAGGTTCATGGGCACCACCCGATAGCTGATGAGCGAGTTGGGTACGTCGTATAGGATCTTCGAGCAGTCGCCGCAGGGTTCGATAAACTCGTTGTTGATGGCGCTGTGGGTGGTGGTTTCGTGCGCCAGCGCCGTCAGCTTGCCGTCGGGCGTGGCGGCCAGGCTCACCTTCTGTACGTTGTGTTGCCGTAGTCCCACCGAATTGACCATCTGCTGCCGGGTCAGTGCCAGCTTCACGGGCCGGTTCACCTGTTTGGCCGCTACGGCCGCCAGCACCAGATTGGCCCACTGCCCGCCTTTCGACCCAAAACCGCCGCCGATGAAGGGCGACACGATACGTACCTGATCGGGTTTCAGGTTGAGCGTGGCGGCAGCGGCACTCTGCGCCCCGTTGACGATCTGCGAGCTGTTGTAAAGCGTGACCCGGTCGCCGTTCCAGTCGGCAATGGTGGCGTGGGGTTCCAGCGGGTGGTGGTGCTCGATAGGTGTTTCGTAGACCGCCTCCACCTTAATCGCTGCCTGACGCAACGCCGCTTTGGCATCGCCCCGTTTGGCGTCGGCCTTGTCTTTGTCTTTCGGCATCTGGGCCTGCCCCATTAGCTTCTCAAAGTCGACCTTGGCGTCTTTTTTATCGTAAGTGGTCGTCACCAGCCGCGCCGCGTACCGGGCCTGCTCGAAAGTCTCGGCGACTACCAGCCCGATATGCTGTCCGTGAAACTCGATCTCGGGGCTTTGCAACAGGGCACCGCCGCGCAGACCACCGTTTACGTTCAGTTTCGGGGCGTTCTTGTGGGTAATCACAGCCAGTACGCCGGGTGCTTTTTCGGCTGCGGCGGTGTCGATGTCGCGGATCGTGCCGGCGGCAACGGTGCTTTTGAACAGTACGGCATAGGCCAGGTTCTTCACCGGAAAATCGGTCGAATACGTGGCTTTGCCGGTCACTTTAGCGATACCGTCGATGCGGCTAACGGGCGTGCCGATGGATTTGGTGTTCATGCGAGTTGTTGCGGTTAACCGGGTAGGCACTCTTTTACGCTTTGCCGCCGTTCAGGGCTGTTTGCAGGGCCAGCACGATGCTTCGTCGGCCTAGCTCTACTTTGAATTTATTGTGTTCCAGCGGTTTGGCGTCGGCCATTTCGGCGTCGGCGGCACCTTTAAAGTTCTCGTCCGTGGCTTCTTTGCCGACCAGAAACTGCTCGGCTTTCAGGGCGCGCCAGGGTTTGTGCGCCACGCCGCCCATCGCAATTCGCGCCTGCTTAATCGTGTTACCGCTTAGTTCCAGCCCGGCCGCTACCGATAGCAGGGCAAAGGCGTAGGAGGCCCGATCGCGCACTTTTAGGTAATACGAATGGTCCGCAAGGGCGTTTTTGGGGAGGTCGATCGCCGTGATCAGCTCGCCCGGTTGCAGGTTAGTGTCCTGCTCAGGTTTGTCGCCCGGCAGCCGGTGAAAGTCGGTGAAGGCGATAGTACGTTCCTGACCCTGCGCGTTGCGCACCCGCACCACGGCATCCAGCGCCGCCAGCGCCACGGCCATATCCGATGGATACACGGCCACGCATTTCTCCGACCAACCGAAGATGGCGTGGAGTCGGTTGACGCCCTCCAGCGCGCCACAACCCGAGCCGGGCGCCCGTTTGTTGCAGGGCATCGACACCTCGTAGAAATAAGGGCAGCGGGTCCGTTGCAACAGGTTGCCGCCGTTGGTCGCCATGTTCCGAATCTGCCCCGACGCCCCCGCCAGAATCGCCTGCGTCAGCAACGGGTACTGCTGCCGAATGAGCGGGTGGTTGGCCGCGTCGGTGTTTTTGCCGAGTCCGCCAATCGACACGCCGCCGCTGGTAGCGCCCATCGTGATGGATTTGATCTCGGTGAGTTTAAGCCCACTGATGTCGACCAGGGCGGTAGGCCGCTCCACGTCTTCCTTCATCAGGTCGAGCAGGTTGGTGCCGCCCGCCAGGAATTTAGCGGTGGGGTTGCCAGCCAGTTGCGTCAGCGCGTTGGTGGCGTCTTTGGCACAGGAATAGGTGAACGGTCGCATCGAGTAGTGGACCCCACCCCCAGCCCCTCCCCTGAAAGACAGGGGAGGGGAGTTGAGGAGGTCTTTGTTGCTTTATGAATTGCTGACTGGCAGCAGATGGAATTGGATCTCGTTGGTAGGCTAGGCCGTAAAGCGGAATTGTTGCTCAACGGGTTTGCCGGTATGCACTTCCTGGATGGCCGCCACGATGTTGGGGTAAGCGCCGCACCGGCACAGGTTGCCCGACATGCGCTCCCGAATTTCGTCGGGTGATAGTTGTACCGGCCCAGGCTTCTTCCGCACGTCGGTGGTCACGTAACTCGCGTCGCCGCGCCGGGCTTCGTCGAGCACCGCTACGGCTGAGCAAATCTGGCCGGGCGTGCAGAAGCCACACTGGAACCCATCGTGTTTCAGGAAGGCTTCCTGCATGGGATGAAGGGTGTTGCCCTTGGCCAGTCCCTCGATGGTCTGTACGGTTTTGCCCTCGCAGCTCGCGGCCAGGGTCAGACACGACAGCACCCGTTGCCCGTCGACGATGACCGTGCAGGCGCCGCATTGACCATGATCGCAGCCTTTCTTGGAGCCCGTCAGGTCGAGGCGTTCGCGTAGCGTATCGAGCAGCGTCATGCGCGAGTCGACGGTTAGCTTGCGGGCTGTTCCGTTTACCTTAAACGCCACCTCGACGCCGTTTTCAATCGCCGTGGGGGCGAGGTCGGCGGCGGGCGTTTCGCTCAATGGCCGGGTCAGCAACTGCTCGGCCACTGCAGACTGCGCTGCCAGCATGCCGCCGCCCGCGAGGGTCATTAGTTTGAGAAAATGCCGCCGGTTGACGCCCGTGTCGAGGATCTCGCTGAGGTCGTCGGGCATCAGGTCCGCAAACAGTTTCTTCTCGTCCTCCGTCAGGTCAGGGGTTTCGTTTTCGTCCAGCATGCGCTTCTTCTGAAAAACAAGGTTTGGGTACGTTGCACCAAGGCGTGGCGGGGATAAGCCGCCTAGGGTATAACTAGGGTATAAAACGATCTAAACGACTGGTTGTTACCAACAAGCCCACGCTTTGGCCGCATCGGGTAGTTTTGCGGCGAACCGCCCGCCATAAACGGGGTCACGGGTACAGCCGCAAAGTGGTGCCTGGCTGTAGGTTTTGATTTGAATTTAGTAATTTTGGCTATGCCCAAGACAGAGACCCTCGAGGAGTTTTATCAGCACAAATTCAACCACTTACCCGACGAGCTACAGGCCATCATTGGGCAGGTGAACGTGTTTCGGCTGGAAGAATGCCTGGCCCCCAACGCCAGTCCGGTGCAGTATAGCCGACGGGATTTCTACAAGATTTCGCTCATCCGGGGCCAAAACGTCTATCACTACGCTGACAAAAGCATCGAGATCGACGGCCCCACGCTGTTGTTTTTCAACCCGCAGGTGCCTTATACCTGGCAACCGGTGGCCGAAGACACGTCGGGTTATTTCTGCATTTTTCGGGAGGCGTTTTTTGCGGGTCGGTTTAGCGCCAACCTGACCGATTTGCCGGTCTTCAGCCCGGCCGGTAAGCCCGCCTACCCACTTACTACCGATCAGGACCGGGAGGTGAGTGCCCTCTACGAACGGATGCTCGCCGAACTCACATCGGGCTATGCCTTCAAATATGAGCTGATTCGGACGTACGTCTCCGAGCTGATTCACTACGCGCTCAAGCTGCGCCCGTCCGATGCGTTGTATCACCACCCCGACGCCCGGGCGCGGTTAACGGCTATCTTTATCGAGCTGCTCGAACGGCAATTTCCCATCGAGTCGCCGGGGCAGCGGTTTACCCTACGTTCGGCGGGCGACTTTGCCCAGCAACTTTCGGTGCACGTCAACCACCTTAACCGCTGCGTCCGCGATACGACCGGCAAAACCACCACCGACCACATTGCCGACCGCCTGGCGGGCGAGGCAAAAGCCTTGCTGCGCCATACCGACTGGAACATCGCCGAGATCGGCTATAGCCTGGGGTTCGACGAACCGGCGCATTTCAATTATTTCTTTAAAAAGCGAGCGGGCATGGCCCCTTCTGCTTTTCGTCGTGTTTGAATTTGGTAAGTATCTGCTTGAATCGAGTAAGCGCCTGCGCTGACTGAGCGGCTACTTTTGTGACCGTTAACCAGGTACGAACATGACCAATCAATCACAACAGCAAATCCAAGTATGGTTTATAACCGGAGCCTCGAAAGGCTTCGGGCTCGAACTCGTTCATCAACTAATCCAGCAGGGGCATCGGGTGGCGGCTACCTCCCGCGACGGGGCCGAGCTACGCCGGGCTGCCGGTATCGAATCGGCTGATTTTCTGCCAATGACGGTCGACCTGATCACGGAAGCAAGCGTCGCGGAGGCGATTCAGGCAACCATTGCCCACTTTGGCCGGATCGACGTGGTCGTCAACAATGCGGGCTACGGGCAGGTCGGTGCCCTGGAAGAGCTGACCGACGAAGAGGCCCGCGCCAATTTCGAGGTGAATGTCTTCGGTACCCTGAACGTGATCCGGCAGGTGATGCCGCAGCTGCGGAAACAGCAGTCCGGGCATATCCTGAACCTTTCATCGATTGCCGGTATCTCGGGCGCCTTTCCAGGCTGGGGCATTTACTGCGCCACCAAATTTGCCGTCGAAGGCTTGTCGGAATCGTTGGCGGCCGAAGCGGCCCCATTTGGCATTAAGGTCACGATTGTAGAGCCGGGCTACTTCCGCACCGAGTTCCTGGCGTCGGGGTCGCTGCGGACGGCCGGCGACAAGCTGAGCGACTACACGCAGGTACGTGAGTCGGAGGAAGCGCATCAGTCGCAAATCAGGGGTAACCAGCCGGGCGATCCGGTAAAGGCCGTTGCAGCCATGATTCAGATTGCGGGAGAAGCCAACCCACCCCTGCACCTGCTACTCGGGCGGGATGCCTACGCCGTGACCGAAGCGAAGATCACCTCGTTGCAGGCCGATATGACTACGTGGAAAACGCTCACGCAATCGACCGATTTTACGGAACCGGCTATGGCGTAACGTATTGACCTACAATAAAGAAGCCGGACTGCGTAGCTACGTGGTCCGGCTTCTTTGTTACGGGCTGGCCGATGGCTCCCCCAACGTACCTGAACGTACCTACAGGTTGTCGAACTGATACGTACCGGCGTCGAGTTGTTGCAACGTACCTGAGCCGAGCAGCCGCAATGTGGCTGTGGAGTTAGGCGGGATGGTCACGCTGTAGGTGACGCCCTTCTTCGTCCGTTTCCAGGCCGACCGGATGGTGCCGTAGGGCCCCTCGTGCGTCGCGTCGAAGCCATCGAGGCCCGCCACGAAATGCGGCTCCAGCAGCACGTGCTTGAACCCCGGCCGGGCCGGGTCGGGTTTGATGCCGCCCAGCCCCTTGTAGTACCACGCCCCGATTTCGCCAAACATGATGTGGTTCATCGAAATGTCGCTTTTGGCGTCGATGGGCCAGTTTTCGTAGAGGGTCGTCGCGCCGTTTTTGATCCACCAGCCCCACGACGGAAACGTTTCCTGCGCTGCCACCCGGTAGGCCAGATCGGCCTGCCCGTTGTCACTCAGCGCGTTCAGGATCGTTTTGGTGCCCAGCAGGCCCACGTCGATGTGCGCGCTGTCGGCCACGACCCGATTGGCCAGGGTCGTGGCGATGCGGCCCCGGAGGTTGTCGGGCACCACGCCCCAATGCAGCGGCGCGCTCAGTTCGGTCTGGATGCCGGTGCCGTAGCTGCCCGCCGTCTGGTTAAGGTATTTGGCGTTGATCGCATCCCTGATTTTTGCGGCCAGGGCCACGTACCGGTCGGCGTCGGCCTGCCGGCCCAGCAACCGGGCCGCGTTCGCCAGAATCGACGCGTCGGTGAAATAATAGATCGACGAGGTCAGCTCGACCGGCGCTTTCGATTTCACCGGCACCCAGTCGCCCAGGCCCCAGGTAGTTAGTCCGGTCGGGCTGATCTCGGTGATGTGATCGACGTAGCGTTTGATGTTGTCGTAGTTATCAGCCAGGATTTTCTTGTCGCCGTAAAACAGGTACACGTTCCACGGAATCAGCGCGATCGTGCTGGTCCAGTCGGGGCCGTTCCCCCATTCGTAGCCCCAGCCCCCCGTAGGGATGATGGAGGGCAACACGCCGTTGGGCTGCTGTTCGTCGCGGTGGTCGGCTAGCCATTTTTCATAGATCGTGATGCCGTCGAAATTGTACAGGCCCGTTTCTACCGCAATGTGCGCGTCGCCCGTCCAGCCGTTTTTTTCGCGTTGCGGGCAGTCGGTGGGGTAGCCGAAGAGGTTCGAGAGGTACGAGCTGTTGGTCGCCGCCCAGATCTTGTTCAGCGTCGGGTTGGTCGACGTCACCTGCCCCACCACCGGCACGTCGCTGTGCATGAAGTAGCCCGTGAGTGCCTCTTTCGTTAGGGCGAGCGGGCGGCTCGTGGTCACCTCCACGTACTGAAACCCCTTGTAGTTGAAATGCGGCATGAAGGTCTCCTCGCCCCGGCCACTCAGGATGAATATGTCGGTCTGGAACGGGTCCGACGTACCCACGGGCCGGTAATGCGCGTCGATGTTCGACTGATCGACCCGGCCGTTGGGATACAATCGTTCGGCGTGCTTGAGGCGGATGGTCGTACCCGCCGCCCCCTTGATCCGGAACTGGCTCACCCCGGCGATGGTTCGGCCCAGGTCATACACGAAAACGGTGTCGTTGATGCGGGTGATGCGTTTGGCCGGAATGGCCTCCACGTTCCGGATGGGGTGCATCGCCTGCGCCACGATGTTTGTCGAGGGGGCCGCCCGGTAGGCCACCTCTTTCCAGGTCGAATCGACAAACGCGGCGGTGTTCCAGCCGGGCTGTTCGCGGCGGGCGTCGTAATGTTCGGCGGTGTAAATGCTGTTGAAGACGATGGGGCTGAGGCTCGTTTTCCAGCCTTTGCCCGACGAAATGGTTTCCACCGACCCGTCGGTGTACGTGATCCGCAGGTCGAGGCAGAAGGTGGGCCGCGCCCGCCATGGGGCCTGGTGAAAATACCAGACGGCGGTCGACTGATGGTTGTACCAGCCGTTGCCCAGCAGCACGCCAATCGCGTTTTTGCCCGCTTGTAGCTGCTGCGTCACGTCGTAAGTAACGTAGAGCGTCCGCCGGTCAAAGCGGGTGTACATGGGGTCGAGGCGGTGATTGCCGATCTTCTGCCCGTTCAGGTATAGCTCATACAAGCCCCCCGCTGCAATGTAGGCCCGCGCCGATCGGATGGCTTTGGTCGCCGAAAACGTCTTCCGAAAGTAGGGGGCGGGCTTCAGGTCGATGCTGTTGCCGTCGCTGATCCAGGCACCCTGCCAGTTGCGGCTGTTGCCCATGCCGGTCTCGAAACGGGCCACCGCCGAGGTCGACGCCTTGTTGTCTTTGTCCCACACCTCGACCCGCCAGTAGTAGGTCGTAAACGGCTGAAGCGCCGGCCCGGTATACGACACCAGTTGGGCGTCGGCGTCGATGCGCCCCGATGTCCAGCCCTTGCCCAGCGCGAGCGAATCGGTGCCGACGTACACCTGATAGGCCGTCTGCTTTGCGCCGTTGCGGGTGTCGGCCAGTCGCCACGTAAGCCGGGGTTCGGGCGAGTCGATGCCGAGCGGATTCACCAGGTATTCGCAGCGCAAGCCAACGGGCAGGCAGGGCGGGGCCGGGGCTGCTTCACCGGCCCGCGCGACGAACAGAACAAAAAACGTGAGCGAATAAATAGAGACGAGGTTGAGCAGGAGTCGCTTGATCATGGGGCGCGTGACAGGGGAGGTGCCATCACGACAAAGCCAGTTACTGCCCCCTTTTTAACCCCTCAGCCCCAAACTTCCTGGCCGATTGCCCTTCAGGAACGTACCCGGCGCCGTTGGCAACGTACCTGAGCGATACTATCGACCAGAGGCTCGATTAAGCAAATGCGACAGAGCAAAAGAAGCCCCAACCGGCAACCTTCTGCACGCATGTTAGTTAGCTGTTATAGTCTATCGGTAAAGTATGAAAAGCCGATCAACAGTAATCAACAATCGCATACAACCATGAACAAGGAGAATCAACTGAACCGACGCCAGGTGATCGGTGGCATTGGCGGTGGCCTGGCTGCCGTGATGGCAACGCCTATATTGACTAACGCGGCCCCCGAACCGACCAACGCACCGTCTGCGCCTGCCTTGCAGGACCCCACGACCAAATACCCTAAGCCGCCCTTCAAAGAGCAGCCGCAGCCGTGGCCGGGCCTCGCCAGTAAAATGGACCCCCGCCCCGACCACGGCGAGCAGAGTTACAAAGGCTCGGGCCGACTGACGGGCCGGAAGGCGCTCATCACGGGCGGCGACTCGGGTATGGGTCGGGCGGCGGCGATTGCCTACGCCCGCGAAGGGGCCGACGTGGCCATCAACTACCTGCCCGCCGAAGAACCGGATGCCAAGGAAGTGGTTGCGCTGATCAAAGCGGCGGGCCGGAAAGCGATTGCCATTCCCGGCGACCTGCGCGACGAAGCCTTCTGCAAACGCCTGGTCGACGAGGCCGTGAAAGGATTGGGCGGGCTGGATATTCTGGTCAACAACGCGGCCCGGCAACAACAGCGGGCGTCGATTCTGGAGCTGACGTCGGAGGATTTCGATGCCACGATCAAAACGAACATCTACGCGCCGTTCTGGCTCACGAAGGCCGCCCTGCCCCACATGCCACCGGGTTCGGCGATCATCAGCACAACGTCGGAGCAGGCCTATGATCCGTCGCCCAATCTGTTTGATTACGCCCAGACCAAGGCGGCGAACATGAACTTCGTGAAGTCGCTGGCCAAGCAGCTCGGGCCGAAAGGTATTCGGGTCAACGGTGTGGCACCGGGGCCAATCTGGACGCCCCTGCAACCCAGCGGCGGCGCCACGCAGGAGAAACTCAAAACCTTTGGTGGTGATACTCCACTGGGCCGCCCCGGCCAACCCGCCGAACTGGCGTCGATCTACGTGCAACTGGCCGCCAGCGATGCCAGCTACGCTACAGGGCAGGTTTACGGCGCTGCCGGTGGCAACGGCCAGCCGTAACGAGGTTTGCGAGTATTGATTGGGATTAACTGGTTGGCTATCAGTAATAGGCTGACTGCCAGTAGTACGTAGGCTATTTTGTCATCCCGACGCAAGGAGGGATCTTGAGGTATCCTGACTTGTGAGCAGGGATACATCAAGATCCCTCCTGACGTCGGGATGACAAAAAAGGAGGCGTAACAAAAAAGCGGGGATGATAAAGAATAGGCTATTTCCCCAACGACTACGTTCATAGGCCACAACGACTTACGGAGCTGATCGTTGCCTGTCGTGATTGACGAACTCCTCTCTGGCGCTCACTCGGGTGCCAACACCGGCCAGCCGTTGCGGAAGGTGAGTTGCCGGAATGCCAGCCGGGCTTTGCCTTTGTCGTCGGCATCGTAGAAATGAATGGAGACCAGTTGCCGGTTACCATCGCGCAGCAGCCCCACGTGACCCGGCCCGATGTAGCGGCCGTCGGTGCGCAGTACCAGCGTGCCTCCGCCAGCCGTCAGGTCGCGACCCGACTGATCGACGAATGGCCCAAGCGGACTGGTCGACCGCCCGACCACGATGTAATAGGTGCTGTTCAGGCCTTTGCAGCACAGGCCGTTGTTGGCGAAGAGGTAGTAATAATTGCCTTCCCGAATTAGTGCCGCCGCTTCCCAATCGGATTGCCGCCCACCCGCCACGGTCTTTATGGTGGCACCGGCTTTGAGTTTGCCCGTCAGTGTATCGATCTCGGCGGCGCCCAATCCGCCATGAAAGGAACCGTAAGCCAGATACACCCGGCCGTCGGTGTCGCGCAACAGGCTGGGGTCGATGGCGTTGATATCCGTCCGGACTTTTGATGAGACGACCATGCCCTGGTCGGTCCAGCGGTAGTCGGGCGACTGCGGGTTCAGGGTGGGGGAAGTGGCCACGCCAATGGCCGACACCGGCGACCCGAAGGTGGAGCAGGAATAGTACAGAAAATACCGCCCGTTCATCCGAATGCAGTCGGGAGCCCAGAAATGGCCTTTAAACCCGCGCACGGTGCTGTCGATCCAGTTGGGCCAGGTGCCTTTCTCGAAGATGGGCTTCTGGGGTGTCCAGCGTTTGCGGTCCGGCGAACTAACCACCTGAATGCCGTTGCCCGTCGCGAAATACCAATACGTACCGGCTTCGTTCAGCACCGTGCTGGGGTCGTGCGTCACGATGTCCGGGTCTTGCGCCCGCGCCGCGACGCCGCACAGCAGGGCCAGCAGGCCGATCCAGGGGCCAAATCGGATTCTCATAAAGGAGGCGTTAGGAAAGCCAAAAACAAAGCGGATAAACCCGGTAAATCAGGCTTATCCGCTCCATTGGTGCCTTCAGTTAAATCGAAATTTTCTGCACGGGCGTGTAAATCAGCTCAGCCACCCCGACGGTCTTCACCCCGATGCGGGCGTAGAAGTACCCCCGGCCACTGAGCGAAGCGGGCAGCGCCAGCGAGAACGCCAGGCTTTTGGTCAGGTCGGCGAGGGCCGTGCCGCTGAGGTTGACGGCCCCGGCGTTGTTGGTCGCATCGACATACTGCGTCGTACCCACGTAGAGCGTCGCCCGTTCGATTGCCCGCCCGGTCGCCACCTGATTTACCGTGCAACTCGCCGTCAGGTTGGTACCGTTCCGCTGAATCGCCGGGTTTCGGATCACGAAATAGGGCTGCACAGGTACGTCGACCTGTACCGCGCCACGTACCTGCACCTGAATGGTATCGGTGTTGTCGACCCAGGGACCGTTGCCGCGCAGCCGTACCAGCTTGTAGTCGCCATCGAAGACGGTGGCCGCGAACGACCCGTCCTGCGCTACGTAGACCGGAATTTTGGTGTAGAGTTGGTAACCCGGCTGCCACAACTCCAGCTGAACGCCGTTGGTCCGTACCCCCACCGGCTGATTTTCGTAAACGACCCGCCCCGTGATGGTGGAGGTAGGTGGTTCGAAATTGTCTTTGGCGCAGCCGCCCAGCAGGAGACTGCCCGCCAGCAGACCAAGATAGATCGCTTTCATAGTCGGTTCTTAGTGAAAGGGGTTACGGATAATTTTCGGGTTGTTATTGATAACCGCCTGATCGATCGATGAATAGTAATTGCCCAACTGGAACAGGCGCGGCGCCCGGAAACGTGGAGCCAGCAGTTTCACAAACACATACTTGCCGTCGCGGGCGTCGCCGGGCCGCACAATGCGGTAGGGGTAGAGCGCATACATCATCGCGTCGGGGTTGGTGGTGTTGCCGTTCCAGAGCTCGTGGGCAATACGCCAGCGTTTCAGATCCCACACGCGGTGGTCTTCGAAGGCCAGCTCCACGCGCCGCTCGTTCTGGAGCCGGGCCAGCGTGAGCGTAGTGAGGCTGTTGGCCGGGAAACCCGCCCGTTCACGTACCTGATTGACGTAGGTGAGGGCTTCGGCGTTCTGGCCGAGTTCAAAGGCGGCTTCGGCGGCATTAAGCAACACCTCGCCCAGCCGGAAACGTACCCACCACATGTCGCTGCGAATACCGCGCGTGCTCGACAGCGGCGCCGGATCGATGTATTTCCGCAGGTAGAAGCCCGTGTTCGACACCTCCGTTTGCGAGCGTTGCGGGCCCGAGCCACCCGTCAGCAGTTTGCCATCGGTGTAGTTTGAGCCCAGCGTACCGCCCTCGACCACCTGATAGGTGCTGTTGGCCGCGTTCCAGACCATCACCCCCGCCTGAATCTGCACCTCCTGCCCTTTGAAGCTGGTGCCGGGGTAGATCACCGTGCCGTAGAGGCGGGCGTCCTTGTTGGCAAAGGGGCCACTCAGGTTATCGTAGTAGATGTAGTCCTTGTCGTCGGCCGTGCGGGTTTTCAACGTACCGGCGCTGCCATCCAGGTATTCATAGGCCTCCACCAGATTCAGCACGGGCGTGACGTTGGACGACGACAGGTTGTCTTCGCGGATGTTGCGGGCAATGTTGTCGTAGCTGAAGCTGTGGCGTTTGTCTTTGGCCGTCAGGAAATCCTTCGCCAGAATTACTTCCGAGTTGTTCAGCTTCTTGGTGATCGCCTCGAAGAAGTTTTCGCCCAGGTTGGGGTTGGCCTTGTAGAGCCGGTACGGACCCGCGATTACTTCTTTGGACGCTTCCAGCGCCTTAGTATAATACTCCTGCGCCCGTGCCGCCGGAATGCCCACTTCGCCGCCCGGTGTGCTGATGGGCGCGCCCATGCGGTTGTTGTACTTGGCAATAGAGCCCGCATAGAGCATAGCCCGACTTTTCAGCGCCATGGCCGTGTACCGGTTAGCGCGGGTGTTGCTGCCCGCGTTGCCCAGGTCGTTTTTGATGGCGTCGAGTTCAGTAGCGATGAAATCATACACCTCCGACTCTTTGTTGCGCGGAAACTGCAACGACGTGGGGTTGCCGCTGAAGTCGTAGATGAGCTGTTTGGTAATGATGGGCACACCCCCCATCCGTTTTACCAGCTCGAAATACATGTAGGCGCGCAGAAACCGGAATTCAGCCGAAAACTGCGCTTTCTGCGCCGCGTTCAGGGCGGTACTCTTGGTTTCGATGTTTTCCAGCGCCAGGTTGATGTCGCGGATCAGGCCGTAATCCCACAGCCGCCAGCGGTCGAACCCATACGAGATGATGTTGTTGGGGCCATCGTTGTTGCCCGACCACATAGCCTCGTCGTAGGCCGCAAACTGATCCCAGCCGTTGTCGATCTGGGTGTGGGCCGGCAGCCGGTCGTAGTAGTTGGCCAGCAGGCTCGTGATCAGCTTGGTATCGTTCCAGACCTGGCTTTCCAGGATAATGTTGGGCGGTTGCCGCTCCAGAAAGTCGTCCTTACAGGCGGTCAGACCAAGGGTCAGCAGGCCAAGCGACAGGTATTTATGAATGCGTTTCATGGACAAGTCGTGTCAAATGGGTTAGAAACTCAGCGCGAAACCAGCGTTGTAGAGGCGTTGTGGCGGATACACCAGGGCGCCGTTCGACGAAATTTCCGGGTCTACCTCGATGGCCTTCAGGTTGTCGAACGAGACCAGGTTGGTGCCGTTGACGTACACTTTCATGGCCGACACACCGAATTTGCCCAGGAACGTTTTCGGCAGGTTGTAGCCGATCTCGAGGTTGCGCAGGCGCAGGTAACGCACGTTGGTCACCCAGAAATCGCTGCGGCGGCTGTAGTTCACGTGGCTGGGGCTGTCTTTCCGAACGGGCGGGTACGTACCCGACACCCACGGACTGTCGGCGTTGAACGGATCGGCCCGGTGCCAGCGGTCTTCGAAGATGTACGACGGCGACGTACCGTTGTTCTGGAACGGAATCTTCTGCTCCACTTCGCGCCGGAACGTCTGCAACCCCGCCCCGACAACGTCGACCTGGAGCGTGAAGCCCCGGTAACCAAACGTGCCGTTGAAGGCGTAGTTGAAGTAGGGCGTAGCGCCTTCGGCGTAGCCAATCGGCCGCTCGTCGAGGGCGTTGATGGTGCCGTCGCCGTTGACATCTTTGTAGATAAAATCGCCGGGCAATTGCGTGCGATTACCCTGCCCGTCGTTGTCGACCCGGTACTCATCGATCTGCTGCTGCGACTGGAACCGCCCCTCGACCTGGTAGCCCCAGTTGATACCCGACCAGCGATCGACGGCCGAGTTGCGGTATTGATCCCACGAGTTGCCGAAGCGGGGTTTGTAGATGTCGAGGCTCCGCTGCCGGGCCAGCGTGGCGTTGGCGCCCAGGGTGTAGGTGAGCCCACCTACTTTACCCGAATAGGACAGCGCGCCCTCGATGCCCCGGATGGCGTCGGAGTTGAGGTTGGCGTTGGGCAGGGTGTAGCCTACTTCGCTCGGCAGCAGCACGTCATACTGGGCGGCGGGCAAGCCGGTGCGCTTGCGCTCGAACACATCGAACTGCCCCGAGATTTTACCACCAAACAGCCCGAAGTCGATCCCCACGTTGGTGGCGATGTTGTTCACCCACGACAGGGTCGTGATGGGCAGGCCGCGCGGCTGCACGCCAATGACGTAGTTACCGTTGAAGATGGCGCTGCCCGACAGGAAGTTGTAGCCAGGCAGGTAGCTGAACGGCGCCACAATGAAGGCGTCGTTGATCAGGTCACTACCGGTCCGGCCGTAGCTGGCCCGCAGCTTCAGTTCGCTGATCGTGCTGCCCACCTTATCCTTGAAGAACGGCTCTTCGCTCAGCCGCCAGCCCAGCGAGGCGCCGGGGAAGAAGCCGTACCGCCGACCCGGCGCAAACAGGAACGACCCATCATACCGACCCAGCACTTCGACCAGGTACCGCTGCTTGAAATTGTAGTTGAGCCGGCCAATGTAACCCGCCCGCGCCGACACGTTCCATTCGTCGATGAGCACGTCCTGGTTGGCAAACGACATCAGCGGGATGTAGTTGTTGGGCGGCACTGTATGCACCACTAAGTATTTGTTATCGGTATCGTAGCGTTCATAGGCCAGCACACCCGATAGGCCATGGTTGCCAAACTGCTTGTTGTAGGTGGCCTGCAACTGCATGAACCGGTCGGCAATGTTGCGCTTCCGGCGCTCGCGCCAGGGGTTCTGGTTGCCCCCGCCCGGCACTACATTGTAGGTATCGGTAGCGGCGTCGTAGGTATAGGCGTCGTAGGTGTACTCGAACCCGTCGAAATCGAAGTTCGTGAAGTTGTACGAATACGTTCCCTTCACGTTCAGCCCGAAGTCGAGGTCATACTGCGCCGTGAAGTTGGCTTTGACCGCCCGCCAGATTTCGCTGATCGTTCCAGTAATTTCTTTCCGGTACGTAGCCGGGTTCACGTTCACGTTGTGCGTCTGGGCGATGTAGTTCGGGTTGTCGTTGGCGTAGGGTCGCTCGGTTGGCCACATCGAGAAGATACTCAGGAAGGGGTTGAAGTAATCGTCGAGCCCCGGTACGCCCACCTGAAAGCGGTCTTCGATGCGCCCGCTGATCTGCGTCCCGATCCGTAGCCGCTTGCTCAGGCCCGCCTCCACGTTGGCCTGGAAGTTACTCCGCTTGAAGTTGTAGTCCCGAATGAGGGCGTCCTGGGTCAAATGGCTGGCCGATACATAGTAGGTAACGTTGTCTGACCCGCCCGACACGCTGGCGTTGAGGTAGGCCTGCGGTACGTTTGGCCGCATCACCATGTTGTAGTAATCGAAGCTCTGAAACCCTTTCTCGGTACCGACGCGCCATTTTTCCAGTTCCGTGGGGGTAATCGAGGTGGCGATGCCCCGGTTCTGATCCGACTCGGCCAGCGCCCGCACGTGCTGATAGGCGTTGGCGGGCCGGGGGTAACGCGTAAAGTTTTGCAGCCCGTAATAACCCGACAGGCTGATGACGGGTTTCTGCCCGGCCTTGCCCCGCTTGGTGGTGACCAGCACGACCCCGTTGGCGGCCCGTAGCCCGTAAATGGCGGCCGAGCCGTCTTTCAGGATGGAGATGTTCTCAATATCGTTGATGCCTAAGTTGTTGAACTGGCCCGCATCGGCCACGATGCCGTCGATGACGTACAGCGGCGCGCCCATGTTGCGAATCTGAATGTTGGTGCCGCCCCCCGGCCGGGCATCGGTTTGCCGGGCCGTGATGCCCGGTACGCGCCCAACCAGCGCGCTCGACGTGGCTACGGCGGGTGTCCGGATGATGTCATCGGCCTTGACCGCCGCGACCGACCCCGTCACCGTACCGCGCGACTGCGTGCCGTAGCCCACCACCACCACTTCGTCGAGCGACTGATCTTCGGCCAGCAGCGTGACCGATAATTTGACCGAATTGCCAACCGTGATTTCCTGTTTCTGATAGCCCACAAACGAGAACACCAGCACGGTATTCGGGTCGGGCACGGTAATCGAGAATTGCCCCTGGTTGTCGGTGGTGCTGCCGCGCACGGTGCCTTTGATGACTACGTTGACACCCGGCAGGGTTTCCCCTTTTTCGTCGGTCACCTTGCCCGTTACCACAATGTCGGCGAGGGGGCTGGTTGTCGTGCGCCGTTCGTTGCCAAACGCTGCGCCGCCGGGGGCTCTGGCTAAGGTCGTGTTCACCATCATGCCACAGGCCAGCGAGATGAGGGCGCATAGCGTCGTCTTGCGAGGTACTGATCGTCTCATGAGTCTGACTGTTTAACGGGTTTATTAAACGCTGAATGGTACTGATAACTAGGCGGTGTGTAGTGCTTCAGCTGAAGCAGAATAATCCTAAAAATCAAAGCTATAATACTGCATGATTAAATCGAAATTAAGATCAAAATAGAGTCAGTATCGATCAATAGTGGCTATCAGAATAGAAATTTGAAAAGAGCATATATAAATAAATGGCATTTATTGACTCAAATTTGACATGAGGATAAGTTAATTAATGGTTATAAAACGACTCAGGCGATACGCAGGTAGAAAGCACGCCGGTAAGCGTCTCTGTGAGCGTTCAACACGTACCTGAGCTACCCTTATAAAGCCAAAGCCGCGTCCAGCTTTGGCTGGCGCGGCTTTGGTAACGAGGCCGGATGAGGTGGTTAACGGCGCAACCCGGAGCGGATGGCCTGTTCGACGGGCGTGTAGCCCGTGGCCGATGCCTCGATGGTCAGTTCGTGACGGAGCAGGAGTGGGGGCTGCGCCAGAAACCGGGGTTCGGTGCCGCTGTGGGGCTGGGAGGCGTGGACCAGAAAAGGATGGCAGAGGTAAACGGTGCCAGCCGCCCCGACAGCTACTGTCTCGGGCCGCGTGGGCAGGTCGGATAGCTTACCCGCGAGCTCCATAAATGAGAGCCCGGCGGCACCGAAGGGTTCCAGCAGCGCGGCCACGTCGCGGTGGGAGCCAACCCGGAGCCGGGTGGGCGCGTCCTGCGCCGTGCAGTCCGAAAAAAGAAACAGCATCAGCAGGCCCCGGCCGGTCGAGCGTACGTTGATGCGCCAGTCGAAAAAGTTGGTTGGGTCGGCCCCCGGAAAGCTGGCGTCGACGTGCCAGCCGGTGTCGCCCGGATCTGCAGGCGATGGAAACCGGATCGGGAACGTACCCAGCTGTCGGCAAGGCAGCCATCGACCCGCCCCAACGAGCTGATCGAACGCCCGATGCAACACCGGCGTGTTGGCCGCCCGAACAAACGGCGGCTGATCGTACATGCCCAGCCGAACGACGGGCTGGGTCCAGGTCGTTGGGTCGTCGGGTTTTCCGGGTAGGTCGCGCCAGAGAAGGGACCGCGCAGCCGCTGCATCGTCGGTGGCAAAGGCGTTGTCGATTCGAACAAAACCGTTCTGGATGAACTGGTCGATTTGGTCGGAAGTGAGGTCGTTTTGCATAACGTGATAGCGTGTGTGTGCTGGGTACGTTCAGAAGCAACCAGCATTCGTGAAAACGCCGCTACTGAACGTACCCGGCAGCCTGTCAGGTACGTTCAGTAGCGGCGTAAAGCAACGGGCTTACTGGCTAGGCCAGCGTTTTGCGGGCTTCGCGGTCAGGGTCGTTCACCAGCATCGGGGCGTCGTCGAGCACCATCGTTTCGCCGTGCTGGCTGGTGTAGGGCTTCCAGTTGGGCAGGCCGCCGCCGTTGGGGTTACCCGTTTTGGCAAAGTTCAGAAACGAGTTGGCCATCTTCTCCGACAGGGCGCGGGGGCGTTTGCCGCCGCCCGTGTGCGTCAGCATCAGGTCGGTGTTATAGAACCAGAAGCAGATATCGTCGCAGTGGAAGGCCCGCATCCGGCCATCGAACAGCGGCGGTTGCCAGCCAAACCAGGCTACGTAAACGGGCGCTTTCTGCTGCGCCGCTTTGGCATCGGCGGCGGCAACGGCGTTTTTCCGGTTCGACATAACCAGTGCCCAGATCTCGATGGGGCGTGCCTTCGGGAAGTTGCGGGCGTAGGCGTCCACGATCTCGCCTGACTTGTCGCCGAAGCGGGGTTTGATTTTCTCCTTCACCTCAGCCAGCGAAATCTGTTCGAGTGCCGCGTCGGTCCGGCTGGGGCTTTGCTCGTGGAAGGTCGAGCAGATCAGCAGCGGAATGTCGGCCGAGAATTGATTGGCATCGGCGAAAAAAGCGCCGCCGTTCAGGTACGTTCCGTCGGCTACGGGCGCGTAGCCACCGCGCGGCAGGTTGAGCCGTTTGGCTTCGGCGGCCATTTTGTCGGCAGCCCGGTTGGCAATGTCGATGTACTCCCGCCACGGAATCTGCTGGAGCTTCTCGATGTCGCCGGGTTTCAGCCCCGCTTCTTCCAGTACCTTCAAGCCCAGCTTCTCGGCGTATTCGGGATTGGTGCCCGACAGCGAACTGCCACTCAGCGCCACGGCTTTGTGAAATAACCCTTTGGCCGAGGGCATATTCATCAGGCTCGTCACTTTGGCCCCGCCGCCCGACTGCCCGATGATGGTGACGTTGGCGGGGTCACCGCCAAAATTGGCGATGTTGGTCTTCACCCATTCGAGCGCGGCCACCATGTCCAGATTGCCCACGTTGCCCGAGGCCGGGTGCCCTCCGGCAGCTTTCAAATGGGTGTAGCCCAGCGGCCCGAGCCGATGGTTGAGCGAGCAGAACACCACGTTGCCCAGCCGGGCCAGGTTTTCGCCGTGATAGCCGTCCTGTTCAATGCCGTTGCCGTTGGTGAAGCCGCCCCCGTGCAACCACACGATGACGGGCCGTTTCTGGCCGTCGAGCGCGGGCGTCCAGACGTTTAGCTTCAAGCAGTCTTCCGACACGTCGTCGTAGTTCCAGTGGTCGACAAACGACGCATACGGGTTGGCGTAGCGCTTGTCCATAATCTGCGGAGCCGAATTGCCCCACCAGAGCGCCGGGCGCACATCGGTCCAGGGCGTGGGTTTCTGCGGGGGCATGAACCGGTTTTTGCCCGAGGTGTCGGCGCCATACGGAATGCCCAGAAACTGATGGATGCCGCGCAGGATAAACCCTCTGACCTTGCCGGATTCGGTGTTGGCAATGGCGATGGTATCTCCCACAAACAGCACTTGCTCATCGGCAGTGGGCTTTGCCGCTTTGGGCGGGCGTGTCCCGGTGGCGAGGGCGGGCGCTGCAACGCCTAACCCCGTCGCTGAGGCGGCGGCGCCAACACCCAGCGACTGTAAAAAATTACGTCTTGACGGCTTCATAAGCGAAGAAGAATAACGGTTTGGAATAAGCTGACCGGCTAGGGGAGAGCTAGTTACCAAAGGGGTTTGGTTGGGCCTTTTTACTAGTCTAAACCAGCCAATTATGAACAGGCTGCGCGCCGGGGGCGGGGCGGCATGTAATGAAATTATTAAACTGAAGCGAAACGCCCCGATACGCCGACAAGGAACGCGGGTAAGCTGTAGGTTTGTAGTTGTTTCTGCATACTCCCTGCACGATGGATACCCGACGCGAGTTTCTCAAAAAAGCGGCCCTGCTGGCGGGTAGTGCCGCCCTGCCCGACGGCCTGCCTGCTTCCATTCAGAAAGCGCTGGCGATCGCCCCTAAGCCGGGCACGACGTACCTGGATGCCGAACACGTGGTGATCCTGATGCAGGAAAACCGCTCGTTCGACCACTGTTACGGGGCCTTGCGGGGCGTACGCGGTTTCAACGACCCACGGGCCATTACGCTGCCCAACAAAAACAAGGTGTGGCTACAGACCAACGCCGCCGGTCAGACGTTTGCCCCGTTTCGGCTGAACATGTGGGAAACCAAAGCCACCTGGATGAGCTCGCTGCCCCATTCGTGGGCCAATCAGGTCGACGCCCGCAACGAGGGAAAATTCGACCGCTGGCTCGACGCCAAACCCTCGGGCCACCCCGAATACGCGCACATGCCCCTTACGATGGGCTACTACGACCGGACCGATATTCCGTTTTACTACGCCCTGGCGGATGCCTTTACCGTCTGCGATCAGAATTTCTGCTCGTCGCTGACCGGCACGACGCCCAACCGGCTGTATTTCTGGAGCGGTACCATCCGCGAAGACGAAAACGCCCCGGCGCGGGTGCGCAACGAAGAACTGGACTACGACAAACCCGCCAGCTGGCCCACCTTCCCCGAGCGCCTGGAAGCCAACGGCATTTCGTGGCGCATCTACCAGAACGAGATCAACCTGTCGACAGGCCTATCGGGCGATGAAGAGGCGTGGCTGGCCAATTTCAGCGACAACCCGCTGGAATGGTTCACTCAGTACAACGTGCGGTTTTCGGCCAATTACCAGCGGTTCCGGCAGGCGCGACTTCAGCAGCTACCCGCCGAAATCAGCGCGCTGGAACAAAAGGTGCCTACCCTGCCCGACAGCACTAAAGAAGGCAAGGCGCTGCGGCGGTCGCTGCAACAGAAAAAAGACCTGCTGGCCTTGTTGACGGCGGAAGGTGACCACTGGCAGGCCGACCGGTTTGAGAAACTGCCGGAACGGGAGAAAGCCCTGCATCAGAAAGCTTTTACGACCAACGCCAACGACCCGCATTACCGCGAGTTGGCCAGCCTCTCGTATCAGGATGGGGCCGACACCCGCGACATGACGGTGCCCAAAGGCGACGTGCTACACCAGTTCAGAACCGACGTGCAAAGCGGGCAACTGCCCACGGTATCGTGGCTGGTGGCGCCCGAAAACTTCTCTGATCATCCCGGCGCGCCCTGGTATGGCGCCTGGTACGTATCAGAGGTGATGGATATCCTGACCCAAAACCCGGAGGTGTGGCAGAAGACCATTTTCTTGCTGGCCTACGACGAAAACGACGGCTATTTCGACCACGTACCGCCCTTTGTACCACCCCATCCCGACCGCCCCGACACGGGCCTGACCTCGGCTGGTATCGACACGCGCACCGAGCACGTCAGCATGGAGCAGGAGCTGAAACGGCCCGTCAGCCAGCCCGAAAAAGGGGCTCGTGCCAGTGCCATTGGCCTGGGGTACCGGGTGCCGCTGGTGGTGGCCTCGCCCTGGAGCCGGGGTGGGTACGTCTGCTCGCAGGTGTTCGACCACACCTCGACGCTCCAATTTCTGGAAGGTTTCCTGAGCCACAAGACGGGAAAAGCCATTCGCGAAACCAACATCAGCGACTGGCGGCGCACGGTCTGCGGCGACTTGACGTCGGTATTCCGGCCGTATCAGGGCGAGCCCATTAAGCTGCCGACGTTTGTGCCGAAAGACGCTTTCGTGGAGCGCATCCATAAAGCCAAATTCAAGGAGGCGCCCGCCAACTTCCGCGCCCTGTCGGCCGACGACGTCGCCCGCCTCAATCAGGAGCAGGACCCTACGGCGCTGATGCCCCAGCAGGAGAAAGGGAGCCGCCCCGCCTGCGCCCTGCCCTACGACCTGCGCGTAGATGGCCAACTAACGGCCGACGGGCAGTTTCGCATGACGTTCGCCATCAAGGCCGATCGGTTTGGGAAACGCGCAGCGGGTGCCCCGTTCATGGTGTACAACATGGCTGATTTTTCGGTGCGGAATTATGCCGTAAAACCCGGCGACCAACTAACCGACGCCTGGCCCGTAGCGGTGGGGACGGCCTACCACTTTCGGGTGTATGGCCCGAATGGGTTCTTTCGTGAGTTTACCGGGCAGGGAAGCCCCAAGGCAGTAAGCATCCAGTGCGACGAGGCGGTAACTGCCGGTAGCACGTCGGCAGACCTTCTGCTTCGGCTGACCAACCGGAGCACGAAGCCCGTAACCGTCGAACTGGTATCGAACGCCTATGGCTACCCGATGCAACGGCAGGTGCTGCGCCCGGCCGGAGAACAAACCGGGCAAACGACGCTCAGACTGGCCGTGGCGAAGAGCGGCGGCTGGTACGATGTCAGCATCCGGGTGGTGGGCGACACGACGTTTGAGCAGCGCTACGCCGGCCGTATCGAAACGGGTAACAGCAGCGTCAGCGATCCGCTGCTGAGCTAAAACACAGTTCCATCACACAGCCGACCCATACGTACCTGAGTAGGTAGGCGCCAGGCCGTCAACCGGCGTCGGTGAGCGCCCGGCAGCGGGCAAGGTCGCACCGTCAATTGAACGACGCCCTGAAGGCCAACGGCGAGAGGCTGGTTTTGGTCTTGAACAGTTTGCTGAACGACTGCAGGTGCTCGAAGCCCAACGCATACGCGATTTCGCTCACTGACAGATCGGTGGTTGAGAGTTTCTCCCTGGCTTTGTCAATCAGCTTATCGTGAATGTGTTGCTGGGTGTTTTGTCCCGTCAGCGTGCGGAGCAGATTACTGAGGTATTTGGGGGAAACAATTAACTGGTCGGCTACGGATTGTACCGATGGCAACCCGCCTTTGTCTGGCGAGTCATTGTCAAAATAAGCATTCAGTAATTCGTCCAGCCGATCCAGTATCTGGTGGTTCGCTTTCTCCCGGGTGATGAATTGCCGATGATAAAATCGATCCGAATAAGTCAGCATCGTTTCCAGCTGCGCTATAATAATCGGCTTGCTGAAACGGTCGATGTTGGCGTTGTATTCCTGCTGAATAGTCTGAATAATCTGATGAAGAAAAGCTTCTTCTTTCTCCGACAAAAACAGGGCCTCATGCAGGGCATAGCTCCAGAAATCATACTGCCTGATGGTTTTGGCCAGCGACGTATTCCATAGAAAATCAGGATGGATGGTTAACATCCATCCTGATTGGTTCAAGGCTTTCTCCCCGTCGGCAAGGGCGAGCCGGATGACCTGACCGGGGGCTACAAACGACAGCACACCTTCATTGAAATCAAACGGCTGCTGCCCGTACTTCACCGCTACATTGGCTACCCGTTTCAGCGAAATACTGTAGAAATCGAAGACCAGGCTCGTCGGTTCATCGGGATGCAATTCCTTTACATCGCCCACATTGATGAGGCCGATGAGCGGGTGCAGCGGCTTAGGCAACTGCCTGAATTCATGAAACTCACTGATCGTTTTAAACCGTTTCATCGAGTCGGTCTTCTTTCTGTATCTCCAGCACAAGTTTACCGCGCACATGTTTAGTCTCGCTCTGGCGGTGGGCCTCGGCCACTTGCTCCAGGGGAAATGCCTGGCTTACAACGGCTTTTACTCTACCCTCATTGATGAGCTGAGTGACCCCATCCAGTGAGGATGTGTAGGCGGTTATACTGCCTTCGCCAACCATCGTGGCCGTGGCGTTCTTTTTGGCCATCGCGGCCAAAAAAGCGTCCGAGAAGGGCTCATCCAGGTGAGTACACACAAAGATACCGCCCTCTCTGATTACCTCCGCCGATTTCAACCTGACGCTCTCGTCACGAACGGGCGAGGCATTGAATACCACATCCACATCGCGCAACAGGTCTTCAAAAGGCTGGTTGCGGTAATCAATCACTTCATCGGCTCCTAACTCGTTCAAAAAAGCAGCGTTATGAGCCGAGGCCGTTCCGATTACATACCCGCCCATGGCTTTGGCAAACTGGACCGCCAGGTTCCCGACTCCGCCCGCTGCCCCGTGAATTAGTACCCGCTGCCCCGGTTTTACTTTACCCGTATCGACGATGCCGTTCCAGGCAATAAGGGCACAGGAAGGAAGCGCGCCAGCCTCATTGAAGCGTATGTGGCTGGGCATAATCCAGAACTGACTGGCTTTGGCAGCAACGTATTCGGCGTAGCTGCCGTCGCCGGGGAAATTCGGGACGCCGTACACGTTATCGCCTTTTTTAAACGTCGTTACCGCACTGCCGATCTCCTCAACGACACCCGCCACATCCAGACCCAGGCCCAACGGTAATGTCAGGTACGACCGAAGGGCTTCGTTGCCACCCTGGCGAATGATGTAGTCGGCCGGATTAACACTGCTGGCATAGACTTTTATCAAGAGTTCGTCGGGTGCCGGAACGGGCCGTTCGATCTCGTCCAGCTTCATCACGTCAGGACCGCCAAATTCATGAACTCGAATCGCTTTCATACTAAATCGTTTTTCATTGGTTGATGCTGCAAAGGTCACCGCCCGGTCGAAAGCAGATTTAGTAAGAATGCCCTTTGTCTTAGCCAAAACAGCCGGTAAGCCTTGCCTTGGAATAGCCTGTCTGGTAACCCAGCCATGGCACGGGCCGTTTTATGGCGGTTTGCCACTGCACTAGGTACGTACCTGAAGGCTGCTGTTGACCCTGATCAGGTACGTTGGCGCCAATCCGCCCTAGAGCCACCTAACCACTAGTAGGTGCCGCCCGGTTTGCTTTTTTCGCTATTATCTAATTATCTTTGTTGCTAAGATATTTAGAAGCTAAGTTAAATGGATAGTGATTCACTCACCCGGATTAGAAAGCTGAGCCAGCAATATGCCTACACGTCGATTCAGATGCACGAAGCAGTTGGCCGTCGGGCGGGGCTGTCGGGTACCGACCACAAATACCTGGGTTTTCTGATCGAGAAAGGACAGATGACCGCCGGTGAACTCGCCACCCTGACCGGCCTGACGACGGGTGCCGTAACGGGCCTGATCGATCGGTTTGAAAAGAAACAGCTGGTGCAGCGCCAGTTGGCCGAAGGCGATCGGCGTAAGGTGATCATCGTCCCGAACACCGAGACGATTATGGCGCTGCTGGCCCCGCTCTACAAAGACTTTCGGGCAAAGTCGGCCGCGCTGCTGGCGTCGTTTTCGGCCGAGGAAATCGCCACGCTTGAAACCTATTTTCTGAAGGCCATCGCCATCATGAATGACACCACCCAGACACTCAACGACAACTAAGGATGGATACGATGCAATCGCTGGTGCTCGGTTTGCAAGCCGTTGATCAAACAAGCGGAGCGCTTGTGGGAGGTAAGGGGGCCAACCTGGGCGAGCTGACCCGGATCGAGGGCATCCGGGTGCCGCCCGGATTTTGTGTGACCACAGAAGCTTACAAGCGGATCATCGAGCAGGCGCCGTCGATAGACGACTTATTGGCCCAGCTAGCCCTGCTGACGGTGGCCGACCGCGCCCTGATCGCTACCCTGAGCGGCCAACTTCGTGACGCGATCGAAGCGGTCGCTATGCCACAGGACATGCAGGATGCGATTGCCGGGCATCTCAAACCCTTTGGCGAACAACATGCCTTTGCGGTGCGGTCCAGCGCCACGGCGGAAGACCTGCCCACGGCATCGTTTGCCGGTCAGCAGGATACATACCTGAACATTATTGGGCAGGCGGCTATTCGGCAACACATCAGCAAATGCTGGGCCTCGCTGTTTACCGAGCGGGCCGTCCTGTACCGCCTTCAGCACGGCATTGACCACCGAAGTGTTCAACTGGCGGTGGTGGTACAGCAGATGGTCGTGCCGCAGGTATCGGGCATCCTGTTCACGGCCGATCCCGTCACGTCGAACCGGACGATCACATCCATCGACGCCAGTTTTGGGCTGGGCGAGGCGCTGGTGGGTGGGCTGGTCAACGCCGATAATTACAGCGTGCGAGCCGGAGAGGTAATCAGCAGGCAGCTAGCGACCAAGGAACGGGCCAGCTATGCGGTAAGCGGAGGTGGCACGGAACAGCAGCCGATTGCGCCTGACCAGCAACAGCGTCCGGCGCTGACCGACGAGCAGGCCATCCGGCTTGAGCGCATCGGGCGGCAGATCGAAGCGCATTTCGGCTGTCCGCAGGATATTGAATGGTGTTTGGTGGGCGACACGTTCCACATTGTTCAGAGTCGGCCAATCACCACGCTGTACCCGATACCCGACGCGACTGACCCCGAAAACCACGTCTACATATCCGTCGGTCACCAGCAGATGATGACCGACGCCATGAAACCCCTGGGCTGGTCTACCTGGCAGTTCATGGCCAACGCCCCGATGCGTGTCGCGGGTGGTCGGTTGTTTGTGGATGTCGCCCCGATGCTGGCGTCACCGGCTGGCCGAGCCAATATCCTGGATGTGCTGGGGCGATTCGATCCGCTCATTAAAGACGCCCTGACGACCATTCTGGAGCGGGGCGATTTTATCCCCGCCTTACCCGATCACGAGCCGAACCCCGGGACAAGCCATCCGGCGTCCTCGCTGCCAGACTACCAGACGCTGAAGGACTACGACCCGGCCATCGTGGCTGACCTGATCCAGCGTAGTCAGGCCGCCCTCGCCGCCCTGAAGCAAGCCGTTGAAACGGAACAGGGGCCGGCGCTCATCCAGTGCATTCGGGAAGACGTCGGGGCCGTGAAGAGGAGCATCCCACAAAGCTTCGGGGTCATCATGACGGCCATGAATGCAGCCTTATGGCTCAATGAGCACATCGCCGCGTGGTTAGGCGAGAAAAACGTCGCCGACACACTGACCCAATCCGTTCCCAACAACATTACCTCGGAAATGGGGCTGGCCCTGCTGGATGTGGCCGATGCGCTACGGCCCTACCCGGCCGTGATCCAGTACGTACAACAGTGCGGAAAAGACGACACCTTTCTGGACGAACTACCCCGGTTGGCGGGTGGCCCGGAAGCCCGCGCCGCCATCGATGCGTTTCTGGACAAATACGGCATGCGCTGCCCCGGTGAGATCGACATCACTCGACCCCGCTGGCGCGAACGGCCCAGCACCCTGGTGCCCCTGATTCTCAACAACATCAAAAACGTTGAGCCGAATGCCGGGAAGCGAAAATTCGAGCAGGGCCAACAGGAAGCGCTGGCCAAAGAACAGGAACTGCTGGCCCGATTGACCCAATTGCCGGATGGCGACCGCAAAGCGAACGAAACCAAGCGAATGATCGATCTGGTCCGCAACCTGACTGGCTACCGCGAATACCCCAAATACGACATCATCAGCCGCTATTTCGTGTATAAACAGGCCTTGCGCCGCGAAGCCGAACGACTCGTGGCGGCGGGGGTGCTTCACGACAGCGAAGATAGTTACTACCTCACGTTCGACGAACTGGCCGAAACGATACGTACCCAGACGGTGGACTACGCGCTTATCAACCAGCGAAAAGCCGACTACCAACGCTTCGAAAAACTCAGCCCACCCCGGGTGATTACCTCGGAGGGGGAAATCCTGACGGGGCGCTACCGGCGTGATGATCTACCCGCCGGGGCGATAGTTGGGCTGGCGGTTTCGGCGGGCGTCGTGGAGGGGCGGGCCCGCGTGGTGCTCAGCCTGGAGGCGGCCGATTTGGAAGAGGGTGATATTCTCGTTACGCCCTTCACCGACCCCGGCTGGACGCCCTTATTCGTTACCATCAAAGGCCTGATTACCGAGGTCGGCGGGCTGATGACCCACGGCGCCGTAATTGCCCGGGAATATGGCCTGCCCGCCATCGTCGGCGTCGACAACGCAACGAAACGGATTCGCGACGGCCAACGCATTCGGGTAAATGGCACCGAGGGGTACGTAGAAATTTTGTAGCGTTTTGGGCTGCGCTGGTTTACCGGAACAAATCAGCGCAGCCAGGTACGTATGTTGCCGATGTAAAAAAAGTTGTTGCAGCTTGTCCAATTTCCGACCGCTCAGTCATTGGTGTCGTGTAAACCAACACAGCAATTTGACATGGAACACGACAGCAAAGCAGGCAAAGGGAAACGCATGGCCTACTGGATCATTACCGGATTTTTGGCAATGGCTATGATTGGCGGCGGTTTTGCTCAATTCATCCAGGCGAAGGTCAATGCCGATGGCTTTATTCGGCTTGGCTACCCCTTGTATTCAATGAAACTTATTGGCCTCTGGAAAATGGCGGGCGGGCTCATGCTGGTCATACCGGGTTATCGCCTGGTGAAAGAATGGGCCTACGCCGGTTTCTTTTTTCTGTTGACGGGCGCTGTTAGTTCTCATATCGCTTCCGGTGATGCCTTCTACCAGTGGGTTGCCTCGTTTGTTTTTGCGATCTTAACCGTGCTGTCCTGGTATCTACGACCAGCCAACCGCCGACTACAAACGACACACGAAAAAGCAGTTGAGGAAACGGTTTATTAAATGTAAATTATTGCTAGACAGTGTCTTAGATGGCGCCTTTGTTTTATCATTTCGTTTCGTTTTCGCTATGAACGAGTTTATGTTATTATTCCGTCAGCCGAGTTATGACACCAGTCAACTGTCGCCCGCCGAGTTTGAAGCGATCGCCAACAAATGGAAAGAGTGGGTGGGTAGCCTGGCCGCACAGGGCAAACTGGTGTCGACGGGGCCCCGGCTGGCATCGGAAGGGAAGGTGCTGAAGGCCGGTGGCATCGTCACCGATGGTCCGTTTGTAGAGGTGAAAGAGCGGCTGGGCAGCTTTCTGATTGTCAGGGCCAGCCATCTGGATGAAGCGACTGAGCTGGCTCATGGCTGCCCGGCGCTGGATGCTCAAGGGAGTGTAGAGATACGGGCTATGCTCAACTAGGCCGTTATGGCTGTGTTGCCTTCTCCGATGGAACCGGAATCACTCAAGCAGATCTTTCAGCAGGAATTTTCCAAGATGGTGGCGGTGATCAGCAACCGGTTTGGGTTAGCGCATATAGAACTGGCGGAGGATATCGTGAGCGATACCTTTCTGCTAGCCGCCGAAACCTGGGGTGTGCGCGGCCAGCCGCCAAACCCGACGGCATGGCTGTATGCTGTTGCTAGGCAGAAAACCCTGTATCAGTTCAGGAGGCGTAAATTGCTGGACCAGAAAATTCTTCCCGAGCTGAGCAACCGATCGGCCGAAACCGATGATTGGACAACGTTAAACTTTTCGGAGGAGACGATTCGAGACAGCCAGTTGCAGATGATGTTTGCGGTTTGTACGCCCACTATCGCCCCGGAAGCGCAGATTGGTCTGGCGCTCCGGATTCTCTGCGGTTTTGGTATCGATGAAATTGCCGAGGCGTTTCTGTCCAACAAAGAGACGATCAACAAACGGCTCTTTCGGGCCAAAGAAAAGCTTCGTCTGGCAAACGTGACCATGACGCTTCCACCGGAAGGTGAGTTGATCCGCCGCCTCGACAATGTGCTGCATGTTATCTATCTGTTGTTCAACGAAGGCTACTATTCCAAAACCCGAAACCAGACGCTACAGCGAGAGCTGTGCCTGGAAGCCATGCGGCTGGGTACCCGATTAATCGAGTATGAACGCACCAATCAACCAAAGACCAGTGCGTTGATGGCGCTGATGTGTTTTCACGCGTCCCGATTCGATGCCAGGCACCAATCAGGTGATGAATTGCCCCTGCTTTATGAACAGCAGAACGAGGCTTTGTGGAATCCTGAGTTGATTCAACAGGGCTTTCTGTTTCTGCGCCAGTCGATGCAGGGCGATCAGGTCAGTTCATATCATCTGGAAGCCCGTATCGCTTCCTGGCATTGCCAGAAAGAAGATACGCCCGACAAGTGGACGGCCATTTTAGACCTCTACGATCAGTTGATACGGGTGAATGATTCGCCCAGCGTCGCCCTGAACCGTACCTACGCCTTGTATAAAGTCAGTGGCCCCCAAGCCGCTTTAGCTGTAGCCGAAAAGCTGACGTTCACCCTGAATCATTTCTACTTCGTATTGCTTGGTGAGTTGTATGAAACAAGCAACGTGTTGAAGGCCGTGGGCAGTTACCGGCAGGCCTATGCGCTCGCCAAGACACCAGCAGACCGGCAACGTATTCAGCTTAGACTAGATAAGCTTACCCAGTTGTAACCCGCCGGGCCTATCCGCGAGGAATAGCCTTTGTGTGCGTGCAACTGCCAGGTGCGTAGGTGCATACTGATGATAATCAATTGCTTGAATGATAAACCATAACCCGCAAATTGAACCCGCTATGGCAAAGGAACTGTCGACCGAAGAGCGCGACGAACTGATTAAAGTAGTAAAAGCTCGTTTCGAGAAAAATAAGCAGCGCCATGCGGGCATCGATTGGGCTGACGTTCAGGCAAGGCTGGAAGCCAAACCGGAAAAGCTGTGGGCGCTTCAGGCGATGGAAGATACCGGCGGTGAACCCGACGTGGTTGCCTATGACGCCAGCACGGGCGAATACGTCTTTTACGACTGCTCGGCCGAAAGCCCCACGGGTCGCCGCAGCCTCTGCTACGACCACGACGCGCTGGAAGCGAGAAAAGACGATAAGCCCGACAATAGCGCCGTGGAGATGGCCGCTGAGCTAGGCATCGACCTGCTGACGGAAGCCCAATACCGGGAATTACAAACGCTTGGCCAATTCGACGCGAAAACATCGAGCTGGCTGCAAACGCCCCCCGCGATCCGACAACTTGGTGGCGCGCTCTTTGCCGATTTTCGCTACAATACCGTCTTCGTGTACCACAACGGGGCGTCGTCGTACTACGCCGCCCGGGCATTTCGGGGTTCACTGCGGGTTTGATAGCAGCCACTAACAAGCAAACAGGGTACGTCCTGTACGTTTGGTGGTTTGCTTTGCGTGGGCATCGACAAACGGCCCCGTCCTTTAGCCGACGGCTCACGCGGTCCCTATTCCCCAGACCGCACAGACCCTATTACCCAACTGAATTGGAAACGATCGCTGTCTAAACCGGCTTTAGTCCGTATGCGCTTATCGTCGACGAGTATCATACTGAAGCGGATCGCCTGGCTGGGCTATCTGGGACTGGTTGGGGTGGCCTGCCAGCCCGACGCCCCAGCGCAATTTGCCTTCGCCCCCACCATCACCGTCTTTGCGTCGGAACCTGATGCCAAGCCAGCGCAGCCCAACCAGCCTCCGGGCCACGTACCTGAAGGCATGGTTTACGTACCCGGCGGCTACACGCACATCGGCTCGGAGGAGGGGCTGGAGCAGGAGAAGCCCACCTTCTGGGTGTTGGTCAAACCGTTTTTCATGGATCAGCACGAGGTGACGGTTGGGCAGTTTCGGGCGTTTGTGCAGGCCACGGGCTACAAGACGCAGGCCGAAGGATTTGGCGATGGCGGCGTTTTCAACGATACCACCAAGGAATGGGAGTTGGTCAAAGGCACCAACTGGCAGTACCCGTATGGCCCCAAGGCAGGCCCCGCCGCCGACAACATGCCTGTGACGCAGGTGTCGTGGAACGATGCGCAGGCCTACGCCAACTGGGCGGGTAAGCGCCTGCCGCACGAGATCGAGTGGGAGCACGCCGCCCGTAACGCAACTAACAGCCAGACGCTCTACCCCTTCGGCAATAACCTGACCCAAGACGGCAAGTGGCTGGCGAACACTTGGAACGGCAAATTCCCCGACCACGACGCCGTGAGCGATGGGTTTCACCGGGCCGCGCCCGTGGGTACGTTCGGTCCATCGCCCATTGGCCTGGCCGATATGTCAGGCAACGTGTGGGAATGGTGCGAGAATCCTAAAGTGGCGTATACCGACTGGCTGAACCAAACGCCGCCCCGCATCACCGAGGCTACCGAGCGGGTGCAACGGGGCGGCTCGTTCCTGTGCGAACCGGGTTGGTGCCACGGCTACCGGGTGTCGGGGCGGTCGGGCAGCACGGCCGAAACGGCGCTGATGCACGTAGGTTTCCGCTGCGTCAAAGACCTCTGATCAGCGCGTCAGCGTAATCGTCGTGACGGAGCGGGCGGCCAGCATGAGCGTACCGAGCGAGGGCGTGCGTTTGCGTAGATCGGCCGTGTCGGTGGTTTCGTAGACGGCCACCTGCCCCGGCTGTCGGCTCAACCCTTCCAGCCGAAGAGCGCGGGCGTCGCCGGGGTTGGCGATAACCACCACGAACTGTTTGCCGTTTTCGCTGCGGTACGCCGATACCAGCGGGCCGTTAGCGAGGCTGTCAGGTACGTTGGTGCTGGCGGCGATGCGCACCATGCCCGGCCGCACAAACCGGGCATAGTTGCCCAGTGCCCAGAGGGTCTTGGAGGCCAGCACGTCGCCGTCGAGTTGATTCGGGCCGTTTTCGCCCATCTTACCGCCGTTTTCCAGGTACACCAGCCCGTCCTTGTAGTTGTTGGCACTGATCGACAGCCACCACTGCCACGAAGTCGCGTTGGCCAGCGTCAGGTCGGCGTGGATCACGCGCGCCACGTAGAGGGCGGTGGTCATGCCCAGGTCGCGCCCGCCGCCGTCGATCTCGCCCGCGTTGTCGCCCAGTACGCAATACTCCGACTGCCAGAAACCGACGCCCACCTGCTTGAGTTTCGCGCCCAGCTGCTGCCGCACCGATCGCAGCTGACTCGGTGGGGAGGTGGTAAAATAGCTGTGCCCGCAGACCAGTTTCTCCACGTTGGGCAGATCACCGATGTAGGCGGGGCTGCCGGGCGAAAAGAACGCCTCGGCTACATTGTCCTGCCCCGTCTGGCTTCGGTTGGTGCCGCTTTGCGAGAGGTAGTTGAGCTGCCCGGCCTCGCCCAGCGTCAGGCGGGTGCGCAGGTTGCGGGTGCTTAGTTCGCGGCTGAGGGCGCGGGTCAGTTCTGCCATGTCGGCGTTGGTGGCGGGGGTGCCTTCCTGCGTGGCCATTTTCTGCCCTTTCTTAATACCCCAATCCCACTGCGGTTCGTTGAACGGGCTCAAGTACTGCATGGAAAGCCCCTTTTTGTCGAAATGCTGCGCGACATCAGCCAGAAACCGGGCGTAGTCACCCAGACGCTGCCGGTTAAAATTGTAGTCGCCCAACGTACCCGAGGCGTAGGCTTTGCCGTTGGCCGTAAACTGCACCGGGGGCGAATTGGTGAAGCCGAGCAGGTAAGGCACCTTGCGCCGGTGGGCCGCTTCCATAAACCACTGTTGCCCGGCCTGTTTGGTCCAGTCATACGAGCCATCGGGCCGCTGAAAACACTCCGACCGGCGCCAGGGGCTGCGGATACCGCTCGAATCGCCCTGCTCGGTGCTGCCCGCACCAATGTTGAACCGCCACATCGACAGGCCGATGCCTTTGGGGTTCCCCGCCCGATCGACGTCCAGACTGAAAAGCCAGTCGGCCACTTGTTCGCGCTTGGCCAGCGGGTAGTTTTTACCCACAAACTGCGCCGACCAGCAGTCCGATGCGCCGAAACTGTGCATGGTCTGGTAGGTCTGGCTCGGGTCAAGTCGAACCACTAACTGAGCTGACGCGGCTGGTTGGGCTAGCCCGAAACGGCTGAGGATGAGCAGACAGCCGAGACTAAGCAGGCGGGAGGTGTATCGTTGAGTCATGCAGAATAAGTGAACGAGAAGGCGTTAGTTGCCGTAATTGGGTTGAAACAGCGGCGACGGAACATGAGCTTCGGCCATATACCGACGCATCGTAGCCACCACGTCGGGGTGCTGAGCGGCCACGTTGGTTTGCTCGCCGATGTCCCGGCTGAGGTCGAACAGAAAAAAGGTCTCTTGCCCTCGCCTGGGTTCCAGACTCACGGCCTTCCACGAGCCACTGCGCACGGCCCGGCTGAAGCCCCGCTCCATAAATTCCCAGTAAAGGTAGGGGTGCGTGGGCTGGCCTTTCTGCCCCAGCAGCGTCGGCACGAAGGAAAGGCCATCAATGCGGGCGGGCGGCGGTATGTTGGCCAGCTCGCAGAACGTGGGGAGGAGATCGTAAAACGCCCCCACGAACGCCGTGGTCGACCCCGCTTTGACGTGGCCGGGCCAGCGGACGATGAAGGGCGTGCGGATGCCCCCGTCGAACAGGTCGCGCTTGACACCCCGCAGTGGCCCCGAGCTTTGCATATAGCTTACGTCGTCCTGGGTACGTCCGCCCTCGATGTGCGTGCCATTGTCGGAGGCAAACAGCACGAGCGTGTTGTTGGCCAGTCCTTTCTGGTCGAGTTTGGCCAGCACCTGCCCCACATACCCGTCGATCTGCGAGACCATGGCGGCATAGGCGGCTTTGGGTTCGGGCTGCTCGCCATAATGCCGACCCGCCGGCCAGGGTTTTTCGGGCTGAAACCGGCTTTTTCCGGTCGCGTCCCGGTACTGATTCAGGTAGGTGTCGGGCGTGTGCAACTCGGCATGGGGGAGGGTGAAGGCCAAGTACAGCAGAAACGGTTTCGTCGTTTGCCGATCCAGAAACGCCAGCGCCTGTTGCGTGAACGCATCGTTGTTGTACGACCCGGCGGGCTGCTCGACCTTCACGGTGGCGCCATCGCTGATTTGCCACAAGAACGGGTGTTGCTGAAAATGGGCCTCCTCGTGGTTGACGTGGCCGAAGAAGGCATCCCAGCCTTTGCGATGCGGCGCGCCCTCGGTATCGGGCATGCCCAAGCCCCATTTGCCAAACATGCCGGTGGTATAGTTGGCCTTTTTGAGCAGCTCGGGAATCACGACGTCTTCCTGCCGGAGGGGTTTTTCGCCGTTGCCCCGAATCTGGGTATGCCCCGTGTGCTGCCCCGTCATCAGCGCACAACGCGAGGGCGCGCAGACCGTGCTGCCCGTGTAAAAATCGGTGAAGCGCATCCCCTGTGCCGCCATGCGGTTGAGGTTGGGCGTCTGGATGAGCGCAGGCCCGGCGCTGGCGGCCCGGTAGCAGCCCACGTCGCCGTAGCCCATGTCGTCGGCCAGGATGACGATGAGGTTTGGTGGCGTTCTGATGGCCGATGCCGTCGTTTTTACGGACGAACACTGTTGGAAAAGGCCCAGTCCAAACCCCGCTAGTAGCAGCGCGAACCCTAATGCTTTCATACTCAACGGCTAAACGTAAGCCAAACCTGGCTGCGCTTATAAAAGCAGCCGACCGCCAATCCCTACGGATGGGTTAGGATCGCCGGGTACGTTCGGGTCGGCACGTGGCCCCCCGTTTATTGGCATTCCGGCCCCTTTTGGCAGTGGCGATGGGGTTGTAGGTTTGTACCCGTAAACAACAAATCAACTCAACATGCGTACGCTCAACTTGCAGGTACAGGTAACGGTCGATGGCTTCATGGCCGGACCCAACGGTGAAATGGATTGGATGACCTTTCCCTGGACCGACGACATTGGTCAGTATGTGACCGCGCTATCAGCGCCGGTCGACACCATTCTGCTGGGGCGTAAGCTGGCGGAGGGCTTTATTCCCCACTGGGCAGCTCACCCCGACGAGCCCGGTGCCGACCTGTTCAACAACGCGCCCAAAGTCGTGTTCACCAAAACGCTCGACGCCTCGCCCTGGCCCAATGCGCGCCTGGCCAACGGCGACCTGGCTACCGAAATCAACGCGCTCAAAAGCCAGCCCGGCGGCGACCTGATCACCTATGGCGGGGGCACGTTCGTGGCGTCGTTGATTCGGGCGGGCCTGATCGACAACCTGCACCTGTTTGTTAACCCGGCCGCTATCGGCAACGGCATGCCGGTGTTTGGCGGGCTGGACACCACACAGGCGCTGACCCTGATGAAGGCTGTAGCGTTTGATTGCGGTATCGTGGTGTTGCACTATCAGCCCAAACGAAGCGAATAGAGCAGGAACGTACCCAGAATACGCCACAAGCCCCATTGGCAGCGCAGGCCCTGTGCTGCCAATGGGGCTACTCTCATAGCCATAAACCATGTCGTTCTACACCGATCAACTAACTAAACTGACCGAACAACTCTACGCCAACGCTGACCAGACAGCGCGCGTAGTGCGGGCGCGGCGGTTTATCGACACCCACTTCGCCGAGCCCCTGACGCTGGTCGACATAGCCGCTGCGGCCTGTTGTTCGCCCTATCATTTTAGCCGGGAGTTTAAACGCCACTATGGCCTGACGCCGCTGCACTACCTGACCGACAAACGCATGGCCGAAGCCCGGCGGCTGCTGAACGCCAACCGGCCTGTAGCAGAGGTGTGCGGGGCCGTTGGCTACGAGAGCCTGGGTACGTTCAGTACGCTGGTAAAAAAGCGGATGGGGCAGTCGCCAGGTACGTTGAAAAGAGCAAGAATGAAGAAGTAAAAGTGGGATGGGTGCCGCAATTTTGCCCAAAACAGACCATTCCCATGCGCATTGACGTAACAAGCCTACTGGTCGCTGATCAGGCCAGGGCGCTTGCTTTTTACACCGACATTCTGGGCTTTCAGAAAAAACGGGACATCCCGCTCGGCGATGCCAGCTGGCTCACGGTTGTCTCGCCCGACCGGCCCGACGGCGTTGAATTACTGCTGGAACCCACCCGCTTCGAGCCCGCCCAAACGTTCCAGAAAGCCCTGTACGATGCGGGTATCCCCCTGACGGTCTTCGCCGTAGACGACGTGCAGCGCGACTATGAACGGCTGCTGGGGCTCGGGGTGGTATTCAGCGTGCCGCCCACGCAGATGGGTCCGGTCCGGCTGGCCGTTTTCGACGACACCTGCGGCAACCGCATTCAACTCGCCCAAACGCTGTAATTCTCAGCCAACGACCCAGCCAGCAGTACTAGCCGGGTCGTTGGCTGAGGGTTACGGAGCCGCTTAGTTTTTTTCGGCCAGTTGGATCGCCGCGTTTTTCTGAGCGATGTCGTTGTGGATTTTCGGTACCGTTTTCAGGTATTCGTAGATGGCGCCCACTTCGCGTTCCGACAGGCCCATCTTGGGCTCCATCGGGTAGCGGAGGATGCTGCCGTCGGGCCGTACGCCGTTGCGAACGGCGCGGATAAACTGCTCTTTGGTGTATGTTTTGCCAATTCCCGTCTGTTCATCAAACGTCAGGTTGGCTGTGACCACCTTCTGGCCGCCCTCGCCGACCATCTCGATCCCCCCGCCATAATAGCCTTTGGTCTTGCTCGGCGTCACCTTGTCCTGATCGATGAGATCGGCCGAATGGCAGGCATAGCAATCGCCGAAAGCATCGGCCGTGTATTTGCCAAACGCGACCAGGTCGTTGGTGTCGGGCCGTGCAATGACCGTTTGCGGGTAGGGGAGGGGCTTCATCAGGGTATGCGTCAGCAGCGTCGTCACAAAGCTCGGCTCCGAGGGCTGCGGCTCCTGCGCCGTGGCCTGCACCGGGAACCGATCGGAGCGCAGCCAGGCTACCACCGATAGCAGGTCTTCGTCGGCCAGATTGGGGTATTGCGGCATCACGGGTGCATACGAACCGTCGCGCCGGATGCCCGTCCGTAGGAAATAGAGCAGTTCGCCGTCGGTCCAGTTGCCGATGCCGTGGACCTTATCCTGCGTGATGTTTTTGGAGTAAATCTTACCGAACAGCGGCGGTATTTCGGCCATGTATTTGCCCGTCAGGCGGTTTTCCTGGTTGGCGTGGCAGCTCATGCACTGAATGCTGGCGATCGCTTCGCCCCGCGCCACGCGGGCAGGCGTTACCTCGACCGAGAGGGCGGGCGTGGCGGGCGGGTCGTAGGTGGGTATGCCCGTGAGGGCCACATAGGCGCAGAAACTAGCCACCAGCAGCACCACCCCGCCCAGCGCGAGGCCGACGGTCTTCATCACTTTTTTCATTGTCGTAGTTGTTGTTTGAGGAGTTACGACGTAAAACTCGCCGGGCAACGGGACCGGGCCAATGCCAAACCGGCTGAACCGACAAAAGCCCTTCATGAAGCGTCATGGCGGGCTGGCTGAACCGGTGGGTACGTGGCTTACTGGGCAGGTGGGTCGATAAGCGGCAGGGTCACCACAAATTGGCCGTCGGCTTCCTCGATCACCGGCACCGGCTGCCCCAGCATCTGGTATTTGACCAGAATGTTGCTCAGTCCCACGCCGTTGCTCAGCACTCTCACCTGGCGGCGCTGTAGCGTGTTCTGTACCACCAGTTGCGCTTGTGGCGTGGTGTAGATGCCAATGACCAGCGGGGCGTCAGCCAGAATGGCGTTGTGCTTGACCGCATTTTCCACCAGCAGTTGCAGCGTCAGCGGCGGGATCAGGTGGTTTCGGTAGCGGTCATCGATGTGCATCTGAAGCTGAATGCCCTGGGTGTAGCGCGTCTGGAGCAGGTGATAATACGAATCCATAAACTGGAGTTCGTTGTCGAGCGCCGTCAGCTCCTGCGCGTTGGTCTGGAGGATGTAGCGGTATACGCTGGCCAGCTCATCCACAAAGGCCTCGGCCTGCGCCGGGGCTTCGGCAATGAGCGACGACAGGGAGTTGAGTGAATTGAACAGGAAGTGCGGGTTGAGGTGGGCCTGCAACGCCCGCATCTGTACCTCCAGCATCTCCTGTTGCAACTGCTGCACGGCCAGCCGGCTTTCGAGCTGTTCGCGGTGGCGGTTCTGGCGCTCCTGTTCCAGTTCCTGGGCAATCAGCGCGCTCGTGACGGCCGCCTGCCGCTGCCGGTAGTTGAGACCCAGCCCAAAGCAAAGCAGCTCGCCCAGAATGCCCAGCTGAAACCAGAACAGGGGCGCGTGCCAGCACGGCGCGTCGTCGGGCGTGGTGGGGTACACAAACGTCAGCACCATGGACGCCAGCGCGCCCACCACCAGAAACAGCGAGCCTGTCACGAAATAGCGGGTAGCCGTGGTGCGGAGCCGAAACAGGTTGGCAATGCCGACGATCGCCAGCACGGCCAACAGCACCCGCATGCCCGTGTGCACCCCGTTGAAACGGCCGGGCTGCCAGACGGTGCTGATAAAAAGCGCCCAGGCCTGAACCGCGAGGTAAAGAATAATCAGGGTCTTGGCCAGCTGAAACAACCGCAGGAGCCGAGGTAGCCGCCGACGTACCTGGATGAAGGCATCGGCAAAGTCGAAATAAATAAAATACCCTATTGACGGCACGCAGGCCTTGATAAACAGCGTAATCGGCCCCGACAACAACGCGCTGACAACCGGCATGCGCGCCCCGAAAAAGATGAGCCAGACCAGCATGTAGAGCGTGTAAAGCCCATAAATGCGCTCCCGGTAGATCGACCATTGAACCACATTCAACAGTAGCATCGAGACAATCATGCCAACGAACAGATCATTCCAGGTTTCGAAGGTCATGCCGGGGAGCGGGTTTGGTGAGACAGAGCAGACGCCATAAAACGATATTATACCAAACCGCAGGGGTAGCCACTAACTGGCCACCCCTGCGGTTTGGTCGGGTCAGAAAACGGGCTAGACAGCTTTCCAGGTGATGATGGTCGTGAGCGACTGCCCGTCCTCCACCATCGTGGCTTTCACTTTCAATACCTTGGTGGTGGCTTCCAGCACGGTCCATTCGGAGGCCGTACCGTCGTCGCCGTCGATGATTTTCAGCTTCTTGGTGGCCTCGTTGTAGGTCCAGGTGCCGGGTTTGCCGGGGGCGGGTTCATCGTCGCATCTGAGGGCGCCGCTATCGCCCGACATGGCGCCACCTTTTTCAAATTTAACGGTATCGTCGCGGTCGCAGGGGCGCAGGAAGACCAGCAGGTCTTTATCGATGTCCCCGTCGCCGTCGAGGTCCATGGGTGGGTCAAGTTCAAAGCTGGCCATCTGCCAGCGAATACCGACAAACGCGGCGGTTGGTGTGCCGGGGTTGCCGGTATCCGGGTTGGGCACAACATCCGATTCTCCCTTCTTACAGGCGGTTACCGAAACCAGCAGGCCGAGCAAAAAAGGGAGGGCAGAGCGAAAGAAACGTGTCATGGGTGTACTTGTTGTTTGGTTGAAAAATTGGCTTGGTTCCCGACCCGACGGCCGGTTGGTCGGGGCTTGTCGTCCGACGGGACAAAGGTGAGCCCACCACGCCCCCTCACGGAAGCACAGCCTGTAGGAAGTGTCGTTTCAGCCCGCTCAAGCGGCAGAAATGAGGGATTAAGTGGGAAGAGAAGGGCGCGTTGGTCCCAAAAGGGTGGGCGCTAAACGCTAATCATCAACTGTTCCGGTTCACCCCGGTGCTTTGTCGGTTCAGGTGGGGTTTAGGCGGCTTCAACCCGATGGGGATTGGGCATTTGCTGGCGTCGGGGCATCTTGACCAGATTATGACTTACCTATGAACTAGTGCTTGTGAATTCGCTCAATGACATACGACTCAGGCTGCTGGGGCCGCCCGCCCTGTTCCTGTTCGGAACCATCTTTTTTCGGCTGAACTGGTACTTCGAGCTGTCGGCGCGCGACATCATCAAGTCGAACCTGATTGCCCTGGGGGCAGGTTACCTGTGCTGGGAGGTAACCAGGCGGGTAGTGCTGGGCATTCAGCAGCGATACCCCGGTCTCAACCAGACCAAAACGCGCTTTGGCTGGCTGTTGCTGGCCTTGCCCGTGCTGGTCAACTTTGCCTGGCTGGTACGGCAACTGGCGCATCTGGCGGCCGACAACCGGGCCTGGTACTGGCCCAACCCCGCCGATTACACCTATTCGCTCGGCATCCAGATTTTCTACCACTGCGTGTACATGGTGGTCTACGAAGGGGGCTACGTGCTGCGGCAGTGGCGACAGAGTTACGTCGAGATCGAGACCCTGAAAAAAGCCAACCTGCAAAGCCAGCTCGACTCGCTCAAAAACCAGATCAACCCGCATTTTCTGTTCAACAACCTTAATTCGCTCTCGTCGCTCATCAGCGAGAACCCGAAACAGGCCGAAGCCTTCGTCGATGAGATCAGCACGGTCTATCGCTACATGCTGCGCAGCAACGAGTCGGACCTGACGACGTTGCGGCACGAACTGTCGTTTATCGATTCGTATTTTCATCTGCTTAAAACGCGCTATACCGATGGCATCGAGCTGTATGTGTCGGTGCCCGAACCCGAGCAGACGTACCTGATCCCGCCGCTCACGTTACAGGTGCTGGTCGAAAACGCCGTGCGGCACAACATCATGCTGGCCGGGCAACCGCTACAGATCGAGATTCTGGTGCGCGAGGGTAAGCTGGTGGTGCGCAACAACCTGCAACGCAAGCCCGGCCGGCCCGACTCCAGCCAACTGGGGCTGGTAAACATCGCCACCAAGTACCGCCTGCTGGGCGAGGGGGGCATCGACATCCGCGAAGACGACGATACCTTCAGCGTGGCGTTACCGTTGCTGTCGCCCGAACGAGCGGGGCCGCCCGGTACCGAAACGGCCCCGTCTGGCCACTAGCCGTTTCACCGGATAAACGAGCCGGTTCAACGCTATTTTTACCCCGTTCGCCCGCTTGCTGCTGGACCCCGCCCCTAATTGAGCTTACTTTTAATCCGCTAACCGTTGACCATGCTCATCCGAGCCCAAGCCACAAAGTCATGCTAAACGTATTTATTGTCGAAGACGAAGATCTGGCCGTTCGTAAACTGACCAAGCTGTTGCAGGAAGTGGACCCGTCGATCGTGGTTATGGGCACCGCCGCCAGCGTGCGCACCGCCGTCAACTGGTTGCAGCAAAACCACACATCGGGCGATCCGGCACCCGATCTGATCCTGATGGATATTGAACTGGCCGACGGACAGAGCTTCGATATTTTTGAACAGACGCCCGTGGAGTCGCCCGTGATTTTCACCACCTCCTACGACGAATACGCCCTGAAAGCCTTCAAGGTCAACAGCATCGACTACCTGCTCAAACCCATCAAACGGCGCGACCTGGAAGCCAGCCTGGAAAAACACCACCGGCTGCGTAGCCTCAACCCCACCGCACCTCCCTCAGCCGACGCCGGGCGCGTGTCGATCGACGTGCTGGTGCAGCAACTGCGGCAGCAGATTCAGCCCACCGACTACCGCAAGCGGTTTCTGGTGCGTCACCTGCAACAGTGGGTGCCAGTGGAGGTCTCCGACGTGGCTTATTTTTATTCCGAAGACGGTGTGAGCCTGTTTCGCACCAACGCCAACCAGAAATACTCGCTCGACTACACCCTCGACGAACTCGAAGCCATGCTCGATCCGTCGCAGTTTTTTCGGGCTAACCGCCAGTTTATCATCGACATCAACTCGGTGCAGCAGATCCACCCGTATTTCAATAACAAGTTGAAACTGACGCTGAAACCCGCCCCCACCGATGAGGTGATCGTGAGTCGCGAACGGGCGACCGACTTCAAAAAATGGATGGGTAAGTAGACCCGCTACTCACTTTAATTAACATTGAGTGGTTGAGCGGGTTCGTCTGTAAGACGACATAGGTTTCCTGACTGTGTCGGTTCCAAGCGTATGCTGGCTGACTATGATTTGCTTACCAACGAAGGCCAACACCCTCGTTTCCTCTTCGACCAAACCGATCCTGTCCCGGCGCTGCGCGTGTCGGTGATCGTGCCCGTTCGCAACGAAGCCGAGGCCATTGCGCACACGCTCGATGCGCTGCGGCTGCAACGTACCTGTGCGGGCCACCGGCTCGACCCCAACAGTTACGAGGTATTGGTGCTGACCAATAACTGCACCGATGATTCCTACGCGCAGGTACGTCGGTATCAGCAGCAGTATCCCGCTTTCAGATTACATGTGGTTGATATTCAGTTGCCCCCCGAGCGGGCTCATATCGGTACGGTACGGCGGCTACTGATGGACGAAGCCTGCCGCCGTCTGTTGCAGGCGGGTCACCCACAGGGCGTAATCGCCTCGACCGATGGTGATACGCTGGTCGATTCACACTGGATTGCGCAGATTGTGGCCGAAATCGAGGCGGGTAATGATGCCGTTGGCGGCCGGATTCTGACCCTGCGTGACGACAGCCCGGCTCGGTTACCTCACCTGCGCGACGCCACCTACCGCTGCTTGCTGGCCCGCGCCGAAGCCCAGATCGACCCCTGCCAGCACGACCCCTGGCCGCGGCATTTTCAGCATTTTGGGGCCAGTCTGGCCGTGACCTGCCAGGCCTACGTGCGGGCGGGCCGCTTGCCGGTGGTGCGGTACCTGGAAGACGATGCCTTTTTCAAAGCCCTACAGCGCATCGACGCCAAGGTGCGCAAGAGCCCGCAGGTACGTGTCTACACGTCGGCGCGGTTGCAGGGGCGGGTCGAGGTGGGGTTGTCGTGGCAATTGCAGCAATGGACCAGCCAGCGGCAGGCAGGCTGCTGCCAGTTGGTCGAAGATCCGGCTGTGTCGATGGCGCGCTTTCAACTCCGGCGCGACCTGCGCGACGCCTGGCAACACCGGTTTGAGCCGAGCAGTCTGGTGCGGTTACGCCCAATGGCCGAACGGCTGCGGGTCACGACGGGCTGGCTCATGGCGCGCATGGCCACCAGTACCTATTTTGGTCAGCTTTGGGAACAGGCCGACGCCCAGTTTGCCCAACTGCCACACCCCGCCCCCATACCCATCACCGAAGCCATCCGGCAGTTGAGACTGGTAAAGAGCGAAAGCGAAAGAGATAGAGAGTGAAATAGTGAAAGGGCTGACGCAGGCACAATAGACGCGTCAGCCCTTTCACTCTTTATCTCTTTCACTCTTTCTGCAACAGGTCCAGCCGGTATTTTTCGTGGCGTTGGTTGAGCAGGTGGCGAAACGGCTTGCCTTCGCCAGCGAGCTCCATAAACGTGTCGTGGACCTGATCACCGGTGAGCGGGTAGTCGGGCACTTCGGGCGTCCAGTGCACCAGCAACAATTGCCCACCCGGTTCCAGATGATCAAGTATCAGTTGCCGCGCTTTCAGCAGGTCGGGCATCGACCAGTAATAGCCTACTTCCGAGACCACAATCAGGTCAAACGATTCGTTGGGGAAGGTGCCGGGCACGGCCAGATTCTCGACACGTACCTGCGGACTGCCGGCGAGTCGTTGCCGGGCCTGCCGGAGCGCCGCCTCACTCACATCGACCGACAGCAGCCGGCGACAGCGGCTGGCTAGATGCTGGGTTAGCACGCCGATGGAACAGCCAATCTCGAAGGCGGATTCATAAATAGGATTGGGCAGAGCGGCGAGCGTGGCGGCGTATTTGTCGCGCTCATACGGGCTGGTCGTAAACTGCCATGGATCGTCATTGGCGGCATAGACACCATCAAAATAATCAGTACCCAGGGTGGTTTTCTCTGTATTCATGATGAAGGGAATTTGTGGTCATGTATGGTCATTTGTTGTCATTGGGCTGCGCCGTCATTTGTGGTCATTACTTGTTTTTTTACCATGAATGACGCCGAAGGCAAGTGACAATGAATGACGGCGCAGCCCAATGACCATCAATGACCATCAATGACCATCAATGACTTTTTCGACAAACAATTCATACGGCATATCGAAGTGGCTGAGCAACTCGGGCGATAGATAAAACGCCGACGGGTCGTCGTTGATCAGCCGCGTCACCTGCGACTGATGCGCCTGAATGGCCCGATTTTTCTGTTCGACCGCCGTGTGAATATCAATCTTCAGGACGATGCGCTCATTAGGTTTAGGCAGATCGTCGGGGCGCCCCAACTCCCAGAGCCAGATCAGGTATTCCAGCACGCGGGGCCTGGTAGGAACGGCTTTCAGCGCCTCGTCCAGCAGCTGGTAGGTGGCCCGGTGGTCGGGGTGGGGGTCACGTTCGTAAGGTACCAGCACCGTCGTTGGCCGAAACGACTGAATTTGTTCGGCTAACGCTGCGGCCTGTTCGTTGAATCCCGGCGCGCCAGCTACGGGTACAGCCCGGTCGGGTAGGCGCAAAAACGTACTCATCGCCTCGGGTATGCCCAGCTCAACCAGCGCCGCCCGGGCTTCTGCTTCGCGCAGGTCACGCAGGCGGTCGGCTGGGTACGTTGGCGAGTTGGGGTGCGACTGCGTACCATCGCTCACAAAAACCACGTGGACGGGGTAGTCGGCCTGCCGCAACAGCGCCAGCGTACCACCACACCCCAGCGATTCATCGTCGGGATGGGGAGCCAGCACCAGCGTTTTGCCCAGCGCTCGTGCATCGATGGGCAGCGGGTCTTCGTGTAAGTAATTGGCCAGGGAATGGGTCATCAGCAAAAAGCAGGCGCCGGGCGTGAACGTAGCCGCCCCTAGCACCTGACGGATTTAGGCCCACAGCCGGTGGGTTGGGGCGGATTGTTGACTAACGTAGGTGCCGATGTCGGCCAGGGTCGCATCGGGCGCGGGCTGCCGCAAATACATGGTCAGGTCGCGGTGGATTCGCTCAAAGGGGAGGGGGCGCAGTAGCCCGCGAGCCCCAACGGAGCGTTCGGCCAACTGCATCACCTTCAGGCAGATTTCCTCGATGGCCGTGCGGGTCATGTTAGCATAGGCGACGATCCGGCTGGCGCTATCGGCCTCGCCCGCTCGCAACCAGGCGTCGTTGTTGGTCCCGGCGGCGTTGAGCCACTGGTTACCCGATTCGATGCGGTAGGCCATTTCGGCGAGCCGCGTTTTCTGAAACACATCGTCGGTGCGGCCCATCGAGCGGAGCATGTCGCGGGTGGCTTCGAGCAGGGCTTCGGCCCCGCCCAGTTGCACGGCGGCAAACCGGATGGCCCCACCGCTGAAATACGGTTGGCGGAAATAATCGCCCGGCTGCCCCAGCAGATCGCTTTCGTCGAGTTCGACGCCCGTAAAGTCGAGTTTGAAGCTGGCCGACGCCCGCATGCCGAGTGGCTTCCAGAACCGGTCGTCCTGCCCGATTACCTTGGCGTGCTCGGTCGGAACGATGCACATCTGCCAGCCCCGTCGTCCGTCGCTGGTCGGGCCGGACAGCAGTTCGCCCGTGATCAGCGGCCGCGTAATCCAGCCCGCCCCCGAGCAGAACGTTTTATGGCCTTCGAGCGCGTAGCGGCCCCCGCCCAGCGCGTGGATACGTACCCCGTCGTCGGCCTGCGTGTTCCAGACACTAAACAGCGCGCCACGTTGTACGTCGGCCTGCCAGCGCCGGTGCTGCTCGGCGTTGCCGAACAGGTGAGCCAGCAATAGGGCATTGATATGGCCTTCATACACCCGCCCAACGGCCAGATTCGCCGCGCCGATGCGCTTCAGCAGGTGCAACAACTGGGCCGTATGCTGGCCGTGGTTGTCGAGCGGCTGGCCGGGCAGGGTTGCCGCCAACAACCCCGACTCGGCCAGTAGCTGAAAAGCTTCTTCGGGGAAAGCCCCCTCTTCATCGGTATCGGGCGCCAGATCGGCGATGGTTGCTACTACGGATGCCAGGGCGTCGGGCGTGCTGTGCCAGTAGCTGGATTGGGGTGGCACGAGTGGTTGGCCCACTTTTGATGGTCGTTCGTCAGTAATCATAACAGGGTTAACTGGCTGGGCGACCAGCAGCCTAAAGGGCCGCCCTGCGTACATACGATCATAACCAATCGACCCGAAAAACGCCCGGAAAAAAGATTAAACGGGAAGGTCGCGGCGGCGGGCTGTTAGCTCAGAAAGAAAACGCCGGATGCAGGCCTGCATCCAATGGCCACAACTCAGCTTATGACTAATAAACCATTGCTTTGGAGCCTGTTGGGCGTGGGGGCGGCGCTCGCGGTTCGGCATGTTCAGCGCACCAACCGCCGCTTCGACTTTTCGGGGAAAACGGTCGTCGTCACAGGCGGCGCCCGCGGCCTGGGACTCGTGCTGGCCCGGCAACTGGCGCAGGAAGGAGCCCGGCTGGCGATCTGCTCACGTACCCAGCATCAGCTCGACGCGGCCGCGGCCGAACTCCGTGCCTACAACGTACCGGTGCTGGCCTACCGCTGCGATCTGACCGACGCCAACCAACGCGAAGCCTTTTTCACGACCGTGCGCAACACGGTGGGCCCCGTCGACGTGCTCATCAACAATGCCGGCGTCATTCTGGCGGGGCCCTACGCCAACACCACCGACGCCGATTTTGAGGAAGCCATGAACATCAACTTCTGGGCTGCCTACCACACCTGCAATGCCGTGCTGCCCGACATGCAACGCCGCCGGTCGGGTCGGATTGTCAATGTCGCTTCGTTTGGGGGGAAAGTGTCGGTGCCGCATCTGTTGCCGTATTCGGCCAGCAAGTTTGCCCTGGTGGGGTATTCAGAAGGGCTACGGGCTGAAGTGGCCCGCGATAACGTGTTTGTTACGACCATTTGCCCCGGCCTGATCCGCACGGGTAGCCCGCGGCAGGCGCTGGTTCGCGGGCAACACGAAAAAGAATACGCCTGGTTCAAGATCGGCGATTCGCTGCCGGGGCTGGCCGTCAGTGCCGAATCGGTTGCGGCGGAAATCATCGACGCCTGCCGCTATGGCGAGGCCGAGCGAATAATTTCGATTCCCGCTAAACTGGCCGGCGCTATTCATGGCCTGTTGCCCGGTCTGGTCGCCGATGTGTCGTCGTGGGTGAACACGCTCCTGCCCGACCCGGCCCCCGACGGTCACGCTAACCCCCGCCGGATGGGCAAAAAGTTGGAAACGCCCATTACGCAGAGCCTCCTAACCGTACTGACCGACGAAGCTGCCGCGCAGAACAACGAGTATTGATCAGAATGAGGAGTATTGAAAGTTTAAACCTATAAGGTCCTGGACGGGGGCCGCGCGGCGTACCGACCCAGCCCTTATAGGTTTGGTTTCGATGCCTACTGCTCCAATACACCCAGCCAACGGCCGTAGGCGTCCTGGTAGGCCTGTTGAGCGCGCATGTCGGGTTCGAGGGTGCGCACCACGCGCAGGCCGCTGAACGCTTCGTCGCGGTTGGCGTAATGGCCCAGGCCGAGGCCGGCCCCACGGGCGGCTCCCTGCGCCCCATCCGTGTTGTAGAGCTCGACGGTCGTGCCCGTCAGGTTGGTGAACGTGGTGGCGAAAAGCGGGCTCAGGAACATATTGGCCTCACCCGCGCGCACGGTTTTCAGACCAACGCCCACCTGCTCCATCACCCGGATGCCGTAATACAGGGCAAAGACGATGCCTTCCTGTGCCGCCCGCAGCATGTGCGGCAGCCCGTGCCGGTTCAGGTTCAGGCCCGAGAAGGAAGCCCCCTGGTCACGGTTTTCAAGCACGCGCTCGGCCCCGTTGCCAAAGGGCAGGCAGGCGAGCCCGTCGGCCCCAACGGGGGCTTTCTGCGCCAGCTCGTTCATCTGCGCGTAGGAAAGTTGGCCCTGAAACAACGTATTACGCAGCCAGCTATTCAGGATGCCCGTGCCGTTGACGCACAGCAGCACACCGTAACGCGGGGCCTCGGCCGTGTGGTTGACGTGCAGAAACGTATTCACCCGCGATTGCGGATCAAACTGCGCCTTGTCGCTGACCCCATACACCACCCCCGACGTACCTGCCGTGGCGGCAATCTCGCCCGGTTCCAATATGTTGAGCGATAGGGCATTGTTGGGTTGATCGCCCGCCCGGTACGTTACCGGCGTACCTTCGGCCAGGCCCAGCTCGCCCGCGGCGGTGGCAGTGAGTTCACCCTGCAGGCCAAACGTGGGGCGCAGGGGAGGCATCAGCGAGGGCGCAAATCCGTAATACTGCATCAGAAACTCGGCGGGGCGGTTTTCCAGGAAATCCCAGAGAATCCCTTCCGACAGGCCCGATGCCGTCGTGACGACCTCACCCGTCAGGCGAGCGGCGAGGTAGTCGCCGGGGAGCATGAAGTGGGCTACGTTGGCATACACGTCGGGCTGATTCTCTTTCACCCAGGCCAGTTTAGCGGCCGTAAAGTTGCCCGGCGAGTTCAGCAGGTGGCTCAGCACGCGGTCGTGGCCGAGGGCTTCCAGCGCGCGGTTGCCGTAAGGAACAGCCCGGCTGTCGCACCAGATAATGGCGGGGCGCAGCACGTTCAGTTGCGCATCGGTCACCACCAGCCCGTGCATCTGGTACGAAATCCCGATCGCTTTGACGTCGGCAGCGGCGGCTCCGGCGGCGCTCATCACGGCCCGTACGGCTTTGGTGGCGTTTTGCCACCACAAATCGGGCTGCTGTTCGGCGAAGCCCGGCTGAGGGGCGTCCATCGCCATTTCGGTTTCGGGAAAGAAGGCCGACGCCACCGCCGAATTGGTATCGGCGTTCAGCAGGCAGGCTTTAACAGACGAGCTGCCCAGATCAAGTCCAAGAAAATACATAGTGAGTTGCGGTCATTAAGTGCCACTGGCTTGCCGTCTTTTGTTGTTTTTCAATCATTGACAACGAATGACCACGCGTGACAGCGAAGCGAATGCTCAATAAATCGTAATTTCGGCAGACTTTACCTATGCACACACACAAGCAAGCCGTTTTTATTGGGGATGTTCATGGTCGCCACCACTGGGAGAGCGTCGTGAAAACCTGGCTCGAACCCGCCGATCAGATCGTCTTTCTGGGCGACTACTTCGATAGTCATGATCTGAACATGACCACGTATCGGATCGAAAGTAACTTCCGTAACATTCTGAAGCTGAAGCGCCAACACCCTGATAAGGTGCGCCTGCATCTGGGCAACCACGATTTCTATTACCTCTACAATAACCCCAACTACATTGGGTCGGGGTATCATGAAGAGGTGGCTCCCGCCTGGCATCATCTGCTGGTTAAAAACCTTGATTTGTTCCGGCTGACGTCGCGCTTCGACAGCACGCTGGCGAGTCATGCGGGTTTTACCAACTGGTGGTTCAACGAGTTCAAGAAGACCTACGAGCAACGTACCCGGCAGACGTTCGATACCGATAATCTGGTGCCGGTGCTGAATAGCTTCCTGACGCAGAAAGTCCCTGACCCGCTCACCGACCTGATCGCCACGGTTGGCCTGAAACGGGGCGGGGTGTCGCCCTCGGGTGGCCCCATCTGGTGCGATCAGCGCGAGCTGGAACTCGACCCACTCAAAGGCTTCAATCAGACGGTCGGCCATACGCCGCAAATGGGCGGTCAGTACACGCAAAGCCTGTGCACCGGCGGCGAATGGCTCACGTTCAACGACATCGGCGAGTCGCCCATCCGCCAGCCGTTCGTGCTACTTTACAACAACGCAGATTGATAGAAGGGGTCATTGGGCTACGCCGTCATTGATGGTCATTGATTGTTTTTACAACGAATGACCATCAATGACGGCGTAGCCCAATGACAACCAATGACGTTTTATTATGCTCCAACCCAACGATACGTACCAGTACGACTTTCGCTTTTCGCAGGCGGATGTCGAAGCCTTCGCGCAGGTAACGGGCGACAATAATCCGCTCCACCTCGATGCTGATTTTGCCGCCGCCACGCCCTTCAAACGCCCGATTATCCACGGGATGCTGGGTGGCAGCGTGTTCACCAAAGTGCTGGGCACCGAGTTCCCGGGTCACGGGTCGGTGTATATGGGGCAGACCTTCGAGTTTCTGCGCCCCATGTTCGTCGACACCGACTACCAGGTGACGTTCACCGTGCAATCGACCGATCCGTTGAAGCACGTGGCGCAGATTTTGGGCGAGGTGCGCGATGTACAGACCAGCAAAATCACCATGCGCGGCGTAGCGACGCTTATGCACCGGGAGAAGATCTGACAGACCCCGCGCTCAGGTACGTTAGCTTTTGCGCGATTTGGCCGCAATCGCCGTAATGGCCGCCACCAGCCGGTCGAGGTCTTTGGGCGAATGGTACACGTGCGGCGTCACCCGGATGCCGTGGATCGTCTCCCAGTCGATCCCCACGGTGTGAATCTTGTGCCTGTTCATCAGTTGGGCGTCGATTTCGGCTGGTTTCATCCCGTCGATGGCAAACAGCCCAACGGCCCCGGCCCATTCGGGTTTGAGCGAGGTGTGGAGGGTCACGCCAGGTACGTTCCGCACGCGCTCCATCCAGTAATTTTTGAGGTAGTGCGCCCGGGCAAACTTGCGCGCCGACCCAATGCCGTTGTGGTAGTCGACCGCCGTGCCAATGGCCATTTCCGAGGCGAACGAGCGCGTACCGAGGCTCTCAAATTTGCGGATGTCGGGTCCGTCGGGTTCGGTGTTGGAGAGGAGCGCCCACACGTTTTTGATCTTGTTTTGCCGGATGTAGAGCAGGCCGCTGCCGAAAGGGGCTCCCAGCCATTTGTGCAGGCTGCTGGCAAAATAATCGCAGCCTAGATCGGGGATTTTGAAGTCGAACAGGGCGAACGAGTGCGCCCCGTCGGCGATGACTTCGATCCCGCGTTTGTGGGCTTCGTCGGCAATGCGGCGCACGGGCAGGATCTGGCCCACCCAGTTGATCATGTGCGTGACGTGTACGACCTTGGTCCGTGGCGTGAAAGCCCGCACAAACTGATCGACCAGCCCCGCTTCGTCTTCGCTGGGGAGTTTCAAGTCCAGAAACACGAGCTTGATGCCGTCGCGTTTTTCGCGCTGCCGCCAGGCGTTCAGCATGTTGGGGTAATCCTGTTTGGTCAGCACCACCTCGTCGCCCGCTTTCAGATTCAGGCCAAAAATGACCGTGTTGAGCCCCTCGGTGGTGTTGCGATTGATGGCAATTTCCTCCGACGAGCAACCCGCCAGATCGGCCAGTTTGTCGCGCAGTGCTTCCCGTCCCTGGTCCAGAATCCGCCACATGTAATACGACGGCGCTTCGTTGCAATATTGGTAGAACCGGATATGAGCGTCCTGCACCACTTTCGGCTGCGGACACACCCCGCCATTGTTCAGGTTGAGCAACGTCGGCGACACGGTATAATCCGACTTGATCCGCGCCCAGAAATCTTCGTCCTGCGCCCACTCGGCGGGTGTTTTCAAGTCCAGGTTGGGCAGGGCCCGGGCCTGGCTGTCGAGCAAGAACGGCGGGAGGGTGAGCGCCCCCGTGGTGAGGGCGGTGGTCTGGCGAAGAAACTGTCTGCGGGAAGCCATGGCGAAGTTGAGAATGGCAAACGATGTGTTTCCTGAAATAGCCGAATTAAATTGGGTTAATCAAGCAATAAGCGATCTATTAATTTGGTGTATCTGCTTTCGGGTTACTGATTGCTCTATTTTGTCGTGAGCTTGCTTTTTGTCATGCCGACGCAGGAGGCATCTTGCTGATAGTTCACGCTCGAGTCAGGCTATCTTAAGATGCCTCCTGCGTCGGCATGACAAAAGCGACATGACAGGAAATGCCGGTATGTCAAGAAACGAACAGGGCTACTGACCAGCCAGCAAAATCAGGAAAAACAGGTTCATGCCCCAACCCGTCAGGCGGGTCATCCACATGGCGGCGCGGTAGGTAGCAGTGGTGGGGTCTTGCCAGACGCGGGCGGTGATCAGGGCCAGGTAAATGAGACCCGGAGCCAGTAGCGCCGCCATGAGCCAGAACGGCCAGCCACCGCTGTAAAACACGAAGAAGCAAACAGCCGCCGCTACCAGGCAGACCCAGGCGTTAACGAACGTACCCCGAACGCCCATCAGTCGGCTGATGGTGAGGTCGCCACGGCTGGCATCTTCGGCATGCTGATACACCTGCGTGACGGGGTACAGCGCCAGAATATTCAGCGTCGAGATCAACGTACCCAGCGCCACGCCGGCGGGCCACGTACCTGGCTGAAACACGGTAGCCAGGTTGATGTTGTGGACGATGACGTAGGTCATTAGAAAAACAAAACCGCCCTGAAACGTGCTGATCAGCAACCAACTGGCCACGGGGCGCTTTTTGATGCGGATGGCCGTGTGGCTGTAGGCTTTCATGAATGCGCCGTACACCAGAATGAAAAACACAAACTGCCAGTTGATCAGCACACCGCCGACGAGCGCCAGCGCTTCCAGTCCCATCGATACCCAAAACAGCGTCCGGTCGACGGGGGGGGGAGCTTCGAGGCCGTTCACGCTGCCTTCGTCGCGGTCATAATAGCTGTTGAAGGTGTTGGCGGCGGGGTACATGAGCACGTGAATGACCACCAAGATCCAGACCACCCGGCCCCAGTCGGGCGAGGCAATGCCGGGGGGCAGAGTGAGCGCAAAGAGGCATACAGGGAGCAGGTATTGCGAAAACGGCAGGCGCAGGTGGAGCCAAACGTCGCGCAGTGACATGGAGGTGGCCGTAGTGGGCGTGGGGGGTAGAGCTGGGTTCATGGGGTTTATCAGACGCAATCAACAACCTTACGGGTAGCGATTAGTTATAGCTATGCAACCTGCGAGCAACGACGAATGTATTCATCAGCCAGCTTTATCAATTCAATCGGCACGGCCGTTCCCACCCATCAGATTCCACAAACGCAGATTGCCCGGTTCATGGCTGAGGCATTGGGCATGGACGAGCGCGATCAGCGCCGGCTGTCCGCTTTATACCGACAAACCCGCATCGACCAGCGGCATAGCGTGTTGCCCGATTATGCCCGCTCACGTGGTGAATATACATTTTACCCGAACACCGAAGGCCTGGAGCCGTTTCCGACGGTCGGGCAGCGGATGAAAATTTATCGTGAGGAAGCTGTGCCGCTGGCAATCAGGGCGATAGAGGATTGCCTAGCCACGTACCTGACCCCCGACGGCCACGGTTTTGACCGGCAGCGGATCACCCATATCGTGACGGTGAGTTGCACGGGCCTCTATGCGCCCGGACCCGACATCGAGATCATCGAGGCCCTGGGCCTGCCCGGTACGACGCAGCGGCTGGCCATCAATTTTATGGGTTGCTACGGTGCCTTCAACGGCATCAAAGCGGCCGATGCCATCGTGCGTTCCCAGCCCGACGCCGTGGTGCTGGTGGTCTGCGTGGAGCTGTGTACGCTGCATTTTCAGAAAAAAACCGACCTCGACAACCTGCTGTCTAATGCCCTGTTTGCTGATGGCGCTGCTGCCGTGCTGATCGAAAGCAAACCCCGCGCCGACCGGTCGATGCGCCTGCGCTCGTTTTTCTGCGATCTGTTGCCGTCCGGGAAAGCCGACATGGCCTGGCACATCACCGACTACGGCTTTGAAATGACGCTGACGTCAGAAGTGCCGTCGGTCATTCAGCAGGGCATCGGGCAGATGTTGTCGCGGTTGCTGGAAACGAGCGGCCTTACTATCGGCGACATTGGTTCCTACGCTATGCACCCCGGTGGTCGCCGGATTCTGGAAGTCATCGAAGGGCAACTGGGTCTCGACAATGCCGATAACCGCTATGCCTACGAGGTGCTGCGTAAATTCGGCAATATGTCGTCGGCCACGGTGCTCTTTGTGTTGAAAGCCATCTGGGCCGATATGGAACAGGCCGCGCCAACGGACAAACAGACGTTCAATATCCTGAGCTGTGCTTTCGGCCCCGGCCTCACGTTGGAATCGATGATTCTGGAAGCGACGTTTTGCGGGGAGACCCAGGTCGTTGACGAACACCAGAAAATGCAGGCTGTTTCCGTTGTTTGAGCAAAGAGGCCAACGTGGTCGGGAGGGTCCGGCTCAATGGCACTGCTACGCCAATGCCCCGTTTTATTTTTATTCACGGAAATCTCGACGTACCTGCTTCGTTTGAGCGGCTACTCCGCTTTCTGCCCGCAGGCGAACGATGTTGTATCGATCTGGAGCCCACGTTTCGCAGCTGGCCCTCCAATCAACCGGTCGACGTAGTTGAGGTAGCCCGTCAATTGGCAAAAACATACGCCATTGGTTCTGACGATGTGGTGATTGGGCATTCGATGGGCGGCTGGATTGCCGCACACCTTAAAGAGGCCACCGGTGCGACCGTCATTCAACTCAACTCCTGGACCAACCCCCGCAAGATCAACGCACCGACGCGTAATCTGCGTGTGTTTAAGGCGTTTGTCGATAGTGGCCTCTACCAGCACAAATGGGTGATTACCATTGCCCGAACGGCCGCCCGGCTTTGGACGTCCCGCGACCGGATGCAGGCTTCTCTCAACCGACTGGCCACAATCGATCCGGCGTATTTGTACTGGCAGTATGCGCTTATTTTTAAACCAGTCCCTTCACCAACCCGCCTACCCGACCTGCGCATTCACTCCCGACGTGACCCGGTCATTCGCCCACCGGATGAACCCTACGTCACGGTGCCCGGTGACCATGTGGCGCATTGGGGCTTTCCGGCTGAAGTCGGTCACGCGATCACCACTTTTCTGACGAATTCGTTATATGATACTCAACCAGGCTAACCGTCACTTGCCTGTCCGGCACCAGAAGCCACTCGCATTCAGGAACCCTATACGTGGCTACCTGCTGGCAGTGTTGGTCGTTTTTGGGGTATTAGGCTGCCAGCACACCCGGCAGGACAGCGCTACATCGACGCCCACAGATACGGGTAGCGTAGCGGTTACCGACGACACCGTACCAAGCCCGTCAACCAGAAACGATGGCGCCACTGGCGATACCGTCCGCGTATCCCTTGGCAAAGAAGCGTCACCATTGACGTTAACCATGCGGTCTGATTCGCTGCATCCGACGGTTATCTGCGCGCTACAGGTGGCTGAAGCTGGCACCCTGTTGGCGCAGCTTGTGCCGTCGGAAAAAGACCAGAACATCCGGTTTTCGCAGATTTACCTGCCTAATGGCACTACCGATGGACCGTTTGGGCAAACCCTCACGTATCCGCTGAAACAGGCGGGGCTGGTCCGGCTTCGTATGAGTCCCAGCCAGATGGCGAGCGGCCCCTCTGCCGGTACGTTCACCATCAAGCTACAACTGAAATAGCGCAGGCGCTGTGATCCGTTGCAAAAGGGCGTTTGTACCGCCTACCTGATTTCCTGTTGGTGTGCCTGTATTTGTAATACATTGCTTGTCAACGAACTACTGCCAGGAAACACACCATGCAAGCGCTTACACTCTTCACGCCAAAACCCGCTCCGGTTAGTATCAACGGGCAATCCTACACGCTGATCGCCTTCTATTATCCGGATAAGGAAACGAACTGGGACCGAATCTATCAGGCGCCTTTTCTGGGTAATTTCTATGCCTGCAGCCTGGTTCTCACCATTGATACCGTCACAGGTACGTTCCACACGGCGGAGGCGGCCTTCCAGTGTACTAAATGGTGGCACGATGCTTCCGCGCGGCAGGCTTTTGAACAGACGACAACGGGTAACGAGGCGTGGCAGGTGAAAAAGGGGCTTCATCACCCGACATGAGCTACGCCGGGCAGGGCCGCGACGGCGCCATGCAAGCAGTGCTAACGGCAAAAGTCAACGACACCACCCTACAGGCTGGGCTACTGGCCACCGGCGATTCGTATTTGCTGGAATATAACGAGACGCAGGGCCGCGACGATTACTGGAGCGATAACAACGATGGTCACGGTGGCAACAAGCTGGGTGTCACCCTCATGCAGATCCGGGCGCACTACGGCGGAAGCAACGCCCCCGCAGGTACGTATACCGTGAAAGCCTTCACCGATCAGGTGCAGGTACGTTAGTAGCTGGACAGAAGCAATTACTTCAGCACGTTCCAGTCGATGAGGCCCCAGCGGGTGAGGCGGTAGAGCAGCGATACTTTCAGTACGCCCAGGCCGTAGATGGAACTGCGCCGGAAGTTGATGGACGAGGCTTCCTCGAAGTATTTGGTGGGGCAGGTGACTTCGGCAATTTCGAAGCCTTTGTAGAAAATCTGGGCGATCATCTCGTTGTCGAAGATGAAATCGTCGTCGTTATGCGTGAAGTCGAGGGCCCGCAGCACCTCGCCCGAAAACGCCCGGTAGCCTGTGTGGTACTCCGAGAGTTTCTGATTCATCAGGATGTTCTGGGTGAGCGTCAGGAAGCGGTTGGCAACGTATTTATACATCGGCATGCCTCCTTTCAGGGCGCCTTTGCCCAAAATGCGCGATGCAAACACGACCGGATAGAGCCCGTTGCCGATAATCGAAATCATGGCCGTGAGCAGCAGCGGCGTGTACTGGTAATCCGGGTGGAGCATCACTACGATATCACCCCCGATTTCGAGGGCTTTGCGGTAGCAGGTTTTCTGGTTGCCCCCGTAGCCTTTGTTGATGTCGTGCCGGATCACATGCTGAATCCCCAATTGCCGCGCTACCTCGACGGTATTGTCGGGGCTATGATCATCGACCAAAATGACCTCGTCGACGAGGTCAAATGGGATTTCGCGATAGGTACGTTCGAGTGTGAGGGCGGCGCGGTAGGCCGGCATCACGACCACCACTTTTTTACCATTATACATTGCTGCAAAACTACGTCTATTCAAAGAAATATAGGATGTAAGTGCCATCAAACTGACAGCGGCGGCCGGGAGTTGGGACCAAGTTTTCATAACTAGCCATCAACTAACCTTGCGACCACTGGTTTTTTACAGTTACTTACGCACGTATATCTTGATATACCGTAGCACAAAGCGATCCACACAGCATTCTTTATGATACTTTATGGAGCCAAAAGAACAGATTGGGTTCTTTTAATAAGCTATCTGGTTGTTTTATGTGTGCTGGTAGGTCGACACGAAATGTGGCGTGACGAGCTACAGGCCTGGACGCTGGCAACCCACAGCCGTTCGTTGAGCGAATTACTTTACCTCAAACGATACGAGGGCCACCCCGATCTCTGGTTTCTACTGCTCTGGCCCGTGTCGCGACTGTCGACAGACGCCGTGCTGATACAGATCGTCCATACGGGACTAGCCCTGGCTACTGCCAGTCTGCTGGTCTTTTGCAGCCCTTTTCGCTTTTGGGAGAAAGCCCTGCTTTTGTTTGGCTATTACCTGCTGTTTGAGTACGGAACCATTAGCCGCAACTACCAGATTGGTGTTCTGCTGGCTTTTGGGATCGCCGCCATCTGGCCGCTGGCCACGAAACGCCCACTTCTGCTGGGTGTTGGGCTGGCGCTACTTTTTCAGACCAACGCGTTTGGCATGCTGGTTGGGCTGGGCATTGGTGCAGGCTGGTTGCTTCGCTTATTGAAAGACAGGAAGTTGCTCACCCTCAATGCGCTACTGGCTATGAGCCTGGCGGTTGTGGGGCTGGTAAGGGCGTGGCTGGCCACCAAGACGCCCCCCGACGGCTCATTCAATACCGCCTGGAACTGGCAATGGCGCTTCGACAATCTGGTTGATTCGCTAAAAACGATTTACGAGGGGTTCTTTCCCCTCCCGGTGTTTCAGGTCAATTTCTGGAACACCAACTGGTTGGCGGGCACGATGGCACCCGTGTTGATCGCCCTGTGTTGTCTGGTCGCCATCTGTTGGTTTTTTCGGAAAGAGCCCGTCAGTTTAGTCATCTTTCTGATTCCGGCGCTGCTCATTATTGCTTTTACCTTTTCCCGGTATCATGGCAGCCTGCGGCACAATGGCCATTACATGATCGCGCTGATTGTCAGTTATTGGGTATACCGCGCCAATGGGGCGGCGCCACAAACAGGTATGTCATGGCTATTTGGTGTATTGCTGGTCGTGCAGAGCGTTGCTGGTTTGTACGCGGCGTATATGGATGGCCGTTACGCTTTTTCGATGGCGCGGCCGCTGGTAACGTACCTGAAACGGACTTACCCTGGAACGGTGGCCGTTGCGGGAAGTTATAATCACCTGATGACACCGGTAGCTGGTTATCTGCAACGAGATGTATACACGCTGAGCACCAACCGCTGGGGCTCGTATGTGCAGTGGAAGGCCGATGACTGGAACGAAGCCCGCCTGAGCGAACCTGATTCCGTGCTCTTCACGCGTTATCTGGCTTTCAACCGCAAGTACCCCAACAGCCTGCTGGTCATGGCTTATCATCCCTTCTCGCACCCCGACGTGCGGGAGGGAACCCGGTACCAACTGCACACGGACGAGGGGACGTATCAGTTCAAGTGCGTAAAAGCGTTTGCGCCCGCTATCGTGCCCGACGAAAATTATTACATCTACCAACGCGAACGGTAGCCCGGCCAGGTGACCGATCCTTGAGTACTACCACAGTGGCCGGTCGGTTTGGGTTTGTTTTCGCCTGATTTATACGTAAGCACTAACTTTTCCGGGGCTGTGGCGTTACTTTGCTGTGTCATTCATTGTGTATGTTCTCCAGCGAAACATTGTTTTTTCTCGGCTTTGCCGTTTTTGTTCTCTTTGTGATGTCGCTCGATTTGGGCGTTTTTTCGTCGAAAAAAGCCCGGCAGAGCCACGTTGTCAGTTTTAAGGAAGCCGCTTTCTGGAGTGCCGTCTGGGTCGGCCTTTCCGTGATTTTCTATTTCTTCCTGAGCCGCTATGGCTATCTGGTGCACGGCATCACCACGCCGGAACACTTGCAGGAAGTGCGCGACAAATACGCCGATCACGTTCAGCTAACGGCCAGTACGTTCGCCGAAAACCTGTCGATCTTCCAGAAAAATATGGCCCTCGAATACATTACGGGCTATTTGGTAGAGTACTCCCTGTCGGCCGATAACATCTTTGTCTTTATCTTGATTTTCAGTTCGTTCGGTGTCCGAGAACGGTACTACAAAAAGATCCTGGTGTGGGGTATCCTGGGGGCTATCATCCTCCGGTTCGTCTTTATTTTCCTGGGGGCGGCACTGCTACAGCGCTTCGAATGGATTATCTATATTTTCGGCGCGTTTCTGGTCTACACGGGGGCTCAGCTCTTTTTCCAGAAAGAAGAAGACGAACAGATCGACACCAAGAACCATCCGGTGGTGCGGTTCGTGTCGAAGTACTTCAACGTCTATCGGCGTAATGTGACCGATAACTTTTTTATCCGCCGTAAATCGGATAACAAGCTGTTTGTCACGCCTTTATTTATCGTGGTGGTGGTCGTGGCCTTCACCGATCTGATCTTCGCCGTCGATTCGATTCCGGCCATTTTCTCGATCACCAAAGACCCCTACATCGTCTTTTTCTCCAACGTGTTTGCCATCATGGGGCTACGGTCGATGTTCTTCTTCCTGTCGAGCATCATGAGCCAGTTCCGCTTCCTGAAAACGGGGTTGGCCGTACTGCTGACGTTCATTGGCGTGAAGATGTTGCTCGAACACCAGCTGGAAGACTGGGGCTTTAAACCCGTCTACAGCCTCTACGTGATTCTGGGCATTCTGGCGACCAGCGTATTGGCCTCATACCTGATTCCCGAGAAGAAAGAAGCTTAATCTAGTTCACCATAGAGCCACAGAGAGCACCAGATAACTTGGCGGCTTCCTGTGGCTCTGTGGTGAAAACGACCCTATAGCAATCGCCAGATGGCCGAGATCAGGAACAGCAACAGGGCGGCAGGAGTGAGCACTTTCCAGCAGAGATACATCATCTGATCGATGCGGATGCGGGGCAGCGTCCAACGTACCCACATCTGCACCAGCACCGCCAGAAACGCTTTGCTGAATAGCCAGAAGACGGCGGTTACGTTGCCCCAGACGGTACCCGGTTCGCCGCTTGTCCAGTCGGCCAGCCGAACGGGGCCGATGTTGGGCAGGGGCGTGTTCCAGCTACCCAAAAACAGAATCGCGCCTAGAAATGACACCAGCAGCATCATGGCGTATTCCGACAGGAAGAGCAGTGCCCAGCGCATACCCGAATATTCGGTCTGAAAACCCGACACGATTTCGGATTCGCCTTCGGGCAAATCGAAGGGCGCGCGGTTGCTTTCGGCCAGTGTGCAGATGAAGAAGATAACGTAAGCCGGTAGCAAAAACGGATTACGCAGGATGTTCCAGGCGAAAATGCCGCCCCAGTCGGTCACGTCGATACCCGTCGCTTTCAGGCCAAACAGGTAGTTGGTCTGAGGGGTGTAGATGCCCTGCTGAAAACTAAGCTCCTGAAGGTTCAGCGTTTGCCCGGCCAGGACGGCGCACAGGATGGTGAAGCCCAGCGGAATTTCGTAGGAAACGATCTGTGCGACCGAGCGGATGGCGCCAAAGAGCGAGTACTTGTTGTTGGACGCCCAGCCCGCCATCAGAATACCCACCACGTCGAACGAGAGGACGGCCATCAGGTAGAACACGCCTACCGCTGCCGCCGACCCTTGCAGATCGGGTGTAAAGGGTAGCACTGCGTAGCCCGCAAACACCGAGGCGAAGATGACCGCCGGAGCCAGCAGGAATAGATTTCGGTCGGCCGCACGAGGCACAATGTCTTCTTTCTGAAGCAGCTTCAGCAAATCGGCGATGAGCTGAAGCAGGCCCCATTTACCCACCTCCATCGGCCCCAGCCGGTCCTGAATGAAGGCCGATAGCTTCCGTTCGGTGTAAACGCCCACGACCACAAAACCAGTGGATAGAGCGAGGCAGATGGGTAAGGCGAGTAACAAAGCGCAGGTACGTTAATGGACGCGGCAAAGGTAGCCTAGGGCGCGCTAATCGTCCTCATTTTCGTCGAGCCACTCGCCGAGGGCGGCGTCGGCGAGGGTGAGGGCCTGTTGCAGGTCGCGGGTGTCGGGGGGCGATTGATAGACGGGGCTGCCGTCGACAACGCCCTGGATCAGCGCTTTCGATTGTGGGTGGTTGATGTGGAGTTCATAGCCCAACTCGGCCCAGGCGGCCAGATTGGGAAACAGATCGTCGAATGTCATTGGGGTAATCTCGTTGGTTGATGAATTGCCTTCGCGGTTGGCGTACTGTATAAACGCCAACCGCGAGGTGTTGTATTGTCTTTATTGCACTTTCAGGGTTGTCTCACCGGCTCCCGGTTGCCCGGTCAGGGTCGTGCCTTCGGTGTGAATGTTGAGCGTCGTTTTGGCGTCGGACGCGAAAAACGATACGGTCGCTTTGCCAGAGGCGTCGGTCTTCACCATTGGGGCCCAGTAGAGCGTAGCTCGGTAGTCGGGGCGTACTTTCTCTTCGGGCGTCGGGTTGTCGTAGCGGGGAGCGTAAAATTCCCGTTTCGGCATATAGCCCACCACTTTCTCGACCCGTACACCGGGCACCACCTTATTCAGGTAATCGCCGGTGTCGCCTCCGCGTCGGGTGATCACGTTGATGCCACCCCCGGCCCCACGGGACCCCAGCATGGCGGCTCCCGCGCCTTTGATCACGTCGATATACGCTACGTCGCGCGGACTCATCGACGCCACCGCCGATTTGTCGACGGGCATGCCATCGATCATGAACTGCGGCTCGATGGGGCCGCTGAAATTGGCCGCCCCCCGAATTTGCACCGACGCATCCATGCCCGTACCCGTGACGGTAACGCCCGCCACCCGCGCCCGCAGAATGTCGAAGACGGTAAGCGCGCCCGCCGAGTTGATATCATCGACTTTGATACTGGCATCAGGGCGACCGAACAGCCCCCGTTGCTGGGCATACGGGTCGGCCTTTTTAGCTTTCACGACCACCGCCTGCAACTGAATCTCGCGGTTGCGCCGGATCTGCGCCTCGATGGCCTGGTATTCGCCCTGCCGTTTCAGAAATTCAGCCAGCTCGTCGTAAGCCACGTCGAACGGAACGAAGGGCGGGCGAACCAGCCGCACGGCGGGCGAAAACAGCTTGTCGAGCGTGACCGTGAAGTTGCGGTTGTTACCCTGGCTGGCCTGCACAAACACCGAGGTGGTATCAACCAATTCGGCTTCGGCAACCAAAAAGCGGCCCTGCACATCGGAGGTGGCCGTAAACAGGTCGCGCGTCGAGTCTTTACGGGTCATCATCACGGTCAGGGCTACGTTGGCGGCCGGGTTGCGCGACGTACCCCGGTATACCGTGCCAGTGAGTGTCAGGCCCGGATCGACCGGGTACTGTGTCGCTGCCAGCGTTTCGGCCAGCACCTTATCCCAGGTAAAACGCCGCCAGCCCTGGGTCGCCAGCAGCAGGTCGAGTTTGAGTAGCCGGTCTTTATTGGCCGGGTCAAAATAATAACCGGGTTGTTCGATGTAGCCCGTCAGATCGGAGGTCAGTAGCAGGTACGTGAGCAGCGTGGGACCGTAGGGGCGGGGCTTGGGTTGCTGGTGCGCATCCGTAACAGCCATGGAGAGGTTGGCCGCCACGGGTTTACCCGCCATGTCGGTCGCCGTCACGTCGAGGTCGATGCGCTGGCGGGGGCCAACCGTTGGGCGGCGGGGCGTCACGGTCAGGTTGATCTGGTCGTTTTGCGACGAATACGCCAGCCGCTCACTAACAGGTTTGCCTTTGTCGTCGAACAGTGTAATCTGCACGATGCCCTCAGGACATTTGGTGCGCGGAATGGGCACCATAAACGATTTACGGCTGATTGGAGCTTGCGCAGCATGAACCGGCTGCCCGTTTACCTGGGCGACAATCGACAGCTTAGCGCCCGACGTACCTGAGGCCGGGGCGGTGGGTTCCACATTGTGGGTCACGTACACCCGGATGTTTTCTTTGCTACCCAGGTTATCCACCAGCATCACGTAGCCCGAGGCTGCCGGGGCGGGCATGGTGTAGGAGGTATATGGGGTCGTGGTGCCGGCCGGCCGCACGTAGGCGGTGTAGGTTTTACCGGCTTCGGGCATGAACTGAAACTGCCCCATGCCCAGATGCTGGCTATCAAACCCAATCACCGTGTCTTTGTCGGCCAACACAAACCCGTGCACATCGAGGCCTACCCCTGACGAACTTACCGCCTTGAAGCCGACGCGGCTGGTCAGGCCCGTGACGAGTTGGCCGCCTTCGGGCAGGAATTGCATGTCGAATCGCAGCTGATCGTCGCCCATAGAGCCACTGGGGGCGGGCGATTTGGGGCTGATGATGTCGACGGTTTTGCGGAAATACCAGTCTTCCGAGAAGTTGCGCATCCAGTTGGTGTAACCGCGTAGCGTGTAGCGGCCCGTGGGCATGGAATCGGGGAGCGTGAGGTAGCCTTCACCAACGCCGCCTGTCTGGCGCAGGCGCGTGTCGAGCAGGATGCGCCGCCCGTTGGGGTTAATCAGGTCGACATAGACTGTACCGCTGGCGGAGTCGATGTTGCGGTTACCACCCAGAAACAGGTAGCTCTTTAGCCAGATGGTCTCGCCCGGCAGGTAGGCGTTCCGATCGGTGTGCAGGTAGGCCTTTTCGTGTGGATACTGCTCAGTGTAAAGGCGGATTTTGTCCAGGATACGGTTGATGGGGTCTTCGTCGGCCGCGCGAAAGGCAACGACAGCCAATAGGCACAGCACCCCGCCGTACATGAGGAGTAGGGGGCGAAAGCGAAAAAGGGGCATGGAATTTGAATAGGTTTTAAACAAATGTAGCGTCCGTTTACTAGTCGGACGGTTAAATTAGCAAATTCTAACCGCCTCTGATGACCACTTCTGCCTTAAAAACTGCGTTACTAGTCGGTGCAACCGGTCTAATCGGCGACATATTGCTGCATCGGCTGGTTGATTCGGCACTGTACGACCGGATTACTGTACTGACGCGCAAGCCGCTGTCGTGGCAGCATCCCCGTGTTCAGGAGATTCCCTTTCAGTTCGACGCACCCAATGGCCTGCTCGTTCGGGCCGATGATGTCTATTGTTGCCTGGGCACGACCATCAAAAAAGCGGGCTCGAAAGAAGCGTTCCGGCAGGTTGATTACCAATATCCAGTCGACATTGCCCGGCTGGCCCGGGAGAATGGCGCCTCGCAATTTGCGATTGTAACGGCAATGGGCGCCAGTGTGGAATCGTCTTTTTTTTATAACCGGGTCAAGGGCGAGGTCGAGCGGGACCTGGCGGCACTCCGGTATCCTACGCTGTTGATTTTCCGGCCCTCCCTGTTATTGGGTGATCGGCAGGAAAACCGGCTGGGCGAACGCATCGGGGCGGGGGTGATGCGCCTGCTTTCGCCACTCATACCGGCCAAATACAAAGGTATCGAAGCGGAGAAAGTCGCCAACGCCATGCTCTCGACCATGCAGCAGCAACTAAGCGGCAAACACGTTTTTGAGTCCGATAAATTGCAGGACTATTGAGCCGACTGCGTTGGTTTCGTATCTTGGGTGCTTCACCGTAGCCTTTACCAGCTCCACCGTAGCATACAACCCCGCCTGATGAAACAAAAGCAGACGCTCAACGGACAAACGCAGTCGCAGAGCACCGAGCCGCAAACCTTCACGTTTAGCGATTACCAGACCGAGAATTTCTTCGACGAAATGTTCTCGCCCGACGGTCAGGTACGTCCCGGCTACCGGGCTTTCCGGCAGCGGGTCGAGCAGCTTCGGCGCACGGAGATGATCAGCCGGCAGCAGGCCGCCGAGCGGACGCTGATGAGCATGGGCATCACCTTCAACGTGTATTCGGAAGGGGAAGGCACCGAGCGCATCATGCCCATCGACATCATTCCGCGCATCATCGAATCGGCGGAATGGGATCAGATGGAGCAGGGGCTTATTCAGCGGATCAAAGCGCTCAATCTCTTCATTCACGATCTTTACAACGAGCAGCGCATCCTGAACGATGGCGTGGTGCCGCGCGAGCTGATCGAGTCGAGCAAGTGTTTTCTGGAGCCCTGCCTGGGGCTGCGGCCGCCCAAAGACATCTGGTGCCACATCACGGGCACCGACCTGATCCGGGGCGACGACGGTGAGTTTATGGTGCTGGAAGACAACCTGCGCTGCCCATCGGGCGTGTCGTACATGCTCGAAAACCGCGAGCTGACCAAGCAGACCTTCCCCGAAGTGCTGGCCCAAACGGGCGTTCGGCCCGTATCGGATTACCCCACGCGCCTGTTGCAGATGCTGCAACATATTGCCGACCGCCCTAACCCGACGGTGGTAGTGCTGACGCCCGGTATCTACAACTCAGCCTATTTCGAGCATTCGTATCTGGCACAACAGATGGGCGTCGAGCTGGTCGATGCACGTGACCTGGTGGTATCGGGTGGGTACGTGAAAATGCGGACCACGAAAGGTTTCCAGATCGTCGACGTGATTTACCGCCGCATCGACGATACGTTTCTCGACCCCAAAACCTTTAATCCCGATTCGCTCATTGGCGTGCCGGGTATTTTCGAGGTGTTCAAAAAAGGGCGTGTGGCGCTGGCCAACGCACCGGGCACGGGCGTGGCCGACGACAAAGTGGTGTATGCCTACGTACCCCGGATCATCGAATATTATCTGGGCGAAAAACCGCTCATCCAGAACGTCAGGACGTATATCTGCGGCGAAGACGATGACCGGCAGTACGTACTCGACAACATCGCCGATCTGGTGGTGAAAGAAGCCAACGAAGCGGGCGGCTACGGCATGCTGATCGGGCCCAAAGCGACCAAGAAAGAACACGACGCGTTCCGCAAGAAAATTGCCGCCAACCCGCGTAACTACATTGCCCAGCCGACTATCTCGCTGTCGCGTGTGCCCTGCCTCATCGATGACCACGCCGAAGGCCGCCACGTCGACCTGCGCCCTTATATCCTTTACGGCGAGCAGATCAACGTGATTCCCGGCGGGCTGACCCGCGTGGCCCTGCGCAAAGGCTCGTTGGTGGTCAACTCCTCGCAGGGCGGGGGCGGCAAAGACACCTGGGTACTCTATTGAACCCGCCCAACCAGCAGGTCGACTGTTGCCCGGCGTCGCGTAGCTTTGTCGCGTGATGACCGTGCAGGAAGTTATTGGCTATGCCATGGCGGTGCTGGTCGGGGTGGTGATTGGGCTGGCCGGTGGCGGTGGCTCCATCCTGACGGTGCCTATTCTGGTGTATATTTTTGGCATACCAGCGGTGCTGGCTACCACTTACTCGCTGTTTGTCGTGGGGGCTACCTCGCTGATCGGGTCGATCAACCATATCTGGAAGGGGCGCGTCGACCTGCGCCTGACGGCTACGTTTGCGCTGCCTTCCTTTTTGTCGGTCTACCTGAGTCGGCGCTACCTGGTGCCCGCCCTGCCCGATCCGTTGTTCTGGCTGGGTACGTTGCCTGTAACGAAAAGCAACGCCATGCTGGTGTTTTTCGCCGTGGTAATGCTGCTGGCCGCCCGCGCCATGATCCGCGACAAACAGCCCGAACAGGGGCTGGCACCCGATGGTCGGCCGCGCTACGTACCCCTGGCGCTCGACGGGCTGGCCGTTGGGCTGCTGACGGGCATCATCGGTGCCGGTGGCGGTTTCCTCATCGTGCCCATGCTGGTGTTACTGGCGGGCCTGCCCATTCATCGGGCCGTGGCCACGTCGGTGCTCATCATTGCCATCAATTCGTTCGTTGGTTTTCTGGGCGATGTGCAGCACACGCAGCTGAACTGGAATTTTATTCTTCCGTTCACGGGTTTATCCATTGGCGGCATCTTTCTGGGGATGTATCTGTCCCGGTTTGTGCCGCCCAACCGGCTTCGTCAGGGCTTCGGCTGGTTTGTGCTGACGGTTGCCCTCTATATGATCTGGAAAGAATTGCTTTAACACCTCACCCCCGGCCCCTCTCCTTAAACCAAGGAGAGGGGAGACTTCAAGGATAACCCGCTCTTGTTCCGTCTGACTGGACTCAGTCTGCTGAAGGGCGATTAGCTAGTCGTTGTATTCCCCCCTCTCCTTAATTTAAGGAGAGGGGCCGGGGGTGAGGTCACAACCTATGCTTGTTGAACAACTCTATACCGGCTGCCTGGCACAAGGCGCCTATTATATCGAAAGTGAAGGTGAAGCGGCCATCATAGACCCGCTGCGGGAGACTACGCCCTACGTGCGGAAAGCCGAGCAGGCGGGCGCGCAGATCAAGTACATTTTCGAGACGCACTTTCACGCCGACTTCGTGTCGGGGCACCTCGATCTGGCCCGTAAAACCGGCGCGCAGATCGTCTACGGCCCCAATGCCAACACCGCCTATCCGGTGCATCATGCAAAAGACGGCGAGGTGTTTCAACTGGGTAAGGTACAGATCAAGGTGTTGCACACGCCCGGTCATACGCTCGAATCGACAACGTACCTGCTGCTCGATGAAACAGGGCGCGAACACGCCATTTTTACCGGCGACACGCTCTTTATCGGCGACGTGGGTCGGCCCGATCTGGCGATCAAAGGCGACCTCACCGAGCAGGATTTGGCGGGTATGCTCTACGATAGCCTGCACACCAAAATTTTGCCCCTGCCCGACGATGTGATTGTGTATCCGGCGCACGGGGCAGGCTCGGCCTGCGGGAAGAACATGAGCAAGGAAACCACCGACCGGCTGGGCAATCAGAAGCGGTTCAACTACGCGCTGCGGGCGGGCTCGAAGGCCGAATTCATCGAACAGGTGCTTAACGGCCTGACGCAGGCCCCGGCCTATTTTGCCGAAAATGCCCGGCTCAATAAAGAAGGATACGAATCGCTCGACCGGGTGCTGCAACGGGGTAGTCAGGCGCTATCGCCCGCCGCGTTTGAAGCCGCCGTCAACGAAGTCGGGGCGCTGGTGCTCGATGTGCGCGAAGCCGCTGAGTTTGCCAACGGCTTCATCCCCAACAGCATCAATATCGGCCTGAACGGGCAATTTGCTCCCTGGGTTGGTGCGCTGATTCCCGATCTGAAACAGCCCATCGCGCTGGTAACGCCCGTCGGGCTAGAGAACGAGACGATCGTGCGGCTGGCGCGGGTTGGCTACGATCAGTGCATCGGCTATCTCGATGGGGGCTTTGCCGCCTGGCAGGCAGCGGGCCACGAAGTAGACACCGTCGAGTCGATCTCAGCGGATGAATTTGCCCGGCGTTTGGCCGAGCAGCCCGGTGCGCTCATTGTTGACGTTCGGAAACCCGTCGAATTTGAGGCCGAACACGTAGCCGATGCCGAGAATATGCCCCTTGATAACCTGAACGACCACTTAGCGCGGTTGCCACGTACCCAGCCGGTGTATGTGCATTGCGCGGGCGGTTACCGGTCGATGGTGGCCAACTCCATGCTGAAAGCGCGTGGCTTCGACAATGTCGTAAACGTGGAAGGCGGCATGGGCGCCATTAAAAAGACCAACATACCTGTCGTGACTACGCAGTCAGCGCATTAGTCTATTGGTGGGCGTAGGCTTGCTTCATTTGCCCCCCGGATGCTCGTCCATGCCAAGCCGGGGGAGCGGTGGGTTGAGTAGCTTAGGTAAAACCTTGACCCGGAAAACCCGCGCCCCGGCTACGTCGAAGTCACAACTGTAGAACCCGCGTTCCTTCACGCCCCGGTATACGGCCGTGTAATTGACTTTGGCGGGCCAGCCGTTAAGCGCCAGTTCGCCCATAATGGCATCGACTGCCTTGCGCAGGTTGGAAAAAAAGACGACCGTTGGTTCGCGTTGCCGTACGGTGTTGAGTGAGCCAATGGGTAATACGGTGACTTCGTAGATGGTAAGAGCCTGACTGCGCATAATCCACTCAATCTAGGGTAAGAGTCAGCGAGTTGACGATAAATTATCAAACTATTTTTCTGTTGATGGTAAAATAGTGCCAAAAAAGCCCGCTGCCAGTACTGGCAGCGGGCTTTTTGCATGTATACCAAAGTTAGTATGCGCTATCGGTACAGTTAGCGATACGTAACCGCCTCAACCGCCGCCAGTGTCCGCTTCACGTTGGGCAGAATGGCTTCGATGAGGGTAGGTGCGTAGGGGAGGGGTAAGTCGAGGCTGTTGACCCGAACCACTGGCGCGTCGAGGTAATCAAACGCGTGGCGTTGGATGTGGTAGGTTAGCTCCGACGAGATCGCCGCCAGCGGCCAGGCTTCTTCCACAATCACACAACGATTGGTTTTCTTCACCGAATTGATAATCGTGGCGTAGTCGATGGGGCGCACCGTCCGGAGGTCGATCACCTCGGCATTCACCCCATTTTTAGCCAGTTCTTCGGCCGCCGCCAGCGCCACTTTCATGATCTTGCCAAACGACACAATGGTCACGTCGGTGCCTTCCCGCACTACGTTGGCCTGCCCAATGGGGATAAGGTACTCTTCTTCAGGCACCTGTCCTTTGTCGCCATACATCAGCTCCGACTCCATGAAAATAACGGGGTCGTTGTCGCGGATCGAGCTTTTCAGCAACCCTTTGGCGTCGTAGGGGTTCGACGGAACCACCACTTTCAGGCCCGGCGTATTGGCAAACCAGTTCTCGAAGTTTTGCGAGTGCTGGCTCGACAGCATGCCCGCGTTGCCGGTTGGACCACGGAACACGATGGGGCACGAGTACTGGCCACCCGACATCGACATCACTTTCGCCGCCGAGTTGATCACCTGATCGATGGCAACGAGCGAGAAGTTGAAGGTCATGAATTCGATGATGGGGCGCAGGCCGTTGATGGCCGACCCGACACCGATACCCGCAAAGCCTAACTCGGCGATGGGCGTGTCGATGACGCGCTCCGCCCCGAACTCGTCGAGCATACCCTGACTGACTTTATAAGCTCCGTTGTATTCGGCTACTTCTTCGCCCATCAGGTAGACCTTCGGGTCAAGGCGCATTTCTTCCGACATGGCCTCACGTAGGGCTTCGCGGAATTGTATTTCTCTCATGGAACTGTGCGTTGAAAGCTGCTTACGAACCGAACGACAGTTAGCAACAGCCGTTCAGAAGACGGGGCAAAATTAGACAAGGATAGCCAGAGTGGCAACGCTCATTGCGACAGATGCCCCACCCCGCCATTCGTTGAGTCGGCTGATTCTGATCCGGCTTACCGGTCGTTTGGTGCGTTATGGATCGTTCACCCCCGTCGGCAGGAAGGGGCCGTGCTGCTTCGTTGTTGACTTAGTTGGGATTTTGGTAAGCTTGTGCTACATATTTCTGTAAATTTATGCCTTCGTACGTGCAGCGAATGGTCTGGTTTTTGGTGCCAGCTACGTCAACTAGTCTACAAATCAACGGCTGACAACTTATGAATGTGTTAAACCGGTCTGTGGGTAAAACGGCGGTACTCGAAACGGCCAATACCGGCTCCAATCGGCTCCGATTATATGAGCGGTATGGGGCTGTAGCGCACGGGGTTATCCTAAAAATTGTGCCAAATCCGCAACAGGCACAGGACGTGCTGATCGAGGTATTTGCCGCGCCGGAATTACAGGCCGATCTACCGTTTTCGGCCAGTACTACCTGCACCATCATCCGGCTCGCCAGAAAGAAGGCGCTTGAGTACAGGCAAAACCGGCAGTTACCCACCCACAAGACAACGGAAGCGGCTCAACAAGCCGAACATATCTTTAACCTGCTCTTCTACCACAATCAGTCGCCTGAATCCATTGCCGAAGGGCTACAGATTCAGCGCCCGACGGTGTTTCGGGCTGTTCGCGAATTTTTCGGTTTTTCTCCTTCCCACAAATCCTACTGACTGTGAAAAATTACCAGTACATGACTGATGGCTTGCTGGAGGCTTACCTGCTCGGCGTGCTGTCTGAGGCTGAACGGGAGGAAGCACGGCAACTGTTTGCTACTGATCCGGACGTAATGGCTCAACTGGACGAACTGGAGCTAGCTATGGAAGCGCATTTTCTGGAAAGCGCCGTGCCCCCGCCCCCCAGTGTCGGTTTGGCGTTGCAGGAGCGGCTGTTCGGCTCGGAACTGAAAAAATGGGAACCGGAAACGACCCAGGCACCCCCGCCCCCCGAGCCCGAACCCAGTCGTTCGCCCTACATAGACGTAGAGGTCAGCGACACGTACCTGCGCGTACACAAATACTGGCGGGCGGCCTTTATCGCAGTGTTTGTGCTGTCGAAAATATTCCTGGTCTTCGGGCTCTATCAGTACTTCAAAGCCAACAGCCTGGAACAGGAAATTCTCCGCCTCAAAGCGAGCCAGCAGACCGTAGCGCCTTCAAAAGCGCCCTGATAAACCTATACCTGGGCGGTCCGTTTCGGAGCGTTAAAGATCTGATATTCAGGAAGATAAGCGATTTATTCAACGGCGTAGTAGCGCCGGCTATGCTCGAAAAAGCCATTGTCCAGCGCCACAAAGAGACTGGTGAACACCGTCAGGCTGACGAGAAAGACACCTACGTAGAGCATGCCTTTCTTCCGCAACGAGAAGAGGTAGGCGCCTATCGCTAGTAAAGCCAGAAATAGCGCAACCGATCCCAAAAACGGGTTCAGGCCAGTAATGAATGCATGGTACAGCGCTAGGAGGATGCCACCGAAGAAAGCCCGCAAACTGGCTTGTACGTAAGGGTGCATGATGAATAGAGGTGTGTATTAGCGCTGAATCTATCGGGATAGCGGAAGGTAAGCTGTAGACAGTCAATGCGTTACTCAAATGCGCCGGGTATTAACCGGGCCGTTTTCCAGGTTGAGCACGCCGCGGGGGCAAACCGCCGAGCAGATACCGCAGCCCACGCACGACGATCGCACAATGTCCTGCCCACGTTGCGCATAAGCCCGCACGTCGATGCCCATTTCGCAGTAGGTCGAGCAGTTGCCGCAGGAGATGCACTGCCCGCCGTTGGTGGTGATGCGGAACCGCGATTTAAACCGCTGCACCAGCCCCAGATACGCCGCCAGTGGGCAGCCAAACCGGCACCAGACGCGGTTGCCCATCAGCGGATAAAAACCCGTACCGACTACCCCCGCGAAGATGGAGCCGATCAGGAACCCGTACGTTTTGCGCACCGTATACGAATCCAGAAAGCCAAACAGTGCCGATTGCCCCGATAGGTAGCTATACAACACAAGCGCGGTCATCACCACGGCAAAGACCAGTACGCCATGCACCAGCACCCGCTCGATCTTCCAGGCTTTTAAGGATTTGTCGGACAGGTGGCGGTAGGGGTCACCCAGCGTTTCGGCCAGTCCGCCGCAGCCGCACACCCACGAGCAATACCAGCGCTTGCCCACGAAATAGGTGATTACCGGCACCCCCACGGCCGAGAGGCCCGTGCCCCACACAAACATGAAAATGCCCAGCGTGCCGGCCTGTAGTTTGGCCTTGATTTCGTAGTCGAAAAAGAAGTCGTAGTCGAGTGGCCAGATGCTCTTCAGATCCTGATACGGCGCGTTGAGCAGGCTCATCAGCTCGGGAATGAGGAAGGCAAAAAACAACTGAAACGCCATTACCGAGTAGGTGCGGTACTGCTGGTAGCGGCTGTGGCGGTAGTTGATAAGCATCCGGACGCCCATCACCAGCACGATCGCCGTATACAGAAAGCCATACAGAAACCACCGGCTGGCGGGGCCACCGTTTAGCGCCCGGCTGATAGGATCGACCAGCGCGGTCCAGTTGGTGAGGTATTCGGGGTAAAAATACAGCAGGATGTAAAACCCGATCAGGAACGTACCCAGCGCGATACCGATCCAACCGCGATGCGTGGCGGGGTGGCGCACCAGCCCGTCGTTGCGGATGCCCGGCTGATCGTTGAGGCGGGGTAACGCATATAGCAGCCCGCCCAGTATCGCCAGCCCGATACTCAGCCAGAACCACAGCCCGGCGGCCTCCATGGGCCCGCCGATTGTCGAGCGTTTGACCAGGTCAAATAAGTACTCGTCGTAGATAACGGCTTTCCAGTTTTGCTTGGCCTGTTGGGACGAATTGTAGCTGTCGATGGCCCCACGCAGGTCGCTGATAAAGCGTAGGTTCGAGCTATAGTCGCGGCCCAGCAACGGGGCCAGTGATGTTTTCAGCGCCACCTGATGCTCGGGCTTCAGCGTTTGCCGAACCACCTCGTCGGTCAGCCGGAACGTACCCAGTGTGAGCGTGTAGAGCCAGACGGCAAAACCAAACAGAAACAGGCCAAGGCCAAGCGGGCGAAGGAACGATGGGTAGCGCATGGGGTGAATGTACAATGAACGATGTAGAATGAACAATGTACGAGGCATAATGGCTTGGCGATTGGTCGTGTGATGCCTGCCTTCGTCATGGGTACGTTGCTATCGTGCATTGTTTATCATACAGGCTACATCACCCATTGTTCATTGTACATTGTCCATTAACTTTCCCGCATGTCCATCACGTTTATCGGTGCGGGGAATGTTGCCTGGCACCTGGCCCCCGCGTTAGAAAACATCGGCCATTATGTCGTTGCGGTCTACAGCCGACAACTCACCCACGCCCGGCAGCTCGCCAGCATCCTCTACGATGCCCGGCCCGTTTCCGACCTCAACATGGCCGACAACTCGTCGGATCTGTTTATCCTGTCGGTGCCCGACGACGCCATCGACGAGGTGTGCTCGCGGCTGGTGCTGCCCGAAGGAGCCACGCTCATTCATACCTCGGGCGGGCAATCGTTGGCGAAACTGCGGCACCTGATGGACGTGTACAGCGACGTACCGGTGCATACCGGCGTTTTTTATCCGTTACAGACGTTTACGCGGGGCCGGAATCTGCTCGATTTCGAACAAATCCCGATCTGCATCGAAGCCGACAACAAAGACACCGAAACGCAACTGGTTACGATGGGGCAGGCCGTCAGCACCATCGTTTATCTGGTCAGTTCGGCCGAGCGGCGGGTGTTGCATGTAGCGGCGGTGCTGGCCTGTAATTTCAGCAACCACCTGATGGCGCTGGCCAACGACATCACGAGCGCCGAAGACCTCGAGTTTGACCTGCTGAAACCCCTGATCCGCGAAACCGTGCGGAAAGCCCTCGACGCCGACCATCCTGCCGACGTACAAACCGGCCCCGCCCGGCGGCACGACAGGCAGGTGATCGATGCCCACCTAACGTACCTGAGCGACCGGCCGCAGGTAGCCCAGCTTTATAAGCTGTTGACAGCAAGCATCGAAGCCCGCTACTAAGCCAATGGCCTGTTCGCATACCGGTAAACAAAAGCCTGGGCGCTTGCTTAACCTAGCTGGCTACCCAACCGCATCCGTGCCGTCATGATTTCGGAGTAGTTTTAGCAGGCATTCACCCTTTCACTTACCTTTACTGCCCTTGTTTTACCCGTTTTAACACAATTCTGCATGAAAATTACCGTAGTAGGAGCCGGTGCCGTTGGGGCGACCTGCGCCGATAACATCATCCGCCGTGAACTGGCCGAGGAGGTCGTACTGCTCGACATTAAGGAAGGACTGAGCGAAGGCAAAGCCCTCGACATGTTTCAGACCGCCACACTCTGCGGATTTGATACCAAGATCACCGGGAGCACCAACGACTACAGCAAAACGGCTGGCTCGGGTGTGGTGGTCATCACGTCGGGGATTCCGCGCAAGCCGGGCATGACCCGCGAAGAACTCATCGGCACCAACGCCAACATCGTAAAAGGCGTAACCGAGAATATCCTGCAACACTCGCCCGATGCGATCATCATCATCGTGTCGAACCCGATGGACACCATGACCCAACTGACGCTGCAAACGTCGGGTCTGCCCAAAAACCGGATCATCGGCATGGGCGGTATCCTCGATTCGGCCCGGTTCAAGACGTACCTGTCGCTGGCGATGGACTGCCCGCCCAACGATATCCACGGCACGGTAATCGGCGGCCACGGCGACACGACCATGATCCCGCTGACGCGCCTGGCTACCCGCAACGGTGTGCCCGTGAGCCAATTCCTCGATGAGGCCACGCTCCAGAAAGTAGCCGCCGACACCATGGTGGGCGGTGCCACGCTGACGAAGCTCATCGGTACGTCGGCCTGGTATGCACCCGGCGCGGCGGTGGCCGAACTGGTGGAGAGCATCGTGCGCGATCAGAAACACATTTTCCCCTGCTGCGTGGCCCTCAACGGCGAATACGGTCAGTCAGATATCTGCCTGGGCGTACCCGTGGTGATCGGCAAAAACGGCTGGGAAGAAATTATCGATTACAAACTGAATGAGGAAGAGCAGGCTGCCTTTGCCAAATCGGCCGACGCCGTCCGCAGCATGAACTCGGTGTTGTAATGAATAATGCACAATGTATGATGTACAATGGTTTCGCGATCGCCATCAGCGCAGGAGGCGAGCATTGTACATCGTGCATTATACATTATTCATTATAACCATTTTTCCCGTTGCCTCAGAGGCATGATGTAGAATAAGGACCCAAACTGCTTTGTGGATTGTGAACTTGTTTCATCATAGGTTAGTAATCGCAAAATACGTCGGTCTATGGCCGACGTATTTTTTGTTGCGTGGCCTGATGAGGCCGTTCTTTGTGTTTTCTCGCTAAACCCTTTTTCTTGCTCAATATGCAAAAACTGATGCTTTCGGCCGCGGTGCTAAGTCTGCTCTGGACCGCTGCCTGCCAATCTTCAACCAAAAAAGCAGATACTGAAATGGCTAATACCCCGGCTGCCGGTACGCCCGAAACCGATTCGACCACGGCGGATACCAGCGCCATCAACTACGCCCTGCCCGATCCTAAGGCCTTCGACGGCACCATCGAGGGCAAGAAAACGGCCCTTTATATCCTCAAAGGCGATAAAATTCAGGTGGCCATCACCAATTACGGTGCCCGCATCGTCAGCCTGATTGCCCCCGACAAAGACGGCAAACCCGTCGACGTAGCGCTTGGGTTCAGCAATATCAGCGACTACGAAAAGCCGGGTGCGGCCTTCTTCGGGCCGGTTGTCGGGCGCTTCGGAAACCGGATTGGTAAGGCTACGTTTACGCTCGATGGCAAGACCTACAAGACAGAGCAGAACAACAACGGCAACACGCTGCACGGCGGACCGAGCGGCTTCCATAGCCATGTCTGGGATGCCAAGCAGATCGACGACAAAACGCTCCAACTAACGTACCTGTCGAAAGACGGCGAGGGCGGGTTCCCCGGTAACCTCACCACCACCGTTACCTATTCGATTGTTGACGGCAACGCGCTGAAGCTGGACTATAAAGCCACGACTGACAAGGCGACGCCCGTCAACCCGACGAGCCACGGCTTTTTCAACCTGAACGGCGAAGGCAGCGGCACCATCAACAACCACGTGCTGATGATCGATGCCGACCGGTACTCGGTGGTCGACAAAGGGCTGATTCCGCAGGGAGAGCCGCAGCCGGTGGCCGGTACGCCCTTCGATTTCCGGAAGCCCACGCCCATTGGCGCGCGGGTCGATACGCCGAACAATGAGCAACTAAAATTCGCGGGTGGCTACGACCACAACTGGGTGCTAAACACGAAAGTGGGCACGCTGGCCAAAATTGCGGAAGTCACGGGCGACAAATCGGGCATCAAGATGACGATCATGACGACCGAGCCCGCCATCCAGTTCTACGGGGGTAACTTCTTCAACGGGAAAGACAAAGGCAAATACGGCCGGGCCATCAACCTGCGCGAAGCGCTGGCGCTCGAAACGCAGCACTACCCCGATTCGCCTAACCACCCCACGTACCCAAACACCATCCTGAAGCCGGGGCAGACCTACACCCAAACGACGGTGTACGCCTTCGGCCAGTAACCAACATCTGTAGAGACGCATTCCTATGCGTCTCTACGTGTTTTTGCTTCTATGAAAGCACTTTACTTTTTGCTGCTTCCCATAACGCTGATCGCACAGCCGAAACCGCAGCAGTTTTCGCCCAATGCGCTGCCCGCTACGCACGGTTTTTCGGCGGAACGGCTCAAGCGCGTCGACGCGGTGTTGCAGGGATTTGTCGATGAGGGAATCGCCCCGAATGCCGTCGCGTTTGTGGCGCGCAATGGGCAGGTGGTGCTGCACAAAGCCTATGGCTACAGCAACCTTGAAAAAAAGACGCCCGCCCGAACATCCGACATCTACCGCATTGCGTCGCAGAGCAAGGCCATCACCACCACCACCCTGATGACGCTCTTCGAGGAAGGTAAATTCCTGCTCGACGACCCCATCTCGACCTATATTCCGGCGTTCAAAAACCCCACGGTGCTGGTCAGCTACGACAAAAACGACCCCGCCAAAGGCAACTACGAAACCCGACCGGCCAAATCGGAGATCACGATTCGGCAACTGCTGGCACACAACGCCGGTATTCCCTATGAACACCCGCTCGATGGGCGCGTCGAGTTTCGGGTGCCGTTTTTCGGCTCGAAAGACCCCGATAAGCTGGAAGACGTGGTCAACCGGCTGGCTAAACGGCCGTTGTTGAAAGATCCCGGCGACGGCTTCACCTACGGCCTCAACACCGACATCATCGGGAGGCTGGTCGAGATTTTGTCGGGCCAACCGCTCGACGTGGCGATGCGCAAACGCGTACTCGATCCGCTGGGCATGAACGACACCCATTTTTACCTGCCGCCCGGTCAGGTGGGTCGGCTGGTGGAGCTGTATTCGAAGACCACCGACGGGCCGCTGATCGTGAACCCCAACGATACGTACCGCACCTTTTCGGTGTCGGGGGCCAAAACGTATTTCTCCGGCGGGGCGGGGCTGGTGGGTACCGTCGAAGACTACGCCCGCTTCTGCCAAATGCTGCTCAACGGTGGCTCGTTCAACGGCAAACGCATTCTGGGGCGCAAAACCGTGGAGATGATGCTGCGCAATCAGCTGGGCGATGCCAACGTCTGGGACCGGCAGGATAAGTTTGGGCTGGGCCTGCAACTCATCACGCCTAACAGCCATTACGGCGATCAGGCCACGCCCGGTTCCTACACCTGGGGCGGCATGTATTGCTCCGAATACACCATTGACCCCACCGAAAACCTCGTGATGCTGGTCTTCACCAATGTGCACCCTTACGCGTATTATTCCGATTTCGTTCGTAAGTTTCGCATTGCCGTCTATCAGGCACTCGATTAACCTATCATCAATGAAACTTACCATTACCACCAAAATCGTCATCGGCTTTGTGCTGGGCGTTTTGATCGGCCAAATCCTGCACAGCACCTACGATGCCGACGCGGCAGCCGCCATCGGGCAAAAATTCCAGATCGTCAGCAAGGTGTTTCTCAAGCTCATCAAGATGATCATCGGCCCGCTCGTGTTCTCAACGCTGGTGGTGGGGATTGCCAAACTCGGTGATTTTAAAGTCGTTGGCCGGATCGGTATCAAAACGCTGGGTTACTTTTATTTTGCCACCATCCTGTCGCTGATCATTGGGCTGGTGGTCGTCAACATCACCAAGCCGGGCTCCATTCAGAGCTGGCCACGGCCGGCCGCCGGTACGTCGGTGGGCATTGAAGGCAAAAAGCTCAACTCAATCGAAGAATTCATCCTGCACATCTTTCCCGACTCGGCGTTTCGGGCGCTGGCCGAGAACGAAATCCTGCAAATCGTGGTGTTTTCGCTCTTTTTCGGCGTGGCGCTGGGCGCCATTGGCGACAAAGGCAAGAGTATTACTAAAGCCCTCGATGCCCTTAGTGAGCTGGTGTTCAAGATGGTGGGGTACGTGATGCAGCTGGCCCCGTTTGCCGTACTGGGCGCGATGGCGGCCGTCGTGGCGTCGAAAGGCCTGAGCATCCTCGTCTCGTATGCCTACCTGCTACTGTGCTTCTACGGCGGGCTGCTGTTCTTCGTGTTTGTGGTGCTGTTCGCCATCTGCACGTTCATGAAAATCCCGTTCTTCCGGCTGCTGAAGGTGATGAAAGACGCCCTGCTGCTCTCGTTCAGTACGGCGTCGTCGGAGGCGTCGCTGCCGCAGCAGATCAAGGTGCTGGAAAACTTCGGCGTCTCCAACCGCATCATCGGCTTTGTGCTGCCGCTGGGCTATTCGTTCAACCTCGACGGCTCGATGATGTACATGACCTTTGCCACGGGTTTTCTGGCGCAGGCCTACGGCGTGCCGCTGTCGCTCGAACAGCAGGTGCTGATGCTGCTCACGCTGATGGTCACCTCCAAAGGCATTGCGGGCGTACCGCGTGCGTCGCTGGTGGTCATCGCCGGCACGATGGCGCTGTTCGACCTGCCCACCGAAGGGCTGGCACTCATCCTGGGCATCGACCCCTTCCTCGACATGGGGCGTTCGGCCACGTCGGTGATGGGTAATGCTGTGGCAACCACCGTGGTCGCCAAGTGGGAAAACGAACTCGACCTCAACCACGTACCTGTGTTGCAGGAAGAATAGCGTAGAGATCGGGTAACGTACCTGAAGCCTGCCTCGGCATCGAGGCAGGTTTTTTTATGAGCCCGCACGGCCTGCGAACGGTTTGCGTAGCCTCTGCTAACGTTTGGGAAAGAATAGTTCAGGATAAGGCCCGTTTCGGTAGCAACGGCGCAAACCATTTTCCCCAACAAACGATTACCCAATCAACAAGATCACAGTTGATCATCCAACTCCATGAACGCTCATATCGACAGCCTGAACACCGCCCTGGCGCCAGTACGGCAACGCTTGTTGACTCACCCCATCTACCAGGCCGTGCAGGATCTCGACGGCCTGCGCGACCTGACCAAATACCACGCCTTTGCCGTGTGGGATTTTATGTCGCTGCTGAAAGCCCTGCAACGCGACCTGACCTGCGTAACGGTACCCTGGATGCCCGTGGGCTCCGGCACCACCCGCTACCTGATTAACGAGATCGTGACGGGCGAAGAAAGCGACGAAATGCCCGCGTGGCTCGGTGACCCCAACGACCGGATCAGCCACTTCGAACTCTACCGGCTGGCGATGCAGCAGATGGGCGCTGAACCCACGCTGATCGATGGTTTCCTGGATCAGTTGCGGCGGGGGACGTCGGTGGAGGCCGCCCTGCAAGCGACCGACCTGCCAGAGGGCGTTCGGCGGTTCGTGGCGTTTACCTTCGAGGCCATTGCCACCCAACAGCCGCACATCATGGCGTCGATTTTTACGTTTGGGCGTGAAGACCTCATCCCCGACATGTTTCTGGAATTCGTGCAACGGATGGACGAAGCCGCGCCCGGCCCGCTCAAAACGTTCCGCTATTACCTGGAGCGCCACATCGAGGTCGACGGCGACCACCACAGCCACCTGGCCATGCAGATGGTGAGCGAACTGTGCGGCGATGAGTCGGGGCGCTGGCAGGAAGCCACCGATTGGGCTATCCGGTCCATCGAAGCCCGCATCGGCCTATGGGATGCCTGCCTGGCTCATTATAGCGAACTCACTGCGAGCCATTGATAACGAAGTAAGTATACGCTTAGGTAGTTACCTACCGCTTAACAAATAAGCAACAAAGCGAACAATAGAATTGGCCAGGGAGGCGGGCAATCGGCGTATGTTTATGCGAAATTGCCCGCCTCCCTGTGCGTTTATTGGTCATCATATCGTCGATTAGTGGCTGGCTGGCCACAACTGAGCTTGCCTTCGGGCAGGTGGCCGAGTTGCGGCGGATCGATAGCCTGCGCACGTTGTATAGCCGCCCGGTTGGCCCGAGGCATGCCGAACTAGCCATCCGCCTGTCAGATGCGCTGCTGTACAGCCACGTAACGCAGGCCCGTGACTATGCGCTACAGGGATTGGCCTTGCTGAAACGCTTTCCCAACGATACGCTCCACCTGATCGCCATCAATAACCTGGCGGGGGCCTATTCGACGATGGGGCAGACACACCGCGCCGATTCATGTTTCAAAGTGGGCGTTCAACTGGCCAAAACCCAGCACAACAATGACAAGCTGGTGAGGATGCTGATGAACCTGGCCCTCACCTACGTCGACGAAGGGCGCAACGCCGAAGCCCTGCCCATGATGCGCGAAGCCCTCGCGCGCGCCGCTGGTCCCGAGCAGGATGATATCCGGCCGTTGATCGTCAATAACCTGGGTATGCTCTATGACAATCTGGGCAACTACGGGCAGGCGCTGAGCCATTACCACCGGGCCCTGCGCGAAGCCGATCGGCAAAACGACCAGAACGTGATGGGGCTGGCCGAGGGGAACATCGCCAACATCTATTCGCAACTCGACAATCCGCAGCGGGCCATTCAGATGCTCAGGAAGGCCGCTGGTCATTTTATGGCGTCCAACGATCCGCAGTCGACTAATTTGTGCCGATTGATGATTGCTGGGAACTACCTCGACATGAACCGGCCCGATTCGGCGCAGCCGCTTGCCAACTGGGGCTTACGCGAGGCCCGCAAAACCAACATGCAGACCCAGCTGGCCATGGCGCACGTGCTGATGGCCCGCTTGTGTCTGGTGAAACGGCAGGCTTTGCAGGCCGAGCGCCACGCCCGCCAGGCGCTGGCACTGGCCCGGCAGGAAAACGAAGGTATGCTGGCGCAATCGCTGATGTACCTGGCCAAGGCCACCAGTGCACTGGGTCGCAAGGATGTGGCGATTGGGCAGGCCCGCGATGCCGTAATGGCGGCTTTTCAGGCGCACAACAAAAACGAACGACGCGAAGCCAACACCATCCTGGCCGAGGTGCTGGAAGATGCCGGCCAGCCCGCCGAGGCGCTGGCTGTGCGCAAAGCCAACGAAGCCCTGAGCGACTCGCTCTACACGGCGGGCTTTCGTGATCAGTTTTCGTACCTGCAGGTAACCTACGAAACCGAAAAGAAAGAGCAGCGGATTGCCTTTCTGGACCGGGAGAATGAATTGCGTAAATGGCAGCTGCGGTGGCTGGTGGCCGGGTTGCTGCTGGTGGTGGGGTTGCTGGCGGTGGTATGGGCGCTGTACCGACTCAAACAGCGCGACGCCCGGCGGATTCAGCGCCAGAAAGAGCAGATCGAACGCCAGTCGGACCAACTGACGCTGCTCATGCGCGAACTGCACCACCGCGTGAAAAACAACCTGCAAATCGTGTCGAGTCTGCTGAGTCTGCAATCGGGGCGGCTCACCGATCAACAGGCGCGGGCGGCGGTGCGCGAGGGGCAGAGCCGGGTCGAAGCCATGTCGATGTTACATCAACGCCTCTACACCAACGACGACGTAACGGCCATTAACTTCAGCAATTACGTGACCGATCTGGTCGAAAACCTGATGACGACCTACGGCTACCGGCCCGACGACTTCGACCTGACGCTCGACATTACGCAACAACGGCTCGATACCGACACGGCCATTCCGCTCGGGTTGATTATTAATGAGCTAATCACAAATTCGTTTAAATATGCCTACCGTACCGTCGACCGGCCGGCGCTGACCGTGCGGCTGGAGACCATCGATCCGCCAATACTGGGCGCTGGCCGACCCGCGCAGTTGCGGCTGACGGTGCAGGACAACGGACCGGGCCTGCCCGACGGCCATCCGAGTCTGTTTCGCACCGAGGCGATGCTGGTAGATATGGGTACGTTGCCCGGCGAGGTTACGGCTACGGTGCCACCCGCCATTCGATCAAAAACGTTCGGGATGCAGCTGGTGCAGTCGCTCACAAAGCAGCTGCGGGCCACCTGCCAGTTCCGATCGGGCAACGGGCTGGTGTTTCAGCTCGACATGCCCTTTCATTTCGTTTAGCTTACCCTATGAATGCGATTTCTATATTGATTGTGGAAGACGAGGCGATCCTGGCGATGGACCTTGCCCAACGGCTGTCCGATCTGGGGTATACTGTTGTCGATACCGTCGACAATGGCCCGCAGGCCCTGGGCATCGTAAAACAAATGACCGTCGATCTGGTGCTGTTCGATATCAACATCAAAGGTGAGTGGGACGGTATCGAGTCGGCGCGGCGGTTGCGGCAGTTGCAGCCCATCCCGTTTATCTTCCTGACAGCCCTCACCGACGGCCCCACCATCGAGCGCGCCCGGCAGGTGTCGCCTTCGGCCTACATTACCAAGCCCTTCAACGACCTCAATCTGCGCATCGCCATCGATCTGGCGATTCACAATTTTGCCTTGCAAAAATCGGCGCTGTCGCCGGGGCACGTTACCAGCGAAGCCAGCGAGGCGATGCTGAAAAACGAAACGCTGCTGCTGGTGAAAGATCATTTCTTTATCAAGCAGAACTACCGGTTCGTGAAGTTTCGGCTCGACGATGTACTGTTCCTGCAATCGGAAGGCAACTACACCGACATCGTGACGCGCGACCTGAAATACACGCTGCGCGAGGTGCTCAGCAAGGTAATCGAGAAAATGCAGAGCCCCGAAATCTGCCGCATTCACCGCTCCTACGCCGTCAATACGCGCCACATCGACAGCTTCAGCGAAGGCGAGGTGATCGTGGGTAAACACGCCCTGCCGATTGGCCGGTCGTACCGCGACGAATTCATGAAAGGGTTTGAGTTTATGTAGCGGCGCGGAAGCCGTATCTTTGGCTATGCTGAAGAAAGACCGTTTCCGCTTCCTGATCGACTACTTTACCACGCACTTCCCCACCGCCGAAACCGAACTACACTTCAGTAATCCGTATGAGTTGTTGGTGGCGGTAATCCTGTCGGCGCAGTGTACCGATAAGCGCATCAACCAGATTTCGCCCGCTCTGTTTGCCCGTTTTCCCGAGCCCGAGTCGCTGGCGGCAGCCTCTGTCGAGGAGGTGTTTAGCTACATCCGCTCGGTGTCGTATCCAAACAACAAAGCGAAGCATCTGGTCGGCATGGCCCGGCTCCTGATGAGTGAATTTGGCGGTGAAATTCCCGCGACGGTGGCCGAGTTACAACGGCTGCCCGGTGTGGGGCGCAAGACGGCCAACGTGATTGTGTCGGTGGTCTACAACCAACCGGCGATGGCGGTCGATACGCACGTGTTTCGGGTATCGCACCGGCTTGGGCTGGTGCCCAGAACGGCCACTACGCCACTGGCCGTTGAGAAAAGCCTGATGGCCCACATCCCGACGGCACTGGTGCCCCGGTTTCACCACTGGCTGATCCTGCACGGCCGCTACGTGTGCATAGCCCGCTCACCCAAATGCGCCGAGTGTGCCCTTAAACCCGTCTGTAAGTACTACGAAAAAGAATGTATTATGAACGATGTATAATGTACAATGGGGTTGATCTTACTCCATTGTACATTATACATCGTTCATTGGCCATTAAAACTGCTCCAGCCCGGAGAAGAAGAAGTTGCCTTCGATCTGCGCGTTTTCGTCGGAGTCAGAGCCGTGGATGGCGTTGGCTTCGATCGACTTGGCAAACAGCTTACGGATGGTGCCTTCTTCGGCCTGCGCGGGGTTGGTGGCCCCGATGAGCTTCCGGAAATCGGTCACGGCGTTTTCTTTCTCCAAAATCATCGGCACGATAGCCCCCGACGACATGTAGTTTTTCAGGTCGTTGTAGAACGGCCGCTCGCTGTGGACGGCGTAGAATTCGCCGGCACGCTCAGGCGTGAGCCGGGTTTTTTTGATCGCTACGATGCGGAAGCCCGCTTCCTCGATCAGTTTCGTAATGGCACCCGTGTGGCCCTCGGCAACGGCGTCGGGCTTAATCATGGTGAATGTGCGGTTTGTCGTCATTGATGCGTGAGCAACGTTTATTTGGCCGCAAAAGTACGGCGAATTTGGCGGGAAATTTGCGCTTACTCAGAAGTCGCCCCTAACCAGCGACTTTGTATACCAACGTTTGGGTCCGTCTTCGTTTAGCTGGAAAAGCGTACCTTTACCGGTACAATCCTCGCTGTCTCGCCGATTTCCCGGATTAACCGAATGGAGTTTATTGCTGCTGATCTTGCGGCCTATGCCGATGCCCATACCTCGCCCGAAAGCGAGACGCTTCGTCGGCTCAACCGCGATACCCACGCCCATGTGCTCCGGCCCCGCATGCTCTCCGGGCATATACAGGGGCGTTTTTTAGCCATGATTGCCCAGATGATCCGCCCGCGCCGGGTGCTAGAGATCGGGACCTACACGGGCTATTCGGCCCTCTGCCTCGCCGAAGGCCTCGCGCCCGACGGTCGGCTGATCACACTCGACAACAACGAAGAACTGGCCGATTTTGCGCGTAGCTACTGGCAGACAACACCCTGGGCCGCGCAGATCGAACTGCGCCTTGGGCAGGCTGCGGCGCTGATTCCGGCACTCGATGAGGTGTTCGATCTGGTCTTTATAGACGCCGATAAAGAAAACTACGCGCTTTACTACGACCTCGTTTTCGATAAGGTGCGCCCCGGCGGGTTTATCCTGGCCGACAACGTGCTGTGGAGCGGTAAAGTGGTGCAGCCTGTGAAAACATCCGATCGGGATACGCAGGCGGTGCTGGCCTTTAATCAGAAAATTCACCATGATGACCGTGTCGAGAACGTCCTGTTGCCCGTGCGCGACGGTCTGTTACTCGTTCGTAAGCGGTAGCCTATACCCTATGAAAAATCGCTTTGTCTACCTGATTGTCTTTGTTGGCTTACTGTGGCCGGGTCTACCGGGGGTTACATTTGGCCAGTCGGCGCCGATGACGCCGCCCAACGCACCTGACCAGGTGCAGTTTGCTGACCTGACCGTTCGGTTTGAACCCAACGCCCGCCGCCTGGTGCAGCAGGACATCAACGCCCTGATGGTGAACCGCCAGTATTGGGATGCCAAACTCGACCGGGCGCAGCTTTACTTCCCGATTATCGAAAGTGTGCTGCTGGGTGAGTCCATTCCCACGGATTTTAAATACCTGGCCCTACAGGAAAGCTCCCTCACGCCCGATGCCGTGTCGTCGTCGCAGGCGGTGGGCTTCTGGCAGTTTAAGCGCGAAACCGCCGGGGATTATGGCCTGCAGGTGAACGAAGAAGTCGACGAACGCAAAAACATCACCGCCTCGACCCGCGCTGCCGCCCGCTACCTGCGCCGCAGCAACGGCATGTATAACAACTGGGTATCGGCGCTGTTCTCGTTCTACCTGGGCACGGGCGGCATCAGCCAGCTGGTCTCGCCCGACTGGGCCAACGCCAAAGACATCACGCTCGACGGCCGCACCGATCGGTACATTCTGCGCTTTTTTGCCCATAAGATTGCCGTCGAATATGCCTTCAAAACGCACCAGTCGACCTCGACCTTCTCGCTCATCGAGTACCCCAATGCGGGTGGCAAAACCATCGATGGGCTGGCCGCTGAACTGAACCTCAATCCCGCCGACATACGTACCTACAACCGCTGGCTGCTGATCGACCACGTACCCACGTCGGGCAATCACGTGCTGACCATCCCGACGCCCAATAGCCAGATCAACGACCTGCGCCAGCGCATTGCCCAAACCTCCAACCAGCCCCTCAAGAACGTAGCGGCGGATGATGTGGGCTTCCCGGTCTTGCGGAAGGTAACCACCACGGCGCGCTCGGCCGATGACCCGATTCTGTACGAGATCAACGGGTTGCCGGGGATCCAGGCGCAGGCGGGCGACAACCCCGGTTCGCTCGCCCGCAAAGCCAAGATCAGCCTGTCGAGTTTCCTGCGGTATAACGAACTCACCGACCGCGATCTGGTCACGACGGGCGAGGTGTATTACCTGGCCAAAAAATACAAGAAAGCACTGGTACCTTTCCACACGGCCCGCGCCGACGAGTCGATGCGCAGCATCTCGCAACGCTACGGAATTCGGCTGAAGAAGCTGCTGAAATACAACCGGATGGACCGGGTGCAAAAACTACAGGTCGGGCGCGTGCTGTGGTTGCGGGAGAAACGCCCGGCCAAAACGCCCGTCGAGATTATCAACGGCCCCACGCCGCCCGTGTATGACCCTACGCCGGCTACGCCTTCAACCACCCCCACGCAACCCGTAGCCAGCAACGGCCAGATTCCGCGCAACGCCTCGGAACGGCGTCGCTACCAGCCCAAACTGATTGGCAGCGCCACGCCGTCGGCAACGCCTGCCGACCAGCCGACTACGGACGTCGCTGCGGCTCCGAAACCGACCGCCAGTACACCGCGCACGGCTACGCCCACGCCCACCCTGACGGTGCCACCCATGGTCGCCGACGTACCCAGCAGCCAACCCGCCGAAGTAACCTTGCCGCGCTCGGATGCCGGTTCGCCCCAGCGGACCATCATCGTACGGTCGGAAGGGGAGCCGCTGCGGGAGCGCACCACGCCAGCCCGTACCGATGTAGCCGGGGCAGGCAGTACCGCCTCGCCAGAACCGGTAGCCACTACGGTGCCAAAACGCCGCCCGGCCGAGACAGACCGCAGCAGTTCGACGCCAGCCAGCCAGAGTGGCAACGTACCTGACGAGCCCATCAGCCGCCCGAAGCCCACGAGCTACCCCGATACGCCCGACCCTGAGCTAAGCCGGACCGCGCAGACTAAGCCACGCCAGTCGTCGCCCCAGGTTTTACCGCAGACACCAATCAGCGAGCGCGACGCTACGCCGACCCAAGGCCGGGAAGGCAGTGTGCCGCCGTTGCCGCCCATGACCCGGCCGCGCACCGAAGCCGCCCCCAACAGCGGTGGCCGCACCATGACCCACACCGTCGAGGCCGGCCAGACGTATTACAGCATCTCGAAATACTACGGCGTAACGGTCGACGACCTCCTCGCCGCCAATTCGCTGTCGCTGGATAACAAACTGGCGGTAGGGCAGAAGCTGAGCGTTCGTAATGTGCAGCCGGGCTATCCGGTGGGCCAACCCGTAACGGTGACGCCGCCCCGGTCGACTACCACAACCACCACGACCGAAGAGCCGGAGGCACCCGTGACGCCACCCACCGGCCCCGTTTACCACGTTGTGGCCAAGGGCGAAACCCTCTATAGCATCAGCCGGCAGTACAGCGTAACGGTGGAGCAATTGGTGGAGTGGAATAAACTTCCCGATATGAATGCCCGCCTAGGCCAGAAACTAAAAGTTAGCGAGTAACTTCGGGTATGATTCTCATTGACCATACTGTCATCAGTGACGACGTTGCCGACCAGTTTTTTGTCTGCAACCTGGATAAATGCAAAGGAGCCTGCTGCGTCGAAGGCGACATGGGGGCTCCCCTCGAACGCGACGAACTAGCCAAACTGCGCGAAGTCTACCCTGAAGTGAAGCCCTACCTCTCGCCCGCCGGTGTGCAGGCGATCGAAGCGCAGGGCCTGTATGAGGCCGACGAAGACGGCGACTACGTGACCACCACCGTTGGCGGGCGCGAATGTGTGTACGCCATCTACGACGATCGGGGTATCTTGAAATGTGGCATCGAAGCGGCCTACAACGACGGGAAAATCAACTGGAAGAAGCCCATTTCGTGCCATTTGTACCCAATCCGGGTTACCAAATACGATGGCTACCACGCGCTCAACTACGATCGTTGGCCCATCTGCAAACCGGCCTGCGGCTTTGGTAAAGAGCTGAACGTACCTGTCTACAAATTTGTCCGCGAGGCACTCGTCAGAGCCTATGGGCAGGTCTGGTACGACAAGCTTGTAGCCGAAATAGAGGGCGAAGCCCGTTGAGCAAGGTCACGGAAAGACAAAAAGGAAAGGCAGCGATCAGTCGCTGCCTTTCCTTTTTAGGGTAAACTGGATAAAGAACGAAACGTACCTGAAGGCTACTTTTTCTTTTCTTTCTCGGCTTTTCGGGCCTGTTCGCGCTCATAGTCGAGGCGTTGGCGCTTATCGGCAAGAAGATTGCGGTAGAGGCCGTTCAGCACGTAAATGTCATCGACCTCGTCGATGAGCAGATGAAGTTGTTCGCGGATATGCTCGATTTTCATGGTCAAAGGCGGAAAGCGCGGGCGACTTTGACCATAACCACGTCCGTAAAAAAACGTTTCGCGCGAAACGCGCCATTTTCGTGAATATTGGCAACAATCTTGCGTAAAATCAGTAAACTTGTCATAAATGATCGTCACCCCGGCACAACTGCTATGAAACAATCGCTACTTCTTTGTTCTTTCTGTCTGATTGCCGCCGCCACTCAGGCTCAGGACATTTCTCAACGGACAACAGTTGAACGGACAATCTCAGCCGGTCAGGCGGTCGATGTACAGGCGTTTGAAGCGATCTCGGCCCGCAACGTAGTCGAGCGCTCCGGGACGGCTAGTTACACGGCGGGCAAAGCCATCACCCTCACGCCGGGGTTCGAGGCCCGCGCCGGTTCGGTCTTTCAGGCGACTATCGCCAATGTGACCGCTCCATCGTCGGAAGTGCGCCCAGAGTTGCTCGTGTCGGCTACGCCCAACCCCTTCCAGGAGCAGACGGTTATTGAATACACACTCCCCGAAGCCAGCACGGTAAAACACACCCTGACCGACGCCCGTGGTGGCATCATTCGCCAGAACCAGTCAGACGGTGTGCAGCCCGCTGGCAAACACCGCATCGGTGTGGAAGGCACGAACTTGTCGACGGGTATCTACCTGTATCAGATTCAGACAGGCAACCAGACGAAAACGATCCGCCTGCTGAAACAGTAATTTCTTTGTTGTGCAATAGTTGAGGTCCAGGGTTCAAGGTTTTATGCGGTAGCTAACTTTGAACTCTGGACCTCAAGCTTTTGGCTAGTAGTGCTGTAAAAGACTAAATAGACTCGTGTTGCATCGTGTGAAAATTCAGAGGCTAATAAGCTGGTACGATAAGAGCACTGAAGCTTTAGCAGGAGAAATAAACGTGGATCATATTCCGCTAACTAGCTTAAAAAAGTTGTTTGTCCCTCTCCCTAAAGATCCTTTACTGTACAATCCTTACGAAATTCGTCACTACTAGGCGAAGCGTTTGGCTAGTTTAGCCAGACTCCAATTTGATCTGGCTAAATTCAGCCATTATTTGGAATGCTTTCAGAAGTAGCTGACCACATACACGATCAAAAATGACTCTTCGCGAAGCACAGGATACCGTCGATCAATGGATCAAAACCGTTGGTGTACGCTATTTCAACGAACTGACCAATATGGCGATCCTCACCGAGGAAGTTGGCGAGCTGGCGCGCATTATGGCTCGTCGGTATGGTGAGCAGTCGGAGAAAGAATCGGATAAGAACCGTGATCTCGGCGACGAAATAGCCGACGTGCTCTGGGTGCTGATCTGCCTGGCCAACCAAACGGGCATCGACCTGACGGAGGCGCTGGCCAAGAACCTCGATAAGAAAAACATCCGGGACGCCACCCGGCATCTGGACAACGAAAAGCTTCGTTAGCGCGGCATCAGGCCGGTTGCTTTCGTTTCCAGTAAAAGTAGAAAGGCACGCCTGTCGCCATAAGCAAGAGGCCTACGCCCGCTTCGTAGGGACGGTTGATGAGCGTGTTGATCACCAGATAAGCGCAGAACGCGATAAACAAACCCGGCACGATAGGGTAGCCGATCACCCGGTAAGGCCGTTCGGTATCGGGCATGCGTTTGCGGAGGATGAACACGCCAACGGTGGTGGCCCCGTAGAAAATGAACGCCGCAAAAATGAGCATGTCGGTCAGCGTGTCGAATGATCCCGACAACACCATGAGCGTTGTCCAGGCGGCCTGAAGCAGCAACGAGCGCGATGGCGTCTGGAACGTAGGGTGGAGGTAATCGATACGGCTGAAGAACTGACCGTCTTTCGACATGGCGTAGAAGAGTCGCGACGCCATCAGGATAGTGATGCTGCAACAGTTGAAGGTCGTCACCAGCAGCAGACACGACAGCACCAGCGACCCTATTGAACCCGCCATGGTCCCCGCTACCGTCACGGCGGCAATGCTGTTGGGTTGGCCTTTGAGCGCAGCCAAATCACCCACCGGCACCACATACAGATACACCAGATTCATCAGCAGGTACAACACCATAATGGCCAGCGTACCGATGGTAAGCGCCCACGGCAAATTGCGGGATGGATTTTTGATCTCCCCACCAATATACCCGACCGTATTCCAGCCTTCATAGGGCCAAAAGGCGCTGAGGCAGGCCAGTGCCATGGCGCTCAGCAACGAGCTCCCCGACAAGCCCGTATCGATGGGTTGCAGGTTGGCCACGCTGCCAACCCCGGACACCAGACCCATGATGACAAAACCCACCATCACAATAACCATGATAGCGGTGAGCGCGCGACTGATGGCTTCGCCGGTGCGTAGGCCCCGGATATTGAACGCGGTTTGCCCCCAAACCAGCGCGATAGCCAACAGCTTAACGCTGCTATTTTCGAGCGGGTGCAGGCCCAGCAGCGAAAAATCGGCCCAGGCGGCGGGGGTAGCCGGTAGCGGAATCAGTGAATTGACCGATTGCGCAAAGACGTAGGCAATGGAGGCGATGGAAGCCGTACGGATAACGGCGAAGTTGGTCCAGCCGAAGAGAAAAGCGAAGAAGCGGTTATAAATGATGCGGAAGTAAACGTATTCGCCGCCTTCGCTGGCGAGCATACTGGCTACTTCGGCGTTGCTCAACGTACCGGCCAGACTCACCAGCCCGGCCAGCAACCAAGCCAGCAACACCAGCGTGGGCGAGCCCAGCTCGGCAGCCATGGGGACTACTTTTTTGAAGACCCCGGTGCCAACGACCGAGCTGATGACAAAAATGATGGCCGACGAAAGGCCAATCTTGGGCCGGTTGTCGAGCGATGTGGCAGTAGTCGGCGCGGAGGAAGCAGGTGTCAAGCGGAAAAAAGAGTCAAGGTCCAATGTCCAAGATAGCGAGGATCGTTGAACATTGGACCTTGATGACTAACTGCGCGCTTAATTTACCGCGTTCAATACGGTTTCTTTCAGGTCTTCCAGACCAGTTTGGGCCCGGTTTTTCAGCCGGTTGGCCTTGTACCGAAGGCGTGTTTCGTCGTAAGCGTTTTCAACGGGGCTGCGGTCGTTCCAGACTTTCAGCACAAACAAACCCGCAATAGCCAGCGCCGCGATGCCAAGGCTCAGCGCCACGTTCTGGGCAGTATGCGATTCTTCTTCGGCTTCGTTGATATCCTTCATATCCTGCCGCGATTGATTCGTTACGGCTGAGTCGGGCAGCAGGTGCGCCATCGCCACCGTGGCTTTGTTGGCCACTCCGTGTACAACTTTGTCTTTGCCACTCATCAAGGCCTCATAGCCGGTCTTTGCCACGTCGGCGGGCGATGTGTCGCGGGCTTTATCCTGCGCTTTGGTGTTCATCGCGCCGGCTTTGTTGAAAAAGTCGGTGTCGGTAGCGCCGGGCATCAGCACGGTCAGCGTCACATTGGTATCCTTGATCTCGTTGCGGAGTGCTTCCGAAAACGAATAAATGAACGACTTCGTAGCTCCGTAAACGGCCATCAATGGGTTGGGGACTACCGAGGCCACCGATCCCAGCATCAGAATCTTGCCTTCGTTGCGTTGCACCATGTCGCGCAGAAACAGCTTGGTCAGGCCCACCAGCGCCGATACGTTGATCCGGATGATGTCCATTTCCTTCTGCAAATCGGTTTCGGTCGCAAACTTGCCGTATTCACCCATACCGGCGTTGTTGACCAGCACATCGATCTGCACGCCCTTGCCGTTGATCTCGTCGTAGATCTGCTGCGGAGCCTGTTCGTCGGCCAGATTCTTGGCGATCTGCGTCACCTTTATACCATATTGTTGCTCGAGTCCATCAGCTACCTGCGACAGATTTTCGTCGCTACGGGCAACCAGGACGAGGTTATAGCCGTCTTTGGCGAAAAGGGTGGCGAGCTCGCGGCCAATACCGCTGGTGGCTCCTGTTACGAGAACTGTCTTGTCTACATGGGTGCCGGTCTGCTTTTCCATCGGTTGAGGTTTGTTTGGTTTCTCACCAAAAACAACCGGCTTAGTAGAGAAAGGTTTTTGCTAGTTAACTAACGTATTTCGCCACCCGCTACCGAAACGACCTCGCCGGGGTTGAGTTGCCGCACCTGCTGATGACCCAGCAAGAGGTTCAAATGGCCCTCGCGCAAGGCCACATTTGTTTGGGCGTCGGTGTGGGTAACCTTGAAATGCGTGCCCGTCGCTTCGGCGGTCAGGTGTTCGGTATGCACCCGAAACGCGTTGGTAACGCCCCCCGCCGGTGAGTTCACTACATCGAATTCGGCGGTGCCATCGAGCCATACCGCGCGGGTTAGCTCGGTGTGCACGCTGCCCTCGGCTGTGCTCTCGCGCGCGAATCCGCGCGGCGTAAACCGCAGGCTACTGTGCGGAAACAGACGTACCTGTGAGCCGTCGGGCAAGGTGATGAGCCGGGCCTGTGTGGTCGTGGTGATAAGCCGGGAGGCTTCCTGTGTATACTGTTTGTAGACCGCCAGCCCTAGCAGCGAGGCAATGCAGGCCGTGGCCGCGATCGCCCTGACGAAGTACCACCAGCCAATAAACCGACGTACCTCGGGCCGCAGGCTCCGCACATCTTCCATGTCCTGCAAGGACCCCCGGATGCGCCGCCATAGCGTATCGGACTCGTCGGGCAGCAGGGCCGGCAACGATAGCGAGCTACCCGCGTGCAGAATCAACGAACGAGCCTCGTCGAAGCGGGCCGACAACCGCGGCTGCTGATTGAGCAGCTGTTGCCAGAAAGCCGACACCTCTTCGTCGTAGGGGTGTTGCACCCAACGAACGAATAGATCATCAGCCGCCAACTCTTCGGCAGTATACAGCGCGTAAGGCTTCATTCAATCGAAAACAGACCGGCTTTACCGGGTGGATATATGTTGCGAAAGGGCGGCAAAAATGCTTTCTACTTTACTCGTTTAAAAGGTATCTTTCTCCGCCTATTAGGTGGGTATAAACGTAAAATACCCTTCTTTTAGCGGCTATTCTTCATCTAAATTGATCTATGTTATCCCGCCGAACGCTGCTTAAATCGGCCTTACTGGCTCCCTTGGTCAGGCAGTGGCCCGCTGAGGCCCGACCCCTCCCGCTACCCCTGCAAAAACCGCCGCGGCTGAAACCCGGCGATACGGTCGGGCTGTTCTGCCCGGCGGCGCCCGCCTACAGCCGTGAGCAGGTGCAGATTACGATTGAGTCGCTACAGGCACTTGGCCTGAAAGCCCGGCTAGCACCCCATTTCTATGACCGTTACGGCTATCTGGCGGGTCGGGATGCCGACCGGGCCGCCGATTTGAATGCGTTCTTCGCCGACCCGTCGATCCACGCCCTGATGGCGATGCACGGCGGGTGGGGCTGTGCCCGCCTGCTGCCCCTGCTCAATTACGAACAGATGCGCCGCACCCCCAAAATTCTGATCGGCTACAGCGACATTACCGCCCTGCTGCTGGCCATCAACGCCAAAGCCGGGTTAGCCACCATGCACGGACCGGAAGGGGCCGCTACCTGGAATCGGTTTACGGTCGATTGGCTGCGGCGGGTGCTAATGGATGGGGAAGCGACGCTCTTCCAGAATCCAACCGACAAGGGCGATACGCTCACGCAAACCCGCGACCGCATCACCACGCTGAACCCCGGTATAGCCCGCGGGCGACTACTGGGCGGCAACCTCACGGTGCTGAGCCACCTCATCGGCACGCCCTACGTACCTGATTGGAAAGGGGCTATTTTGTTTCTGGAAGATGTTCACGAAGAACCCTACAGCGTTGATCGAATGCTGACTCAACTCAAATTGGCGGGCGTGCTCGATCAGGTGGCCGGTGTTGTATTTGGCAAATGCACCAAGTGCGAAACCGAGGGTAGCTACGGCTCGCTCACGCTGGAAGACGTATTGGCAACGTACCTGGAACCGCTGAAGGTCCCCGCGTTTTCGGGCGCTATGATTGGCCACATCGTCGACAAATTCACGATTCCGCTCGGCATCAACGCCGAAATTGACGCCACGAAAGGCACCATCCGGCTGCTGGAAGCCGCAGTGGCATGAAGAAGGGTTTGCTGTTTACCGTTTAAGGCCTGTTGTTGCTTACTCAGGTAGTAAACCAACATCAGACGTTAAACGGTAGACCGCAAACCCTTTCAAACCCTACTGACTACTTCTTCGGAGCCGGGGTCGTTGCTGCGCCAGTGGCAGCACCAGCCGGCTTCGGCGTTACGCCCATTTTCTTCGCTACCAGATCCGAGATATTGCCATCTTCGGGTGCATATAACAGGATAACGGCCGTACCGGCGCCCGCGTCGAGGTTGAAGATGTGCGAGTAGCCATTTTCTTTAGCTACGGCATCTACGTTCTTCTGAATTTTCTGCAACACGGGGCTAACTAGGTCCTGATATTTCTTCTGCAGCGTGCCTTCAGCATTGCGCTGAAACTCCTGCAAGCGCGTTTGCAGGCCTTGTAGCTCTTTTTCGCGGTCAGCCTTGATCACTTCTGACATCTGAGCCTGTCCTGCTTCGTAGGCCTTATATTTATCTTCAAACTCTTTCTGAAGGCGCTTTGACTCGTTTTCGAGTTGAGTGCGCGTAATCGTCAGTTGGTTTTGGATGTCTTTCGCTTCAGGAGCCTGCTGGAGCAGATAGTCCATGCTGGTATATCCGATTTTAAGCGGAGTTGCGGCCGTTGCCCGGGGGGCAGAGGACGTTGAGGCTGACGGAGCAGCCGTTACCGGCGTTGACGCCTGGGCTTGTGCCCGTGCGCTCAGGCCCCCCATTAACAGGGCTGCGCCAAGCGCCATGACCAGATTCTTTTTCATTCGACTGTGTATTGGATTGTTTAGTTAGGTTTTACTGCTTTTGCTGTTGGGCGGCTGCCGGCCTGGCAGGTGCCGCTTTCGCTTTCTGGCTGTCAGGGTCGAGACCCAGCTCCTCCATCACGTAATCGGTATAGTCGTGACGGGGGTTGGTGTAAAGCATCATCATGCCCTCGCTCGATTTGTCAAACAGAAAATCGAGCTTACGCTGCGTGGCTACTTTATCGAGGGCTCGTTGTACTAACTCCATCGGCGCTTTCATGAGTTCCTTCTTTTTTTGAAAGAGAAGGCCCTCATAGCCAAACACTTTGTTGTTGTATTCCCGTGCTTCGCGCTCCTTGTCGTTGATGACCCGCTGCCGTTCCCGTTTCATGTCGTCGGTCAGCAAAATCTCTTCGGCCTGGTAGGCGCGTTGCATTTTTTCAATCTCGGCCTGCTTGTCCAGAATGTCTTTCGACCACCGGTCTGCAAATTGGTCGATCCCATCCTGCGCTTTCTTGTATTCAGGTAATTTGCTGAATATGAACTCCATATCAACGTACCCAAACTTCTGAGCAACGGCCGGAACAGCTCCACCAATTAGCCACAAAGTTACTAAGAACAAACCCCTTTTCATAGTTGCGCGGGCGGCTGTCTGTTGGTTAGATGTGTTTAGGTAGAGAACGTTTAATGGCGTTAAAAAATGTACGATGTATACTAAACGATGAACAATGAGCTAGCGCGCAACTAACTGTTCCGGCGCTAGCTCATTGTTCATCGTTTAGTATACATCGTACATTTTCCTACCGGAACTGCTGCCCGATGGTGAAGTGGAACTGACCGGTGCCGGCTTTCTGAACACCCGGAATTTCGTCGAAGCCCCAGCCGTAGTCGATCCCGATCAGACCAAAGGCCGGCATGAAGATACGGGCACCCGCACCCGCCGAACGGCGTAGGTCGAAGGGGTTATATTGCTTGTAGGTCGCCCAGTTGTTGCCTGCTTCCAGGAAGCCCAGCACGAAGATCGTAGCCGATGGGTTCAGTGATACCGGGTAGCGCAGTTCGGCTACGTACTTGCTGTAAACAACCCCACCTTGGTTGGCCTCGTTGCCGGTAGCCACGCGGTTGTTGTCGAGCGTCAGCACGCGGCGGTCGGGGTAACCCCGCAGACCGATGATGTCCTGCGCCAGCGCAAACTGCCCTTGCCCAGCCAAACCTGAGCCTCCCAGCACGAACCGCTCGAACGGACCGATGGGCGTGCGCGAGTTGTAGCTGCCCAGGAAGCCCATGTGAGCGCGGGCGTTCAGCACAAACTTGCCCACCGCCGTCTGGAACCAGCTGGCGTCGAACATCCATTTGTGATACTCGACCCAACGGTAGGGGTTAGCGGCGTCGGGCTGGTAATCTTTCGACCGAAACACCGAGTAAGGCGGCGTAAACGAGCCGCTCAGCGTAAACGATGAGCCCAGGCGCGGAAACTGCGGTTGATCGATGCTGTTGCGTGACAGCGTCGTGTTGAACGTGAAGTTGTTCGATACCCCGTTGCTGTAGCCATTCCCGAAAATATTCAGGTTGTTGAGGTCATACTGCTGATAGGTGACCGAGTTGCTCAGCGAGAAGTAATCATCGGGCACTTTCAACTGACGACCCAGCCCCACCGTAATGGCCGTGTTGGTGTATGAGCCAATGGGAACGGCGTTACCGCTGTTCCGGCTGTAGAGATCGTAGTAGTTATACGACCGGTAGACCGTATGGCTCAGGCTCACCGACAGAGCATTGGGCTTGCGGCCACCCAGCCAAGGTTCTACAAACGACAGCGAATAGGTCTGGAACTGCTTGCCATTGGCCTGAAAACGGATCGACAGACGTTGGCCGTCACCGGCTGGCAGCGGGCGCCAGGCACTCAGGTTGGTAATGTTGCGGGCCGAGAAGTTGTTGAACGTAAGGCCTAACGTACCCACGAAGCCGATGTAGCCACCCCAGCCACCCGAGAGTTCGATCTGGTCATTCGGTTTTTCCTCGACGTTGTATTCAATGTCAACGGTACCGTCGGCCTGCGGAATCGGGTTGATACCAATCTTTTCCGGGTCGAAATAGCCGAGCGTCGAGAGTTCGCGCTGGGTACGTATGATGGCCGTCTTCGAGAACTTCTGACCGGGCAGCGTCCTGATCTGACGCATCACCACGTGGTCCGACGTCTTGGTATTGCCGTTCAGGATGATGCGGTTAATGGTCGCCTGCTTGCCTTCGTAAATCCGGATATCCAGGTCGATGGAGTCACCCACCACGGCCCGCTCCACGGGCTCGGCCCGGTAGTAGAGGTAGCCATCGTCCATGTAGAGCGAGCTTAGGTCCTGACCGGGGTTGCCGTTCAGCCTCTTGTCCAGCTCTTCCGGGCTATAGACGTCGCCTTTCTTGATACCGAGTACCTCGCGCAGCCGATCGCTGGTATGCAGGTAGTTACCTTCGAAATTTACGTTTCGGTAATAATACTTGTTGCCTTCCGAGAGCGTCAGCTTGATACCCACGGTGCGCCCGCCACTGTTAGCGATCGAATCTTTTTCGATGACAGCGTCGCGGTAACCTAGCTTGTTGTAGTAATCGACAACCTTGCCTTTATCTTCTTCAAATTTCTTCGGCACGAACTTCGACGGCGAGAACACCCGGCCAAAGCGCATTTGCTTGGTGCCTTTCATCTTGCTGCGCAGGGCACTTTCGGCTACTTCCTCACGCCCGGCAAATTCGATGTCGCTGATTTTTACCTTCTCGCCCTTCGCGATCTGAATCCGCATGGTGGCGTTGTTACGTGTGCTGTCGGGAATGGTCGTCACCTTCACTTTCGCGTTCAGGTAGCCTTTCTCGATGTAGTATTTTTTCACCGCCAGCTGCGCATTCTTAATGTCAGTGTTGGTAATGATCTTACCGCGCGTCAGCTTCACCTTGTCTTTAAGCGACTCCGATTCGCCTTTCCGAATGCCCGCGTAGGTAATCTGGAACAGGCGCGGCCGCTCGTTGACTTTGAAGCGCAGCCACAGGCTGTTACCTTCTACTTTGGTGGCCACCATTTCGGCGTCGTAAAGCAGCCCCGAGTCCATCAGCTTCCGAATAGCCGACCCCTGTGCTTCGCCCGGCAACCGGATCTTGTCGCCCTTCCGCAAGCCCGTCAGCGAGAGCAGCGAGTTGGGGTCCAGAAAGCGCGTTCCCGTGAGGGTAAGCCCGGCGATGGTGTACTCCTTGGGGTTGGCGTAGTCGGTTAGGGTATTGGTCGGTGCGGGTTGGGCAGCCGCCGGTGCACCGTAGCCTACGCGTACTTGTGCCCAGGCCCCTGTGGTGGCAGTGAGCGCTGCTGTCAGTAAAAGACCGGCACAGAGAAAGTGTTTCACGGAAATTAGTTTTCAGTTTTCAGGCTTCAGTTGCGCTGCTTAGCGAGAAGCTCCGTGTGGGCGGAGTTCACGGCAAACGGCAAACTGGAAACTCATTTTATGACTTGCTCAGACGTTTTTCCGAAGCGGCGTTCCCGTTTCTGGTAAGTCAGGATGGCTTCCCAGAGGTGTTCGCGTCGGAAATCGGGCCATAGCACGTCGGGCATGTAGAACTCGGAATAGGCTAATTGCCAGAGTAGAAAATTGCTGATGCGCATTTCACCGCTGGTCCGAATCATCAATTCCGGGTCGGGCATCCCACCGGTTGCTAAGTAGCTGCTGAATAGACCCTCATCAATGTCGCCGGGTTGGAATCGCCCTTGCTGTACTTCGGTAGAAATTCGCCGGACGGCCTCAATAATTTCCCACCGCCCGCTGTAGCTGAGGGCGAGCGTGAGCGTCAGGCCGGTATTTTGCTCGGTGGCCCGGATGGCTTCCTGCAATTCACGCTGACAATCAGAAGGTAAGCTCTCCGTGTTGCCGATCGTGGCCAGGCGCACATTGTTATCCATCAAGGTTTTGATTTCCCCCCGAATGGTGTGGACCAGCAGGGTCATCAAGGCGTCTACTTCCAGCTTGGGCCGGTTCCAGTTCTCGGTCGAAAAGGCATAGAGCGTCAGGTACTTAATGCCCAGTTCGGCGCAGCCTTCTGTGGTTTCGCGAACGGCTTTAATCGCATTCCGATGCCCGAATACCCGAGCGGCTCCCTGTTGTTTGGCCCACCGTCCGTTTCCGTCCATGATAACGGCGATGTGTTGGGGGAGATTGCTCGGGTCAATGTGGTCTTTCATTCAACCGATTGATTTTTAACAACTTTTAAGTAAGGTTAGCAACGTTTCCCAACGCCGCCTACCGGACTGCGAAGTTACACAACCCGGCACCCGTTTCAAAATATACCGGTTGAGTAGGAAAAGGGTCAGTGATAGTCATTAATAATCATTTGTTGTCATTCGGCTTCGCCGTCATTGGTCGTCAGTTGCCTCCGGCGTCATTTCTTGTTTTGGCAATACATGACCATCAATGACTATAAACACCCCCAATATCCACTCTGGCACACAAGTTGATTATACCTTTGCGCGTTAGACAGACAAGCCATTCCCGTAATGTGTCCCTTATGAATCGTCTCTTACTCTCCTTTACCGTGCTGCTGGCGTTGCTGGCGGGTTGCAAGAAAACCGACGACCCCACCAATGCGCAACCCAAGACAATCAGCGACTTACTGACCGAAACGCCGACGTTCTCGTTGCTGCGGGCGGCGGTGCAGCAGGCGGGCATGGCCGATGCCCTGAAGGGCGCACAACTGACGTTGTTTGCCCCGACCGATGACGCATTCAAGGCCATCGGGTTCAGTACGCCGGAGTCGTTTCAGAACATCTCTGCCGATCAAATGAAGGCGATTTTGCGGTATCATCTGATTACGGGGGCCGTCTCGAGCAAAACGCCGGAAGTAGCCGGCGCGACAAACGTAGCCGTGGAGGCGGGCGACAAGAAAATTCTGTTCGTGACGAATTCGGCAGATGGGCTGTTCGTAAACGGCAACCGCGTGACACAGCCCGATCAGATCGTCGCCAACGGATTCGTGCATACGATTGGCAAAGTGCTGATGCCACCCGCCGCCGATGTGGTGAGTGCGCTCAAACTGCGTACCGATGTGTCGCTGCTCTCAGCGGCCGTTGCCCGCGCCGCCACCGTTCGCCCCGATTTGCTGACGATCCTGAACGGCACGACTACCAACGCCAACCTGCGTCAGATCACGGTCTTCGCGCCGAACGATGCTGCTTTCGCGGCGGCAGGGTACCGCACGGTGGCCGATATCAACGCGGCACCGGCCGCTACGTTGGCGAATATCCTGACCTACCACACCGTTCAGGGCTTTGTGTTTTCCAATCAGCTTAAGGTAGGGCAACTCACCACGCTCAACAGTGCCGCCAACAACAAAATTACGTTGGCGCTAACCAATAACATGCTGACCGTCAAGGGGAATAGCAACGCCGTTGCTGCTACGATCAAAGAGGCCGACATTATCAGTGGGAACGCCGTTATCCATGTGATCGATCAGGTTTTGTTGCCGTAATTTGCGGCATGACCCTCACCGATTTAACCAACCGCATTGCGCTGCTAACGCCTGATAGCCAACGGCTGTGGGGTAGCATGAGCGTAGGCCAGATGATGACCCACTGCACCGATCAGCTACGGATCGTGCTGGGTGAAAAAGACATGAAGCTGCGTGGGTCGGCCCTTACCCGGCTACTTACGAAATGGGTGGGGCTGTACCTGCCCATGCAGTTGCCCAAAAACATGAAAACCATCGCGGAGCTTGACCCAAACCGCCCGCTGATGACGCAACCCACCACCTTTGCCGACGATCGGGCGACGCTGTTGGCCACCCTGAATCGCCTCGGCAACGTACCTGAAAGCCATCGGTTCGCGCACCCTGTGTTTGGCCCGCTCACCAAAGCCGAAGCCATCAAGCTGTCAGCCATTCACCTGGATCACCACCTGCGGCAGTTTGGCGTGTGATGACTGACTAATGCGCGATGACTAATGAATAATGGGCTGACGCCAGTGTAGTGTTGCGTAAGCCCAGTATTCATTAGTCATCGTGCATTATTCATTACAATCTCCCCGTCATTTTGGTCAGTGCCAGTAATTGTTCGCTTACGTCGGTAGTGAGCTGACCGGGCTGAAGCCGCCATTGCCAGCTGTAGCCACCCAGACCCGGCGTGTTCATGCGGTGATTTTCGTCCAGATTCAGCAGATCCTGCACCGGCAGAATAGCCAGCCGGGCCACTGACTGCATCGCCTGACGGGTAAGCAGCGCAACCACGTTTTCTTCCGTGACGGTAGTCCCCAGGTAGTCGTTCAGGCGTTGGTGCAACTCCGGCTCCCCCTGCCGGAACCAGCCCAGCGTCGTGTTGTTGTCGTGCGTGCCGGTGTAGACTACGTTGTTGAACGTGTGATTGTGCACAATGTGTGACGAAGTGGGCAGGTCTTCGCCATAGCCAAACTGGGCCACGCGCATGCCCGGAATGTTGTAATGCGCCAGCAGGGGCTGAATCTCCGCCGACCGGGCACCCAAATCTTCCGCGATCATGGGTAATTGCACAAATTGCCGGTACATGGCCTGAATGAAGGCCTCGGTCGGCGCTTTCACCCACGTACCTACCTTGGCGGTCGGTTCCGTCGACGGAATTTCCCAGTACATATCGAAGCCCAAGAAGTGATCGAGGCGGGTGAGGCTGTAGAGCGACATCTGATGCCGCAACCGCCGGATCCACCAGGCAAACCCCGTACGTTCGTGCTCGGCCCAATCGTAAATGGGGTTCCCCCAGCGTTGTCCGTCGGCCGAAAAATAATCGGGCGGTGAGCCGGCAACGTACCTGGGCAGCCCGTGCTCGTCGAGTTTGAACAACGTTTTGTTGCCCCACACGTCGGCGCTGTTTTGCTGCACGTAGATGGGAATATCGCCGATGAGGTGGACCTTACGATTGTAGCAGTATCGGATCAGGTCGTTCCATTGCTGATAAAACAGGTACTGCAATACCTTCACCACCGTAATCTCGTGCGCCAGCCGATCGGTTTGGCAGGCCAGTTCGTCGGGGTCGCGCCGCACCAGCGCATCCGGCCAATTGGTCCAGACCGGTACGTTCAGGTCTTGCTGAAGGGCCACAAACAGGGCGTAGTCGTCGAGCCACTCGGCCTGCCGGTAGCAAAACGAATCGAAGCCCAGACCGGCGGTGGTCAGGCCCTGTTCGATGAAGGTTTCGGCGGCTTTGCGCAGCAGCGGCTGCTTTTTGCTCCAGGCCGTGGCCATCGAAGCCGGCGAGCTTTGCCATTCGGCACCTAGCACGGCTACGTCTTCGGCGGGCAGCAGCCCCTGTTCAACCAGCCGGTCGAAACTGATGAGCAACGTATTGCCCGCAAAGGCCGACGGGCTGCTGTAGGGCGAGAACCCGGCACCGGGGTCGAGGGGCGTTAGGGGAAGAATTTGCCAATAGGTCTGACCCGACTGAGCCAGAAAATCGGCGAAACGGTAGGCCTCGGGGCCCAGATCGCCTACCCCGTGGGGTGAAGGCAGCGATGTAATATGGAGCAGCAAACCGCTCGAGCGAAGTTGAAGCATGAAAGGAAAAGACGTTGAGGTAGAACGGCTTTGGTCGGAAAAGCGCAGGGCATATTCATGCCAGCCAGACCGCTCCCGAACCAAACCAATTGTCACTGTCAACCGCTTCGCGTAGTAATTGGTTTTGGCTCCTTCGTATTCCCCTACTTCTTCTTCGGAAAGTCTAGAAATGCGTAACCCACAGATTCACAGAGCCAATTTTGGTAACATGAGCAGATTGTCGACCTGATTACCGCCTCGTAAACCGCGCTTTGAGAACCTGAAAAGTGCCCAATTGAGGCGGTTTTTTACCGACTGATTCACATACGATTAGCGGCTTTGGCTGCGTTAGGTAATCCGACCATGCCGATTATCTTTGTGGGTCACCTGAATTTTTAAATTCCCTTTCTAAACATGAAAAAACCCCATTTTCTGGCTGCGTGGCTGATGCTTGCCGCGGGTACAGGCTACGCGCAGTCGCCAGTTCAGTTCAATGCAAAAGCCATCGTAGCCATTTCCGATGCCGATCTGTCGGCCTCGGCGTTAGTCGACGGAAACCGGTACACCACGCCCGGCGTCCGTGATCAGCTTACCTACATTCAATTGCCGCTCAACCGAAACGGGCAGGGCATCGGTACGGCCAACGTGTCGAGTTCAATGGCCCTCACCGACAAGGTACTGGCCGTTAGCAACAACGGTCGCGTTGGTTTCGTGGTTGAAGGCCGCGGGCAACTGAGCGATAGCCTCGCCACCATCAAAGGCATCAATGATTTTGCGCCGAGCAACTACATGTTTATCGTCGACATGAGCGCGCCGCAGAAACCCGTGGTGAAATACCGCTTCCCGACGGGTACGGGCGGGCTGTCGGCGGTAGCGCTGGCCCCCAACGGCACCAGCCTGATTGTGGCGTCGGGCGAGGCTGGTAAAGAAATCAAGATGATCGACGTTGACGCCACCGGTAAACCCACGCGGGTACTTACAGCGGGGTCACCGGCACAGGGTGTTGCCATCACCGACGTGGCCTTCCATCCCGGCGGGCAGTTTGTCGCCTACACGACCGCCGCTGGCGAGGTGGGCCTGATGAAGTACGCCATCGACGACAAAACGAAGAAGCCGTATGTGATTGCGCACGGCAAAGCGGTGAAAGTGGGGTCGCAACCCGGCTCGGGCAAGTTCACGCCCGACGGCAAGTACTTCATCATCGCCGATAGCAAAGACAACAAGGTGTTTGCCGTTGAATTTAGCACCGAAGACACGCCAGCCGACGCTAAAATTGCCTCGCAGGTAGCGGTGGGCGAAACGCCGGAAGCCCTGGCGATCAGCCCCGACGGCGCTACGGTTGCCGTAGTGAGCTCGTTGCAGTCTGGTCAGCCGTTTACCAATGCGGCGGCGGGTAAGAGCGAAATCGCCTTGTTTGGTTTGCAGGGCGGGCAGTTGGCCGCTGGCAGCAAGACCACTGTCGACGGGATCATGCCGCAGGCCGTTGAGTTCGACAAATCGGGCGATAACCTGGCCGTTGGCGTGTCGGAATACATGGACTACGGCATGCGAAACGGCGGTATCGAGTTCTACAAAGTGACGAAAGGCGCCCAGCCCAGCCTCACCAAACAACCCGGCCGTATCAGCGTAACGCGCGGTGTGCACGCTATTCGGGTGGTGAATTAAGGGAATGTCATTGGCCTACGGCGTCATTGATGGTGATCGTTGTCATTGGTTGTCATTGGTTGTCATTAATTGTTTTTTACAACGAATGACTACCAATGACAACCAATGACAACCAATGACAACGATCACCATCAATGACGCCGCAGGCCAATCACACTCTAGCCCAGTTTGGGCTCGACCCAGAGGCTGGCTAGCAGCAGCAAGACGGCCATAAACCAGACCCAATCGGGGATGGGCGTTTCAACAAAACGGGCCGTACTGGGCCGATGCATATCGTAGCGGTGGTGGCTGGCAGCCATCGCCGCTATTTTTTTGCGCTGGGCCAGTTCGGCCAGCGCCCCGGCCTTCGAGGGGGCGTATACGTACCCCGACAGCGTATCCTGGATGGGCTGCCAGCCCGCCTGCATGGGGCGAACCAGCCCTGCCCAGGAGCGGGCGTTGATGGGTGTAGGCCGCAGGGCGAGCGTATCTGAACCGACGCGTAACGTGCTGGGTACGTTGGTCGGGTTGTTGAGCGTCAGGTACGTTGGTTGCTGCTGCATGAGCGGAGCGCCCACGCCCACGTTGTTGGCCGACGTGGGTTGCAAGGGGGCCAGCAGGCTGAGCCAGAGCCGGTCGTAGGTGGCACTGTCGCCACTTAGGCGCATGGGGAAGGTTTCGGTCAGCAGGCTCACGGCGACCCGGCTGCTCCCCGCCCGACCTGTCGTGGGCTGTACCATAACCGGGTATGTGGCAATGGGCAACGTACCTGGCGTGGGCACAAACCGGTAGGGGAGAGCCACGAGCGACGGCCCCACCAACACGCTATCTTTGCCGGGGATTCGCCGCACCTGCCAGCGTGTCGACAAGGCCCGGTTAATGGCGGCAACGTCGGTTTCGGGGCGGCTGAGGTTCAGCACGAACACGCTCTTGCTAGCGGCGAGTGCCCGGCTCACCAGTGCGTTGCCGACGTTGGCCGGATCGGTAATAACCAGATCGGGCAAGGTGCTGGCACTTGTTGTCGGCGTGTTGATCGTAAGAGCATTGCCAATCCCTTTCGACAGGGTGTTGGTGAGTTCGACGCGGTGCCCCTGTTGCCCCAGCCAGTTGGCGAGTGCGCGGGTTTCAAAATCGGGCGCATCGAGCACAAACCGCACCCGCAGCCGGTCGAGCGGACGCGCTACGAAACGGAGCGTGTCGAGCAGCGTATTATCGAGCCAGAGGGTAAGGCTGGTCTGGCCCTGCGTGAAGACCGGGTAATGCAGTAAAAACGTGCCGTTGGCGCCAACAAGCCGGGTGCTGTCGAGCAACTGCTGCCCATACCGCAACCGCAGCATCCCGCCGTCGGCCGTCTGCACCTGCCCCGCCACGGTTTGTAGGTCGCCCCGGCGCACCACCCCCTGCCAGCTTAGTGCCTGCAGTTGATTGGGCGCGTCGTAGGGAATCCAGGTGACCACCTGTTGGGCAAGCTGAGCCAACAGGGCATCGGGGAAGGTCTGCCCCAGCAACACCACCGTATCGGTAGCGCCCCGAAACGCTCTTGCCCGAATCACCTGGCGAAGGCGCAAGCTATCGCGCACTTGATCGGCGGTGGCGCCAGGTACGTTGTCGGCCACTACCAGCACACGGCCTGCGGGGAGCTGGGAGCGCCAGCGAGGTTGTAAGGCGATACCCAGCAGCACCAGCCAGAGCAACCCATGCAACGCCAGCCGAATGGCCCGCCGGGCCGTTGACACCCCTTCTTGACGGCTAATTAGCCAGACAGGCAGCACCAGCAACGCCAGCAATAGCAGGCCAATAATCCAGAACAACGGAGCAGTGTAGTCGATGGGGGGGATGATCATTGGGGCAGGCAAAACGGGATCAGCGAAGGCGTTGAGTGCTTATAAATTGCGCCAGAAGGCCGCTTCCAATGCTTTATCAGCGGTGGCTGTGGGGCGCGTCGGGGTGGTGGGGCGGGTGCTGAAACCAGCCAGTTTGGTCTTCAGTTGCCCGATGGCTTCGGCCGACAGCCGCCGCCCGCTGGCCAGTTGCTGCAATTGACCCACCACCGCCCAGTTGTTGAGGCCACTCTGGAGCAGCGGACCACTAAGCGCCGCGCTCAACGCGCTGACTGTCTGGCGTTGCGAGACCGAGAGGTTGGGCAAGTCAACGTACCCAAGCACCTCGGCGATCAGCGTGGCCGTTGGTACGTTGCTGTATTGGCGGGTCTGCCGATGCTGGCTGTCGACCTTGCCCAGTTCGCCTGTCAGGCGGGTTTCTTTTTCTTTCAACGGCGGCGGATCGTAGCCGCTTTTCTTGGCGTAAGCCCGCGCTTTTTGCTGGGCGATTTTCAGGTATTCGAGCGCCTTCTGCTCGTAGGGGCGGGCTTTTTCGGGTTCATAGAGCCGTAAATGCAACTCCGACTGCCACATCTGCTCCAAGGCCATTTTTAACAAACTCCGCGTCGACTGTTCGTAGAAGGTGTTTACCTCGCCGTTGTCGTGGTTGTGCACATACTGCTCCATCAGCGCGGCCAGGGGGTCCTGCTCTTCGCCGAGTTTCTGCGGGCCGTGGTCGTCGTGGTCATGTCCGCCGTGCCCATGTTCGTTTTCGTGTTCGTGGGCCTCTTTGGGCGATTTCACGTCGCCATTCGGGTCTTTTTCACCGCTATCGTGTTTGTGCGAATAGGCTTCGAGCAAATCGGCGTCGTTGTCGGGTAGCGGTTCGTGGCCACCAATCTGGTTTTCAAATTCTTCGCCCAGATACTGCCCGTAGCGCAGGCGCAGCACTTTCTGGTCGAACCCAATTTCGTTCGATTCACTGTTGAACGCCGCCTTGGGCAGCCGCTTGCGTTTAGCAATCAGCTTGTCGGTATCGATAATAATCTGCCGCTGACTCCGGAAGTATTCGGGCATCACGTTGACGGCCATCGTGGCGAGCTGGGCGTCGTCGGTGCGGGCAGTGTCTTTGAAGACAACGAAATACGTATCCGATTTGGTCAGTTGCGGTTCGGGGCGCCGATTGTCGAGGGCGGCCCAGTAGTAATAGAGTTCATCGCCGGGCGCAAAACCGAGCTTCGCCAGGTCGAGGGTGTGGCCCACTTTTGCCCCCTTGAAAGGCCGCGTTGCCACCGGAAAGCGAGTTTCCCGAAATTTCACGTTTTCGCCTGAGCCCCGCGCCAGCGTAGCCACAATGTAGGCACCCAGCACGCGGAAGTCGTCGGAAATCTGTGCATCGACGCTCAACAACGTGGGGTCGCCGAGGCGATGAAACCGGTACAGGTCTTTCGCCGACGGCCGGATCACGGGCGGGGCATCGGGGCGGGCTTCGAGCCGGTAAAAATCCGATTGGTACACGAGCGAGTCGCGCCGCGCCGGGGTGGTCCAGTAGGCCCGCAGCGCGTACAGACCCGAGTTGAGTACCCGGTCCTGGTAGGTGAAGGTCTCATTCTGGCGCGAGAAGGCCAATTCATCGCCCCGGCTGTTAACGAGCGTTACCCGCACCCCAGCGGTCTGGCTAAGCTGCACCGTCCAGCGCAACACCGACCCGACGTAAGCCGTTACGTTCAGGTCGCTGGAGGTGCGTTGAGGCAACTCGGTGTAAGCCGGTGGCTGAATGGCCAGCCTGGCCGATTCGAAGGAGGGCGGCACTGCGCTCGCCGTTTGGGCTTTACCTCCGACCGCCTGTTGCCGACTGCCCGCGCCTGCGAGCCGATGGTCGGGGCTCGACGGCCAGTAGCGGGCCACCAGAAAAACGGCCAGCGCCGCTGCGAAAAGGAGGGCGTAGGGGCGCAGGTTCTGCAGGCCGACAAACGGCCGGGGCAACTGCGCTGCCTGCTGGGCCAGCCGCTCCAACTGAAGCTGCTCGGCCAGATTAAGCTCGGGTTTGGTCAGCAGTGGCAAACTGTACTCGGTATCGCCCAGCGACCGGTGGAGCAGGCCAATCGCCACGTCGCGCTGTGGCCGGAAAGCGCCCAACTGCCAGGCGGCCACCCCCGCGACGAGTAGTCCGCCCACGATAGCCAGCCCAACGGTAACGGGGAGCAGGGCCAGCAGCAAACCGGCCGCCAGCCCGATCAGCAAGCCTTTCAGCAGCCCGTTGAGCCGCAGTTGCGCACTGGTTGACTGAATCAGTTGATGAAGTTGTTGCATCCTGTATGACGCAGGGGCTGCCCTGCTTTCTAAGTCCAGCCAAAGACTGCCTTTGGCCGTAAAATCATCGGTTGTATCAGATCCCCCGGCGTAGCGCCCACCAGCGTTCCACAAGGAGTAAGCTTAAAAATAACACCAGCAAGCCGGTCTGTAGAGGATTTCTGGGATGGGCGGCAAGTGATGCCGCCATAGTCGCTTTGGTCGACAGCGTCGGTGTGGGCACGAACAAACTCGAAAAGGCCCGTTGTGACAGGGGGGCGGGGGCTGCCGCTAGGCCCAGCGAACGGGCCAGCGCGTTGCCCAACTGTTCGGGCAGTTGCCCATTGGCAACGAGCGGGTTGGCGGTGGTGAGTGGGCGGGTCAGGTACGTCACGGCGGGGTCGTTGGCTTGGGTGAGCGGTGCCGTTGTCAGGTAAGCCGTAGCCGGGTTGGGCTGACGGACGGGCTGTTCGGTCAGTACCCAGCGGTAGGTCTTGTTGGCCACGGTCTGCTCGTCGATCAGGAAAGTGAGGCCATAGGCCGAGGTGAGCGCAGCCAGTGCTGCCCGCACCGTACGGCGTTCGTCGGGCTGGCGAAACTGTACCAGCACGGGCAACGGTGCCGTCGCAACAACCCGCTGACCGGGTGTTTTCTGAGTCAGTGTCGTGAGTCGCCCGTTGCGATCCGTCCCTAAAAAACGGCCCCCCGCCAGCGCCACGACCCGATCCGACGTAGCGGCCGCTGCCCGCACTGGAAGGGCGTGAAGCACAAAGCCGGGCGGTACGTTGATGGGCGGCGCATCCGTCCAGGAGGTGGTGTTTCGCAGGTACAGATGCAGCCGGTTTTGCGGCGACCCAACCTGTGCCACAGCGGCCTGTACGGTTAACGGGTTCAGCGCGTCGGCGGGTTGGCCGGTGGTTGGCAACGTACCCAGCTCGTCGACGGGCGTGGGCGTATCGGTCGCCCAGACTAGCTGTTCGCCGCGTTGCCGGGCCTGTTCCAACTCAAACTTGAAGGCGTCGACAACCTGCCGATTTGGCTCGACCAGATGAAGCGCTCCTTTTTTGGCCGTATCGGCCTGTGGTAGCTCGGGCCGGGCCAGCAGCAACGCTAGCACCATCAGCAGCAGACACCGCAGCAGCAGTAGCCACAGGTTATCGAACCGAAAGCCGCGTTTGGGAGGCTGGTTGGGCGTTTCGAGCCAGCGCAACATGGCCCAGGGCATAGGCTTTGCCTGCTGCTGATGCCAAAAGTGCAGCGCAATCGGTACGGCCACGGCCAGCATTCCCCAAAGCAAACCCGGATTCTGAAAAAGCATGACGGTTAATGGTTTGGCGTTTAAGGTGTAACGGCTACCGTTTGCGGACGCGGCTAACAGTAGACCTCAACCGGTTAACGATTTTTCATCCCAGCAACTCCCGCAACACCAGCGCGGGCGGGTCGATGAGCATGGCCCGAACGCGGCGGAGGTGGGGGAGGGTTAAGTGTGTATCCAGTTGCGCAAAGTAGGTAGTGGCGGCGTCACGTACCTGCGCCCGCACCGCTTCGGCCTGCACCTCGACGGTCTGGTTCGTTTCCAGGTCCTGGAACTGGTAGAAGCCTGACAGCGTGAAGTCGACTTCCTGCTGCCCCAGCACCTGCACCAGCAGGATTTCGCGGCGGGGCGAGGCTGCCTGCCGGAGCAGCGCCAGCCATTCGTCGTTGAGCTGAAGCAGGTCGGATACCAGCACCAGCAGTTCCGATTGGCGGCGTTGCAGTTCAGGAAAACCCGCCGTGTGCTCGGGCCAGCCGCCCGACGCCGTCAGGCCCGCCAACGTACCCAATACTTTCTGAAAAGCCTGCTTGCCTGCCGGAACCAGCGCCTCGATTCGCCCGTCGCGAACGCCGTAGAGGCTGATGGGGTCGCCCTGCCGGTTGGCGATGTAGGCCAGCGATGCGAGCAGCACTTTGGCGTAATCGAGCCGCCGGATACCGCCCTCCTCGTAGTTCATCGACCCCGACAGATCGACCAGCAACCGAACCTGTCGGCTGCTTTCGGCTTCCGACTCGCGCACCAGGTGTTTACCCGTCTGGGCGTAGCGTTTCCAGTCGATGAGACGCGGGTCGTCGCCAGGCTGATACGTTCGGAACTGCGCAAATTCAACGCCCGCCCCATTGCGTCGGCTGTGGTGTAGCCCCAGCGTCGTTTCGTCGCTGAGCAACTGCCCCACCAGCGGCAGGTTATTAAGGCGTATAAGTTCGAGCGCGTTCATGTGTTAAGCAGCAGGTTTCATAAAACCCGTGACAACGTACCTGACAGAAGATGATAAATGGCTATTGGTCTTTTATAATCGCTTCGATCACCTTGTCGGTGGTGATGCCTTCCGACTCAGCGCGGAAGTTGAGCGCGACGCGGTGGCGTAGCACGGGGTAGGCCAGCGTCTGCAAATCCTCGGGAATGACCGAAAACCGACCATTCAGCACGGCGCGGGCTTTGGCGCACAGAATCAAGGCCTGACCGGCGCGGGGGCCAGCGCCCCAGTCGCACCATTGCTTTACGTAGGCTACCGGCGTATCGGCGGGGCGGCTGCTGCGTACTAGTTTATTGACGTACCCCAGCAGTTCGTCGGAGATAAACACCTGCCGGGTGAGGGTTTGTAGCTCAATCACTTCGGCGTCGGTCAGGATAGTCGACAGCTTGGGGCGGTCGGTGCCGGTGGTGGCACGCAACACGGCCAATTCTTCCTGCTCTGAGGGGTAGCCGAGCCGGATGTACAGCAGGAACCGGTCGAGCTGGGCTTCGGGCAGTGGGTACGTGCCCGCCTGCTCGATGGGGTTCTGCGTGGCAATCAGCAGGAATGGACGGGGTAGGGGGTAGTCGGTGCCGCCATACGTGATCTTGTATTCCTGCATGGCTTCGAGCAGGGCCGCCTGCGTTTTGGGTGGCGTCCGGTTGATCTCATCGGCCAGTACGACGTTGGCGAAAATCGGGCCTTTGTTGAACTGGAAAAATTTCTTGCCCGTGTTGTGGTCTTCTTCCAGCACCTCGGTACCCATGATGTCGCCGGGCATGAGGTCGGGCGTAAACTGAATCCGCTTGAACGACATGCTCAGGGTCTTCGACAGGGTGCTGACCAACAGGGTTTTGGCGAGCCCCGGCACGCCTTCCAGCAGGCAGTGTCCGCCCGCCAGCAGCGTTATCAGCACCTGATCGACGGCTTCTTCCTGCCCGATGATCACCTTTCCAATCTCCGCTTTCAGCTGCGGAAGCTTCGCCACAAGGGCTTTCATCTGTGTTGTATCCATAAGTTGTAGTCGGCAGAAGTCGACCGTACTCAGTCTGGAAAGTCGTTTCAGTAACGCTATCGCGACTTTCCAGACTGAGCACGGTTGACTTCTGCCGACTTAGACTGCCGTCAGAGCGTAAACCACAATGTTAACGCCGAATTTGGTGTTGTCTTCGGCCAGAAAGCGTTTGTTGCGAAAATCGTAGTCCCACTCGCAGCCATAATCTTTGTTGCTGTAGAGTACGCCGATGCGGCCGTTGACGACAATGGCTTTGAGATAATCGTGCACGAGGTCGTCGCCCCAGCCGTTGAGTTCAAACGACGTGGTGGGCGGGCCATCGGGAAACGGGAAAAACGATTTGTAGAGGGCGTGGTTGTTCGGAATCTTCTGCAACGCCTTGGGGCCAAAGGTCCGGGCCATTTCCTGCTCAAACGATTTGGCAAACAGCCCGTCGATATCGTGGTTACAATCATCGACGAACACAAAGCCGCCGTTTTGCACGTACCGGCGAAAGTGATCGCGCTCGACGGTCGAAAACTCGACGAGCTTATGGCCGCTGAGGTAACAAAAGGGACTCCTGAAGATGTCGGTGCTGTTGAGCTGCACAACCCGCTCCTTCTCGTCGACGGGAATGGTCGTATACTCGATCAGCGAATGCAGCAGGTTGGCAGGCATGCGCTGGTCGGTATCCCAATCGCCGGATGTATATTGGAGCCGGGTGAAGATGAACGGTTTCACAGGACCAATATAAGCCGGAAACGCCCAGCAAACTACCCTTAACTAACTTGTCGAGTAAACTCGGCGGTTGACGTTGTATGTTTCCCATTAAAAATACGCACGAATGAAGAGTCGGGTTGTTTTGAACCGCCAAACCTCCACTACGTATCGGCATCTGCTGGCCCTTTCGACCCTTGTGGCCATGCTGACCGCCTGCGAACCCTCCGCCAAAGAAAAGACAGACGCCTCGGGAGCCGATACCTCGGGTATGGTTTCCGACACCAGCACGCAGGTACTGGACCGGCAGCGACAGGCCGATTCACTGGCGGCGGCGCTGGCTTCCCAAACCGCCTACGCCACCAAGCTGCGCAACCTGTCGGCGACGATCAACCGCGCCTGCCCCGTGTCGTTTACGCCCGTCATTTACCTGGACAGTACGCGCGTGCTCGACACCCGCAAGGTGCAGTTCAACATGCGCATCCGGAATTACGTGGCTGGGTCGTCGGAGATCGAGCCCAAAAAAGATGAAACCCGCAAATCACTGATGGCGTCGATTACGGCCGACAAGCAGCCGGTAGTGGCCGACCTGCGCCGCAATGGCGTCGAGATCGTGTTTCGATACCGGGATAAAACCGGGCAGCCGTTATTCGATATTCCGCTGGGCGCATCGGGTACAGAATGATTCCCGCCGACTGTGGCACGTGACCAAAAACAAAAAACCCCAGCCGAAAGAGGGGCGGGGTTTATACACTACCAAGTGACTATATCAAAGCGTTAACGAGTTTTGTCGTATTGGCTCCGGGGTTTTATCGGAAGTAGGTTGATTAGGTAAGTGGTGTTTGGTGAAAAATTCATCGCACCACAGGCAAACGTTGCCCAACTCGCCGCATCGCTTGCGGGCATAGTCTTCGGAGACGCCCACGCTTTCACCCATCCGGTAAGGGTCGCCCCGGTCGAGCGACTGGTAAACGGGCAATTCGGCTACGCGTTGTAGCACGTCGGCCACGCGTTCGGTGCGGGCATCGCCCAGCGGCAGTTTGGTGCCGGGGCAACAAGGGTTAATGCGCCAGAGTTGAATGGAAATCTCCTGCGGGATCTGATCGCCACCATTAAGGAACCCGATGGCCCCCGACAGAATAGCGCAGAAATTATGGTTGGGGTCGCGTTTCCAGAGGCCCGTTTCGTAGGCCCGGCCCCGCGCCCAGTTGCCACCCAGCCACATATCGTCGGTAGCGCCCCAGCAGCCCCAGCTTAGTTGGGGTTTCAGGTACGTATCACGCTCGATCAGCGGGTCTTTCTCGTCGCCGCTGACCCCGCGCGAGGCAAACAGATCGGCCAGTTCCAGCAGTCGCCCGCCCGCGTGTTTGTGGAAGCGGTCGATGCTGGCGATGTCGAAGCGGGTGATGCCTTTGTCGATGAGCGTATCCAGTATCTCACCCGTCAGGAGGTCGCCGTTGGTTTGCAGCATCAGTTGCGGCCGCTCGGGCAGGGGTAGATCACCGTACCGATCGTTGAGGCGATCCAGGATGGCGTAGAGCAGTTTTTTGTCGGCCAGAGGTTCTCCGCCCGACAGAATAAGCCGGTCGATGCGGTCGGGCAGATTGGCAATGATGGCCATGCAATCGGCCTCACTGATGCGCTGCCCTTTGGGTCCCGAGAGGTTATAGCAGTGGGCACACTGGTCGTTGCACAGCTGCGTGAACACCCAGTATACTGATTCGATGTGATTGAAGTCGCGCATAAGAAACAAGAAGACGGTTACTGCCCCGCGTACATCGACGTCCAGAAGTTGACGTCGGCCTGTATGCCGGTGCGTGGGTCGTCGATGAAAGCCGAGCGGCTATCGTAGGTGGTTAATTGCCCGGCTTCGAGGTAGCCAAACCGGGTGCCGATGGTCAGGGCTTCGCGGGTGTCGTGCGTAACGAACAGGGCCGTCATGGCGTACGCCGCCGCCACCGTCCGAAACAGATCCTGCATGGTTGCGCGTGTCTGGGCGTCGAGGTTGCCAAAGGGTTCGTCGAGCAGCAGCAGCCGGGGCCTGATGATGAGCGCCCGCCCAAACGATACTCGCTGCCGCTGCCCACCCGAAAGCTGATTCGGCTGCTTTCGGGCCTGATCGCTCAGCTCCAGACTGGCCAGCATAGCCTCCACCTGCGCCGTTACGTCCGGGCCAGGTACGTTCCGAATACGCAGGCCAAAGGCAACGTTTTCGAACACGTTGAGGTGCGGAAACAGCAGCGGTTCCTGATACAGATACACCACCTGCCGCCGCTCCGCGGGGATACCCAGCACCGACCGGCCATCAAACTGCACATCGCCCGAATCGGGCGCTTCGAGGCCCGCCAGGACTTTCAACAGCGTTGTTTTGCCACAACCAGACCGCCCCAGCACGGCCAGCACGTCGCCCACGGGTAGCGTAAACGAACACGACTGCAACACGGGGGTATTACCAAATGATTTGGATAAGGCAGAAACGCTCAGCATGCTTCTCCGATGGCTAACATACTACGCATGGCCCAATTCCGCAATGGCACCGGCCCCATACACCGACGGGTCGATGGTCATGCGGCCGGGAGTTGGTGTTACGCCCGACAGCCAGGTGGTAAGGCGATCGACGTAGTTATCCAGGTGGCTGATCTGCTGTACGCCATGCTCCACGATGGGGTCGAGCGTAGTGGCAAACAGGGTGCCGCCGTAGTGGTTCGTTTCCCACGAGATCACGTCACCGTCAGCGCTGGTCTGCACTACGTCGGCGTGCTGGGGAATGCGCGTATACACACCGTGCGTATGCCAGCAGGCCTGCCGGGGCGTGAGGCCCTGATAAATTGGGTGGTCGTAATTGGTGTCGGAAACGGGCGGATTGTTGGGGTTTTCGACCCACCAGTAGTTATTGACGGGGCGGTCTTCCCATTGGGCATCGAGCCAGTCGGCGGTGCTGTCGCCTTCCACAAATACTTTTTTGCCCTGGTTCAGGAAATCGTAAATCACGGCCTGCCGCGCCGCCAGCTCGCCCTGATTCGACTGGAACGGAATCACCAAGGCGTCGAGGTCAGCCACCGCCTCGTCGGTGAGGTCGTAGACGTAGATGAGTTTGTAGATGTCGCGGTACTTGGGGGCAGTTGCCATGGCGTAGTGCGACCAGACGCCGTTGAAAATGAGACCAATCATTGTCGTTGTTAGTGTATAGGTTTACGATTGAGTGAGTTGTGATTCATGGTCATTGGTTGTCGTTCATAGTCATTGGTGGTCATTCATGGTCATTAGTTGTCATTCATTGTATCACTTATTAAAGTTGGGAAACCATGAATGACATCAATGACTATGAATGACAACCAATGACGCCGAAGGCAAATGACTACCAATGACCACTTCTTTAAACCGTTGGGGTTGGTTGCTGCTGCCGGGCGATGTGGCGGATCAGGTTGCGGTATAGGATGACCAGCGCGCTATCCTGCTTGCCGGCGTAGGTGACGTCGGCAAGGGGGCCGCTGGCGGTCAGGAAAAGGGTGCCGTTGGTGCTGGTTTCATCGAGCACCACGATGGCCCGGCCCCAGGTGTCGTCCAACAGCACGTCGGCCTCGGGGCTGGGTTCGACGTAGCCACACGACCACCAGCCGCTCATGCCGTGCGAGAACGTCAGGTCGTCAACGTTTACGCCATCGAACAGGCCGTATCGATCCGTTTTGAGCGTGTAACGGACCTCGATGGTGCGTTTGGTGTTGTTCATCACCCATTGGTTGCCCGGTACCCAGTCGGTAAACCAGCCGTCGGCGCAGATGACCGTTTTACCCGCATCGAGAAAGGCCCTGACCTTGTCTTTGATGGCGAGCATGGCAACGTGGTCGGAACCGTTGGGTACCACCAGCAGGTCGTAGGGCGTCAGGTCGGGATCAAAGGGTTTCGAGACCGCCGCGACGGTGTAGGTGACCAGGTCGTTCGAGACAAAATAGTCGGTCAGGCGTGCGATGTTGTTGGAAATCAGAAGGGCGTTGAGCATGGTTTTGAGCTTTGTTTTTGAGGTAGGGGCAAGAGGTTTGGTTAGACACGCCGGACGATGGCGCGTTGGTTCAGCCACAGCAACAGGGCGGGCGGCAATAGCAAGAGCAGTGAGGCCAACGCCGCCAGCCGGCTATTGGCTTCACCCACAAACTGGTACACCTGTACGGTCAACGTGCGGGCTTTGCCAACGCTCAGGTAATTGGTCAGGCCGAAATCGAACCAGGCGATGAGAAAGGTCTGGAACAGGCAGGTGATTAGCAACGGACGAGCCAGCGGCACGAGCACCCGCCAGATGGTTTGGGCGGTCGAGCAACCCAGCGTCCGGCTGAGCTGCTCGTATTGCGTGGCCTGTTGGTTCCAGAACGACCGGAAGAAGAGCGTGCAAAATGGCACCGTAATCAGTAGTAACCCCAGGCCAACCCCGACCAACGTACCTGACAGATGTAGCCGGATAATGAGTGGCTGAATCAACACCGCCAGCAGCACGGGTGGCAGGGCATAGGGCAGGTAGCTGATCGTGGTCCAGCAGTTGGGGTGACGGCTGCGGCTCAGGGCGCGGGCCACCCAGAACCCCAGCCCCGTAGCCAGCACCGATACCGTTGTGGCCAAGATCAGGCTCAGCAGCAGACCCGTGAGCAGATCGCCGTCGGTGCTGACGAGCGTGCTCAGCAGATCGAGGGCGTAGGTTGGCGGCAGCAGATCCGGGTAGCGCCAGTATTGCCCCACGGCCAGCAACCCCAGCAACACGAAGGGCAGGCCGAAGAGCAGGGCCAGCAGGCTGGTCAGAAGGGGGTTAGAGCGCATGGCGTTGGGTCCAGCGGGTGGTTTGGTAGATGAGGGCCATCAGCAGCAGCGTCAGCAGAAAACCGATGAGGTAGCCCATGGGCAGGTCGGCCAGATCGAATCGCTGTAGGCGCGTGGTAATGTAGACCGACAGCATTTGCGGGTAATTACGGCCCAGCAGCAGCGGCACATCGTAGGCACCCAGCACCGCCACGCCATACAGCACCAGGGTAGGGGCGGCCCGCCGCAGCAGAATAGGAGCAGCCACCCGCCGGTTGAACTGACCGGGGCTGGCTCCGAGTGTCCGGGTCAGGTTGCGCAGGTCGTCGAGGCGGGCATCGGCATACAGCGCCTGAAAAAGCAGCGTGAAAAACGGAAAGGCCAGCACCATCTGCGCCAGAATGATCCCCAGCCCGGCCCCGTCCTGCACCAGCTCGGGAAACTGATCGGGACGGTGGGTGAGGCCCAGCGTGGTCGTCAGTCGGGAAGCCCAGCCCGCCCCGCTGAGCAACTGAAATAAATAGAAGCCTACCACCAGCGACGGAAACAGCAGGGGTACGTAGAGCAGGGTCGGGAAAGGCCGCTGCCGCAGCATGTCTTGCCGACTCAATACCAGCCACAGCGCCACCCCCGTCGCTACTGAAAGCGTGGCCAGCGCGATATACAGGCTGAATCCCAGCGAAGTCAGGAGGCTTGTTTCGGTGGGGAGGCGCTGCCAATAGGTGAGCGTTGGCCCGGTCGCCAGTGGCCCGGCTACCCCCAGGCTGTAGGCCAGCGCATAGGCCAGTCCTAGCAGGGGGACGCCCAGCACCAGCAGGCCGTAGAGGGTTAGCGTCAAGGGTCGGGTCATGGCTGCGCTTCGATTACCTGTTTGCGGAAGTCGGCGTAGAGGCGGGTCATGTACTCGGGAGCAGGCTCCTCGAAAGCCATGCCCTGAATGGCTTCACGCCTGGGGGCGTAGCGACGTGTGGGCAGGTTCTCGAACTGGGTACGTTGGGCGGGCGATAGCTTGCGCAGGTCCAGCACGGTATGGTCGCCCCACACGTTGGGATCCATCTTTTTGAGCTGGGCTTCGGGCGAGAGCAGAAAATTGGCGACAAGCATCGCCGCTTCGGGGTGCTGCGCCTGCCTGATGATGCCCATGTAGTGCGAATTCTGGATGGTGCCGGGCGTGGGTACGTAAGCGCGGGCCGTGGTCGGAAAAAAGCCCAGATTGATTTTGTTGTCGACTTCGGCGTCGTTGTTCGAGAACGTAAAGGCCACTTCGCCGTTGGCAAACAGTTGGTGCAGGGTCGTCAGCTGTTCGGGAAAGGTGCGGCCCTGCTTCCAGAAATACGGCCTGAGCGCGTTGATCTGCTTCCATAATTCACCCGACCAGCGCGCGTAGACCTCGGGCTTAAACTCGCCCCGAAACAGCGCCGGGTTGCCCGACAGCGCGATCATCCACGATTTCAGGATCGTCATGCCCGTAAACTCATTCGGAATCGTGAACTGACCGGGGTGGCTGCGCACGTAGGCGGGCAGATCGGCAAAGGAGCGGGGCGGCGTAGGCACCCGTTGCGAATCGTAGATGAATGCCAGCTGTACGTTGCCCCACGGCACTTCCATGCCCGCCACCGGTTGCTGGAAATCGGTGCCAATAAACGGATTGCTGAAATCGACGTAGCGGGCGTTGGGCATTTTGTCGGTCACGGGGCCAAGCAGCGCATCGATCTGCCGGAGTTGATAAAAGGTTTCGCCGTTGATCCAGGCCATGTCCAGCTGGCTGGGCTGGTCGGCATCGCGTTCGGCCGCCAGCGTCTGCACAAGCTGCGCCCCCTGCCCACCCGCCACAGTCAGGTCGATGCCGTAGCGTTGTTTGAGCATGGGCTTCACGTAGCCTGCCATATACTTGTTTATGTACGGATCGCCCTGCCACATCAGCAACGTTACGGGCTGATTGCGACCCCGTTGTTCCACCTGCGCCCACGATTGGTTCAGGATCTCGGCCGAGTCACGGGACTGCCTGGAAGAACAGCTAACCAGTACAGTAAAAAAAAATAGGCCTGAAACCAGTATTCGCATACCGAATAGTTGTCGAAATGGATAATATTGCATCGTTAGTGTAGCCAGTTGGAGGGATAAAAACCCTCCCTGAGCCCAGGAAGGGTTTCTGCACTACCGAGTGACTACTTACTGTATAGCGGCCCAAGCTATCGCGTTACTTGTTTCGGCGGCGTAGGCCTTGCCGCTTTCCGTTCATACCGAATCGCTAGAACAAGTAACGTACTCCGAACTGAAACTGACGTGGCGGGCCGGCATTCCGTTGTACGATGCCACTACCGGCTGGCCCCGTCTGGATCTGGTTGCTTTGCGTGGCATTGTTTGAATACCCGCTCAGGTTATTCGTATTCAGCACGTTGAACACGTCGGCCCGCACCTCGATCCGCTGCCCGCGCTGGGCGTTGATGGGTACGTTGTATTGCAGGCTCAGGTCCACCACCTTCGACCACGGAAGCCGGTCTGAGTTGCGGCCTTCGCCCGGTTGCCGGTCCGAATTGCCCACGTAAGCATCGCCAAACGCACCGCCATCGCCGTTGAGGTCGTTGGTGGTCAGTGGCTGGCCGTTGCTCCCAAGGATAGGCCGGTTTTGCGCATCAACAATCACGAACTTCGACGCGTCGGGGATGCGGTTGATGGGTTGCCCGCTCTGCAGCAACGCCGCGGCCGTCACGGTGAAGCGTTGGCCCACGTAGTAATTGACAATGCCGTTGATGATATGCGTGCGATCGTTGATACTCGGTGCCCACTCGGCGTCGAAGTTGTTGGCATCCATCGCCCGGAAGTTGATGTCTTCCGTATTGTTATATAACCGCGAAAGCGTGTAAATGAGGCGATAGGCGTAGTTCGAGGCGCCCCGGTCCCGTTGCAGGTTGAGGCTCAGGGCGGTGTAGCGTGAGCGTCCGGCTGTTTCGGTCACCACCACGCTCTGGGCTGCCCCCGCCAGCCGTTGGCCGTTCAGCACGCCCGATCCGTCGGCGTTGATGGGCAGTGGGCGCGTGGCGTTGGCCGCCGTGCTGGAGCGGGCGGTGCCGTTGCGGGCGCTGATGCCGTAATCGTAGGCCGCCGGGGCGTTGAGGTTGCGGGTCCGGAAGAGGTTATACGATTCGTTATAAACGGCGTCGGCGTAAATCAGCAGGTTGTCGCTTACCTGATACTGGTAACCCAGCGTGCTCTGAATCGTGTACGGGTTCTGATAACCGTTGGGGTTCAGGATGCGCCGTTCGCCGCTGGGCAGGTTCCGCTGGTTGGCAAACGTCGAGGCGGCCGGGCCCTGCAAATACCGGATGGGCACCCCCGCGTTGTTGGACCCGCCCACGGTCAGGTTACCGTCGAAGGTAACGCGGTCGAGGCTGGTGTTGGCGGGCAGAATACCCCGATCGATGAAGTACTGCAACTCGCTGCGGAAATCGGGGCTGGTGTTGTTCTGTTGCAGCGCGTCGCTGTAGATCGTATACAGGATTTTGTCGTAGAACGCCCCGATACCCCCGCGCACCGTCGAGCGGTTGCCGGTTTTGTAGTTGACGCTGAAGCGCGGCGCTATGTTGTTAAGATCGCCGGTCGCCGCGCCACCCTTACTCAGGTTGTCGTAATCGTACCGAACACCCAGCGTCAGGTTCAGGCGGGGCGACGCGGCCCACTGATCTTCAACGTACCCAGTGATGATGTTCTGCGTGGTGCCATAAGCGGCCGGCCGCAGCTCGACCGAATAACCCAGCACCTGCGCATCCGCCGGAATATCGGTTACGCTTAGGTTGCTGCCCAGCCGACGTTCGCGCAGTGCCGCCAGTTGGCCCGCCGTGAGTTGCACCGTGTAGCTGCCGTTGGGGTTGCCGCCGCCATAGAGCAGGTGGGCCGACGAAATCAGTTCGACGCCGCCCCGGATGGTGTGGTCGCCCCTGTAGAACGACAGCTTCTGCTGCACCTGAACGGTACTCTCGTGCGAATCGAACAGGTAACCGGGGTGGCCCAGATAAGCGATGCCTTGCCCGGTCGGGTCGAGCACCGTAACGTCGGGGCTAGTGGGGTTTTCGGGGCGGGCGTAGTTCCAGCGGAAGCGGCTGTACTGCACGTTGGTTTCCGACGCAAAGCGCTCGGTGGCGTAGGTATTCCGCGACGCAATCAGCAGCGAGTTACGGTCCTGCGCGTTGGCTGCCGAGGGAAAGGTATTGCCGCCCACCAGGCCGCCGGCCTGCCGCCCAATGGCCACCTGCCCCACGTTGAGCCGCAGTGATGATTTGAAGCGGGTGTTCCAGAACTGGTCAATTTTACCTGAGATATAGGTGAAGCGGTTGGTACCCCGGATGGTCTCGTTTACACCCAGTTGGGGCGAGTTGAGCAGGTTGTCTTTGATGTCGGTGGTGTGCTCCACGTTCAGGTAATAGAACGTTTTGTTTTTCACGATGGCCCCACCGATGCCAAAACCCGCCTGGTAGCGCTGGAAGCCGTCGCGTACCTGGTTGCCCGACAGATCGCGCAGCGGGTAGCTGGTCTGGGCGTCGATGGCCGCGCCGGGGCGGGTCAGCACAAACACTTCACCCGTCGTGTTGTTGCTGCCCGACTTGCTGGTGATGTTGATGATGCCGTTGCCCGTGTTGCCAAACTCGACCGAGTAGTTGTTGGTCAGCACCGAAACGTTGCGCGTGAACCCCACCGGAATGGCAAACTTCTGCCCGCCCAGAAAGCGCTCGTTGTTGTCCATGCCGTCGATCAGGTAATTGTTGAACAGGCCGTTGGCGCCGTTGATGCTCACGTTGGGCGCCTCGGGGAAGAAGCCCGTTGCCTGGCTCACGTTGGGCAGCCGGTAGAGCACCCGCGTGATGTCGCGCCCTTCTACGGGAAGCTCTTCCACCTGCTTGATGGTCAGCTGCGAAGCCACTTCGGCGTTGATTGTATTGATCTGCGTGGTGCTGCGGCCACGTACCTGCACCTCGTTCAGGTTTACCTCGCGTTTGGTGGGCAGTTGCAACGTAATGCTTTGCCGGAAGTTGGCCCGCAACACCACGTTGCTGGCTTCGCCTTCCAGGTACGTATCGGTGGCTTTGGTGAAAACGCGGTATGCCCCGTTCAGCGAAACGGCGGCGAAGCGGACCTGCCCGTTCTGGTCGGTAATGGCCTGCCGGCTATCGCCGATCGCGGTATTTTCGAGGTAAACCGTCATGCCCGAAATGGGCTGCTGACGGGTCAGTTCGCGCACCGACACGTCGATGTCGGTGGTTTGGGCGAGCGCAATAAGGGGTAGAAAGCACCCCAGCAGGATGCTGTACAGGAAACGTTTGGTCATACGTGTTGATAAGCCCCGCCGATAGCCGACGAGGATAAAGTAGAAAATAGGTACTGAAAAGTGGGGAAAGCTACGCCAGGGGTGGCGCGCGGAGCCCGGAGGGGGCTAGGGAGCGAAACGGCTCAAAAGCCAGCTTGCCCGTGTATACACCCCGACGAGTGGCTTGCAGGGCATCGGTCAGCGCGTGAAGCCAGCGCCATTCGCCAACCAGTTCACCCAACCGAATATCGTACCGATGGTTCCAGTCGTGGTGGGTGGCCGTGAGCGATGGGCACGATTGGCCTTGCTGCCGGAGGTAGCTGGTCAGCGCGGAGGCCAGCTGGTTGGTTTGCCAGGGGAGCGTCTCAAACGCGTCGGCATGGGCCAGAGAAGCCCGGTTAAGCCCAACGAGATAAACCCCACCCCGGCCATCGGCGCCGATGGGCAACGTACCCAGCTGATCCGGGCCATCCGATTGGGCCAGTTGGGCAGCGGCTTTCAGGTCGCTGACGCGCAGGCTGGGGGAGTCATTACCGATACACAGCACCGTTTCATAGCCCTGGTCGAGCACGGCCTGCGCGGCCCGGCGCAATTGCCGCCCGAACGAATCGCCCTGCGGCTGAGTCACCAGCTGATGCGACACAAACGCGGGCAGGTTGGTGGCCTTGATCTTAGCCCATGTCAGGGCTTCCAGCGCCTGCCAGGTACGTTCGTCGCGCTGTCTGGCGCCCGTAAGCGGTTTGCAGACAGCTTCCTGCACCGCCGGACGGGCGAATAGCAGTATGGCGACAGACGACATTGACGAGTGCATAATGGGGGTAACTGCTGCAAAAAAACGGAACCTTACCTGAATAACAGCTAACCGGCTGTTTTTATGAGCCACTGGGACAGGCTGTAGGCAACGTACGTGAACCCTGCTCAACCAGATTGCCGAATCGACCAGGTAGCGCGCTTAGTTGATTTACCTACACCTGTACATAGTAGGGCTTGGTCATCTGTGGCCTTGTCGTATATTTGGCACCGTTACCTCAGTATACGTTGCGGAATTGGGGAATTAACTAGTTAATTTACAAGATGTGCACATACGAGTTCATGCTGGTACGTGCCCAACTGAACTGTCTCCGCAGCGTTGCTTTAACTAACTCAGCGTTTTTAGACGAATAGCCTTACCCGTGCCAATTCCATGGCTCGGTATCGCTTTCTATGTATTTGTATGAAAGTCTCACCGTCAGAACCGTTCCAGGTCGTTTACTCGCTGCTCGAACATGAATACCTTGGCTTTTTGGTCGAGGCGTTTGTGGTGCATCTGAATGCAAAGGGCGAGTTGACCCTGCAAACGCAAAGCCTGTCGCCCCAAAACGTGCGCGAATTTTCGGCGGGTCTCGACGAACGTGATTTTGAACTGGTACGCCTCACCGATTACATCTGTCAGGACACCCTGCTGCGGCGTTTCAATACCAAAAAACTGTCGGCGGTCGATTTCTTTCTGAAAGTATATGACCCGCAAAAGGGCGACAAGGTGATGCAGGACGCGATCTGCGATTACGTAGAGCGCACCAAAGCCCAGATTTTCCCGCTGCTGGCGGGGAAGACGATCTTCCTGATGACTAACGATGGCGATCCGGTGGGCGAGGCCGTGACGTTTATGCCCGAACCGGCGCGTGTCTTTTTTCATTTCGACCGTAACCCCAACGCCACTCATTATTACCCGATCATCCGCTACCCGACTGGGGTAGATGCTACCGGCAAACCCACCACCGAGCGGGTTGAGTTTCAGCACCGCAACGCCCTGATTCTTTGCGACGAACCCGCCTGGCTGCTGGTCAATAACAAGCTGTATCATTTTGCCCGGCTGGGCAAGGGCGACGCGGGCGTGGAGGTCGACGGTAAAAAACTGCGCCCCTTCCTGAACAAGAACCACATTGTGGTGCCCAAAAACATGGAAGCGCAGTATTATCAGCGGTTTATGGTGCCGCTCATTGCGCAGTACGATGTGTTTGCCAAAGGCTTTGAAATCCGCTATGCGGCCCTCAGCCCCTCGCCCGTGCTGACCTTGTCGGAGCGGGTTGGTGCGCAGCAGGCAGTGCCGTCGGCGGCCTTGTTCGGCGATCTTAACCAGATCGACGTGGCCGACGCCGACGATACGGGTAGCACGGAGGTGGTGTTCGATCTGTCGTTTCAGTACGGCGACTTCACGTTCCGGTTCGATAGCTTCGCCAACGCGGCCAATGTGAGCCTCGAACAGGTCGGCGACGAGTTTGTCTTCCACAAAATCAAGCGCGATCTGAAAGCCGAACGCCAACGGTTTTCGCTGCTGCGCGATCAGGGCCTCGACCTGCGCAACGGGCGGCTGGCGATGCCCAAAACCCAGGCGTTCAGCTGGCTCAACGACCACCGGCAGGCGCTTATCGACTCGGGCTTTCAACTACGGCAAAACGCCGACGACACGCGGCGCTATTTCCTGGGGTATTCGAGCCTGGATATCTCCATCCGCGAAAGCCGCGACTGGTTTGATATTCACGCCAAGGTGCGGTTCGGCGACTTTGAGATTCCGTTTCTGAAGCTGCGTAACCTGATCCTGAACAACAAACGGGAGTTTGCGCTGCCCAACGGTGAGATCGCGGTGATTCCCGAAGCGTGGTTCGTGAAGTACGCCGAGCTGGTGGGTTTTACCGAACTCTCGACGCTAAACGACGAACTGGGCCTCAGTGGGCAGTTTGGCGAGCGGGTGGTGCTGCCCAAACATCACTTGTCGCTGGTGCAGGAACTGGACAACGAATCGCTGGCCGAGACGGTCATCAGTCGGCGGCTGGAGGGGTTGCGCGAGTTTGAGGGGATCGACGAGTTTCCGATGCCCAACCATTTCCTGGGTACGTTGCGGCCCTATCAGAAAGCCGGTTATGACTGGATGAATTTCCTGCGGCAATACCACTTTGGCGGCTGTCTGGCCGACGATATGGGCCTGGGCAAGACCGTGATGACGCTGGCGATGTTGCAGGGGCGCAAAGAAGCGAATCAGGAAAACGAGTCGTCGTCCGACCACTGCCCGTCGTTGCTGGTGATGCCCACGTCGCTGCTCTACAACTGGGAGCTGGAAGCCCGCCGCTTTACGCCCGACCTGCGCGTGCTGGTGTACACGGGTACGTACCGCGACAAAAATACCGCCCAGTTTGACGGGTATGACCTGATCCTGACGTCGTATGGCATCGTGCGCATCGACATTGACCTGCTGAAAAATTACCGCTTTGACTACGTGATCATGGACGAGTCGCAGGCGATCAAAAATCCCAATTCGTACATTACTCGGGCGGTGATGCAACTGAATTCGGCGCACCGGCTCATTCTGACGGGTACACCGCTCGAAAACAGCACGATGGATCTCTGGACGCAGATGACGTTCATCAACCCCGGTCTGTTGGGCAGTCAGTCGTTTTTCCGGAACACCTACCAGGTTCCAATCGAAAAACGCAACGACGAGCAGAAAATGCAGAAGCTCTACAGCCTGATTAAGCCGTTCATGCTGCGCCGTAACAAAAAGCAGGTCGCGACCGATCTGCCGCCCAAAGTGGAGTCGGTACTGTATTGCGACATGACGGCGGAGCAGGAAAAAACCTACGAAGAGGCCAAGTCATACTACCGCAACCTGATTCTGGAGCGCATCGAAGCCGACGGCATGGCCAAATCGCAGATGGTGGTGTTGCAGGGCCTGACCAAACTGCGGCAGATTGCCAACCACCCGCGCCTGGTCGATCTGGACTACAAAGGCGAGTCGGGCAAGTTGCAGGACGTATGGATGCGGCTCGAAACGGCGCTGGGTGAAGGGCACAAGATTCTGATCTTCAGCCAGTTTATTAAACACCTGGCGGTGGTGAAACAGTACCTGAAGGAGAAGCAGATCCGCTACGCCTACCTCGACGGCGGCAGCACCGACCGGCAAGAGCAGGTCGCGCGCTTCCAGACCGACGATTCGGTGCAACTCTTCCTGATTTCGCTCAAAGCCGGTGGGTTGGGGCATAACCTCACCGCTGCCGACTACGTCTTCCTGCTCGACCCCTGGTGGAACCCCGCCATCGAGGCGCAGGCCGTCGACCGGGCGCACCGCATCGGGCAGCAGAAACCCGTGTTTACCTACAAATTCATTACGAAGAACACCGTCGAGGAGAAGATTCTGGCGCTACAACGCAACAAGCAACGTCTCGCCAGCGAACTCGTCACGAGCGAAGAGAGCTTCGTGAAGTCGCTGACTAAAGAAGACGTGCTGGTGCTGCTGGAGTAGGCAGACCCGGTCGATCAAACCACCTGGCTCACGGCTGGCGCAGCCTGTTCGATCACGTAATCGGCCAGCGTAACGCGCCGGGTACGTTGGCGGTAGGTGACCGTCAGGGCGGGCCAAAGGGTGGTGTTCCGGCCCTGGGCATCCATGTACCAGCTCTGGCATCCCGACGCCCAGACCGTGCCCGTCATTTGCTGCTGAAGCGCGTCGTTGTGGGTACGTTGGCGATCGGGTTTTACGTCGAGAAAGGCATCGTCGCCCGCCTGCTCGAGGGTATGCAGGTAACTGAGCAGGTAATTGAGCTGCGACTCAATCATGTGAATCACCGACGTATGCCCCAAACCGGTGTTGGGCCCCAGCAGAAACAACAGATTCGGAAAACCCGATGCCGTCATGCCATACAGTGCCTGTGGGCCGGTTTGGGCCCATTCGGTCAGCAGGTCGCGCCCGTTTCGGCCGGTGAATGAGAACGCCGTGCGGCCGTTGGGGAGCTGAACGACGGGCACGTCGGCAACCTGAAAACCCGTACTAAAAATTAAGGCGTCGAATGGTTGTTCGGCAGCCGGGCCGGCCGCGCCGGTGGTGCGGATACCCGTGGGCGTAACAGTGTCGATGGGGTCGGTCACCAGCGTCACGTTAGGGCGCGTGAGTGCAGGGTAATAGTCGTCGGACACCAGCACGCGTTTGCAGCCGAGCGTGTAGGTGGGCCACAGGCGGCGGCGTAGTTCGGGGTCGCTAACCTGGGCTTCGAGGTGCCTGCGGGCCTGTCCGGTCGCCAGTTTATTCAATAATGCATTACCCATAAAAGCCAGCCCACCGGCTTCGTTGATCCAGTAAAGCAGGCTGCGATGCAGTTGCTGCGCCAGGGGCAGCGCGCGGTAGAGCCGTTGTTGCCAGGCTGGGTACGTTCGGTTATTGCGGGGCATCACATACGGAGGCGTGCGCTGAAAAACCGTGAGCTGCGCCACCAGCGGGGCCAGGGCGGGCACGATCTGGATGGCGCTGGCGCCCGTGCCAATCACGGCTACGCGTTTGCCCCGAAGGTCGTAGTCGTGGTTCCAGCGGGCCGAGTGAAAAACAGCGCCTGCAAACGTATCGAGGCCGGGCAGCTTCGGCACGCTGGGGCGGGTGAAGGGGCCGGTGGCGGCCACCACTACGCGCGCGGTGGTCTGGTTGCCGTGCTGATCGGTCAGGTGCCAGCGGGTCGTGGCCTCATCCCAGCGGGTATCGACGATGGCCGTCTGGAAGCGAATCTGGCTGCGCAGGTTGAACTGATCGACGCAGTGCCGAAGGTATTGCTGAATTTCGGGCTGTGGCGAATAGGCTTTCGACCAAGCCGGATTGGGCGCAAACGAAAACGAATAGAGGTGGGAGGGTACGTCGCAGGCACAGCCGGGGTACGTATTCTCGCGCCAGGTGCCCCCTACGTCGTTGCCCCGTTCGAAGACAAGAAAGGAACGGCGCCCACTCAGCGAAAGCCGGATGGCGGCACCCAGGCCGGCAAAGCCAGCGCCAATGATCGCTACCTGAACGTCGGGTTGCATAAATAGAGTTGGAATCGGTGCGCCGCCGGGTTGGAACCCGCAGGCGGCAGGCCGGTTTATTGGCCACGGGGCGAAGATACGGCGGGTGGCTGCATCGATCCGACTTTTCGGATAGGACTTACCACTTCTAGCCCTATTTTTGCGGCTCAGTAATTACCGAAACCAATGACGTTCCCCGACGAACTCAAATACACCCAGGACCACGAGTGGATTCGCCTGGAAGCCGACGGCACCGCCACGGTGGGCATTACCGATTTCGCGCAGCATGAACTGGGCGACATCGTGTACGTAGACATTACGACGGTTGGTCAATCGCTCGAAAAAGGCGAGATCTTCGGTTCGGTTGAAGCCGTGAAAACGGTGTCGGACCTGTTCCTGCCCATCAGCGGCGAGGTGCTCGAGGTCAACGACGAAACCGAAAAAAGCCCCGAACTGGTCAATACCGATCCGTATGGCCGGGGCTGGATCATCCGCATGAAGCCAACCGAAGGTACCGCCCTCGACGAATTGATGACGGCCGAGGCATACAAAGACCTGGTTGGTCAATAAGACTTAGTAGTACGTTCAGCGTTCAACGTTCAAGGTGAAGGTTCGCAGCGTGTCGCACGTTGTGCCTTGTCTGTTGAACATTGGACGTTTTTTTTACGCCTATGCACCTGCTCATCCGGTCGGCCCGCGTGGTCGATGCGGCCTCGCCGCTCAATAATCAGGTTGTTGACCTGCACCTCGAAAACGGCCTTATCCGGCAGTTGAGTCCATCCGGATCGGGTTCGCCGATGCCTGTTCCCGACGGGGCGCGGGTCATCGAAGGGGCCAATCTGCACGTGTCGGCGGGTTGGGTCGATGGGCGGGCCGCCGCCAACGACCCCGGCCATGAACACCGCGAAACGCTCACTGACCTGGCCAAAGCGGCCGCCGCCGGTGGGTTTACCGACGTGGTACTACTGCCCAACACGCACCCCGTTATCGACTCGAAAGATACGCTGGGGTACGTGCGGCGGATGGGCGAAGGGCAACCGGCCCGCCTACACCCGACGGCGGCGATCACGAAGGGCACCAAAGGCGAGGACTTCACCGACATGATCGACCTGCACCGGGCCGGTGCCATTGCCTTCACGGATGGCGACCACCCGCTGCAAAACCCCGATCTGCTGCTCAAGACGCTGCAATACCTGCAACCGTTTGGCGGGTTGCTGATCAACCGGCCCGAAGATACCCTGCTGACGCGCTACGGGCAGATGCACGAAGGCGAGCAAAGCACCCGGCTGGGCCTGAAAGGAATGCCCGCCATGGCCGAAGCCATACTGATTGCCCGCGACCTACGGCTGCTGACCTACGTACTCGATGGACAACCAACCCGACCGTCGACGCCGATGCTGCATTTTGCCTGTCTGTCGTCGGCCGAATCGGTAGCGCTGGTACGGCAGGCTAAAGCGCAGGGCTTACCCGTGAGCTGCGATGTCGCGGCCCATCAGCTCCTTTTCACCGATGCCGATCTGGCCGGATTCGACACCAACCTGAAGGTGAATCCGCCTTTCCGGTCGGCCGAGGACGTGGCGGCGCTCTGGGATGGGCTCGCCGATGGTACCATTGACCTGATCGTGACGGACCACCACCCCCACGACGAGGAAAGCAAGAACATCGAGTTCGACATGGCGGAGTTTGGCATTACGGGCCTGGAAACGGCCTTCGTAGCGCTGCTGACAAAAGCCAACGAGCAACAGTCAGCGTCAGGTACGTCCATACGACCCGAATCGGCGGGTACGTCCATACCGGGTGTATCCACACTGGGTACGTCCATACTGGGTACGTTGGTTGATCGCTTTACGGTGGGGCCGCGCCGGGTATTGGGGTTACCAGCCGTTTCCATCGCCGAGGGGCAACCGGCTACGCTGACTCTGTTTGACCCCACGGCCACCTGGACGTATGAAAGGCCGATTACGCCCGCCAAAAATTCACCCTTCCTGGGCAAGACCCTCACAGGTAGGGTCATCACCACAATCCTGTAACGCGCCGGGCTGCCGTTGGCTATCCGGCTTCCGGCGGGTGGGTTTCGAGACGACAGCCAAGCGCTTTCTGCCATGAACTACTTCAATCACCCACTTCTACGAGTCCCGCTGCTGTTTGGCCTGGGGGCCGGTCTGGCGGCGTTCCTGCTGTTTCTGGGGCTACACACGCTGGGCATTACGGCGTTGTACGTCTACGAGAAATACCCGTTCGACTTTGGCATCCACCTGATCGTGATGATCGCGGCCGTCTGGTATTACCGCCGAAACGTGGGCAAGGGGTTGCTGCACATGTGGGAAGGCCTCACCATCTGCTACGTGGTCAACACGGTGGCGGCACTGGTGGCGGGCTGGCTCATCTACGCCTTCGTAACCTGGGTTGATCCGTCGGAGTTTACGCGCTACATCAACGAGCTGACGCAGTTTCAACTGCATGACAAAGCCAACTACGTGAAAACGTTTGGTGAAGAGGCCTACAAAGCCCAACTGGCGCAGACGGCCGCCACCACGCCCGACGTGCTGCCACTCAGTATGTTGGGCAAAAAAACACTGCTGGGTATTCTGCCCATTCTGATTATTTCGCTGGTATTTCGCAAGCAGGATTATAGTGCATTGGACTAATGGAAGAAAAACCCTCTACCGCCCGCTTAGCCCTGAAATGGGGTGGCCTCGTTGGCCTCGTTGAAATTCTGGTTACGACCATCCGCTACGCGCTGGGCTACTACTCCGGCATGGGGGGCACCCTCTTCGGCGTGCTCAACGGCATTATCATCGTGACGGGGCTGGTACTGGCACTGCGCGAATTCCGCAGCCTCAACAAAGGCTATATGTCGGTTGGTGAGGCCGTTGGGCTGGGGTCGCTGATGTTCACCATTATGGGCCTGCTCGACACCACCTTCGCCCAATTTTATCAGGCGTTTATCGACCCGAACCTCATCGCGAAGACCTTGCAGCAAACCCGTGACTTCATGGAAGCACAGGGTGTTCCCGACGAGGCACTCGATAAGTTCGACGATCAGATGGGCGAGCTGGAAGCGCAGCAGCGTAAGAAAGGGGCATCGGGTGGGGCGTTCCTGCTCAGCATACTCTGGTGGACGTTTGCCGGCACCATCGTAACATTAATTGTGTCGCTCTTTATGCGCCGCCGTAAAGACAATCCGTTTGATTGATGTGGTAGCTATTTTCCGGAAAGAAATCAATCAATTTTTTGGGTCGGCGATCGCCTACATCATCATGGGTACGTTCCTGACGGTGGTGGGGCTGCTGCTGTGGGTATTCCCGCAAACCAACCTGCTCGACTACGGATACGCCGATCTGGGGCAGTTTTTTGTGCTGACGCCCTACGTACTGGTGTTTCTGGCACCGGCCATTACCATGCGCTCCATCGCCGATGAACGGCGGGCCGGTACGCTCGAATGGCTACTGACCAAACCCGTAGGCCGGTGGGGCATTGTACTGGGTAAATTTGGCGCCAACTGGCTGCTGGTCGCTCTCACGATCGCTCCCACACTGTTGTATGCCTACTCGCTTTATCAGCTCGGCAACCCGGTCGGTTCCATCGACATGGCCGTGGTGGCAGGGTCGTATGTCGGCCTGTTGCTGTTGGCTGGTGTATTTGTCGCGGTGGGGCTGTGGGCTTCGTCGCTTAACGACAATCAGGTCGTGGCGTTTGTGGTGGGGGCGTTGGCCTGCCTGCTGCTCTACGCCGGTCTGAGCACGCTGAGCACCCTGTTTGGCACTACCGATCTCGCTTATTGGCTGGAATACCTGAGCCTCGACCAACAGTACAGCGCGTTGGGCCGGGGCCTGCTCGATACGCGCAACATCATCTACCTGGTTTGCCTGGCCGTGCTGTTCCTGGCCCTGGCCGAACGGCGACTTCAACGCTTGTGATCCAGTCTCTCGAATCAATACTGGCTTATCTGGGCCTAAATTGGTATCAGGCCATAGCAGCGGCCGTCGTTTCTGTTGCCTTCCTGATCATGTGGCTGGTCGTTCATATTCATTGGCAGCGTGCTGCCGCAATCGCCTGGTCGATTGCCATTTTTGCTGGTCTGTCACTGCCGACGGATGTGGCTCCTGACGTTGGGGGAAGTGACAAAAACGTACACACAATCATCTTCGCAGGGTTTGCCTTTCTGTGGCGCTGGGCGGGGCTCTCGGAGCGTCGTACACTGGCTTGGGGCGTGGCCTACGCTGTGCTGTCGGAAGTGTATCAGGCCGTGATGCCCATTGGCCGGTCGGGCGATTGGCAAGATGCACTAGCTGATGTGATTGGGTTGTTGATTGGCCTGTTGCTGGCTCGGTTGCTGGCGACATTCAGTCGTAAATTCAGCTAGTTGATCAGCTGGCAACCAGCGTAAAACAAAGAGGCCCGGCTCTGGATGAGCCGGGCCTTTCGCATTGGGCATTGAGGCTAACGTACTGTCTTATTACACCGTTCGGTGATGATTTTGTAGGCCTGCACATAGCCTAGTTCACCCGAACGGCTGAGGTCGGCGCAACCGCTCACCTCATCGCCCGTATCGTAGCGGATGAGGCCGCGCAGGTAATAGGCTTCCGCGTGGCGCGGGTTCAGCCGAACCGTGCTGTTGCAATCGATCATGGCCCCTTTCTGGTCGCCAAGCGATGAGCGGATGATGCCGCGGATAAAATACGACTCGGCGCTCGTGGGGTTCAGTTCAACGGCGCGGTTCAGATCGAGTAGCGCTGGCTTGCTGTCGCCGTTGGCGTTTTTCAGCATACCCCGAACGATGTAGGCATCGGCGCGGTCGTCGCCAAGTTCAGCCACTTTATACCGCTCCTGTACCACGGTGGCGAACAGAGGCAGCATGTTTTGGGTGATAAACTCGCTGTAATACGCTTTGGTCTGGATAGAACGGTTGTCCATTTCGATCGACTTGTCGAGGTCGCCGAGCGCCACTTTGGCATTGCCCGTGCGGCTGCGGCAGAAGCCCCGGCTGAAATACGCCTTATAATGATTGGGGTTCAGTTCAAGCGTTTTGTTGTAATCCACAACGGCGTTGTCGAATTCGCCCATGCGGGTTTTGACCAGACCACGCTTGTAAAACAGATCGGCATCGGTGGGGGCCAGTTCAATAGCCCGCGAGAAATCAGCCAGCGAGCCCTTGTAATCTTCCAACTTGAAGCGTGAGTAGCCCCGGCCCGAGAGTGCCGTCGTTTTGTTGGGCGATTTTTCCAGCGCCAGACCAAAATCGGCCAGTGCACCGCGGAAGTCGTTCAGGCCATTTTTGCAGTTACCCCGTGCCGTGAGGATGTTGGCATCGTTGGGTGATAGTGACGAGGCCCGGTTGAAGTCGTTCAACGCTGCGGCTGAGTAGCCCAGCTGTAGTTTGCAAAGACCCCGATTGTAGTACAGGAATGCATCATTGGGGCTGAGTTCAACGGCCCGGTTGAAATCCTGCATGGCGCCCCGGTTGTCTTCCAGTTTCGACCGATTTATACCCCGGTAAAGATACGCATTGGCTTCCTGCGGATTTAACTCAATCGCCTGGTCGAGATCCGACACGGCTCCCTGGATGTCGTTCAGGCTCGTTTTGGCCAATGCCCGGTTGTAATAACTAGGGGCATTTTCCGGGTTCATGATGATGGCTGTAGTGAACGCCTGAAGCGCACCCGTGAAGTCTTTGGCGTTACTTTTCTGGATACCTTCATTAAAAAAATCAACAGCTGTCTGTTGGCTGAAGGCCCCTGTCGACGTCAACAAGGCCAAGCTGACAGCAAAAAGGGAGGCATAGAATTTTTTCATTGAAGCTGGTTTGTGGCAGTTAAAAATTTCTGTTAGGCACTCAAAACTAGGCGGCTAACAGCTTGTGCGCAAGCACTATGCGGTAAAAGATGAAAAATGTTTCGTAACCAATAGTTGACTACTAAATCTATAGGAAACTAACTAAATAGTTTTACTTATATGACGATATTTTTGTATGGATTGACTGCCAGCTGTTTAACAAACAGTCGTAGAAGGCGAGCCTGTTGATAAGTAACTAGTCTCTGTTTACAGATGACCGTACCTAGCGACCTACCGCTGCGTAAGCAAAGCGCAGGTCGGTGTAGCTGACCAGGCCGTCCAGTTGCTGCACAGCGTCGGTGAGGCTGGCGGGGCGTTTGGAGCCAAGGGTATTGTAGATGAGCGTCAGTTTCTCGGCGGACAGGACTGCTTCGACGGGCAGTAGGCCGAGGTTAATGCAACGGGTGAGGTGATTCTCGATTGTCTGCTCCGTGACGCCGCGCAGCTCGGCAATCGCGGCAATCGACTTGCCCAGCAGAAACAGTTTCAGGGTAGCTTCGTACACGGGCTCTTTGTCAGCCTTGTTCGTTGCTTTTCTGGCGGGTGCTTCGCCTGCTTTGGCGTACACATTGGCTTTTGGAGCCGGTGGTCCATCCGGGCGGCCATCGGCCGGATTCTGTTCGATGATGGCCAGGATTTCGTCGCCGATGCGTTTGGCCTTAGCCTTCCCGACGCCCTTGATCTTGGCAAGCGCGTCGATCGTTTCCGGGCGCTTGGTCGCAATCTCGGTCACGGTTTGCTGGCTCATGATGAAATAGGCCGGGCTGTTGTGCTCTTCGGCCATGCGGCCCCGCCATTTCAGTAATTCGAAATAGAGGCTGCTGGGCCGATTGCTGCGGTCACCCGCTTTCGGGGCTTTATCGGGTTGCCCGGCGGCGCGCTCCACTTTTTTGCGGTTGGGCATAAAGGCCAGTTCGGCCTGGTTACGTACCTGCAGATAGGCCAGCGCATCGAAGCCCTCGGCGCAGCGAGTAAAGAGGGCTAGTTTTGTGGTCAGCTCGCGTTCCAGTTCGTCGAGGGCTTCGAGCAGATCGGTTCGTACCTGCTTGTTGTCGGTATCGGTGGGGGCGTCGTAGATCAGCGGGAGCAATTCGTCGGCGAGCACGGTTTTGAAATAGGCTCCAGCTTTCTGGATGCGCTGTTGCAGGTCGGTGTTGGCTTCGGGGAGGGGCTCCTGACCAAAATAATTGGGTAACTGTTTCCGGAACCGGTGCCCCACCACCCGCGCTTTATCGGTCAGCGTAGTCTGGAGTTCGTTCAACTGCTCCACCAACGGAGCCGGCAGCGTGCGGACGTTGTCGTCGACGACCTTGCGGACGCGGCTCAGCAGGTAAGCGGCCTGTTCGAACGCAAACAGATCGTGCAGCAACTGCTCCTGATTGGCGCGTTTGGCGTTGTGCAGGTGTTGCTCGGTGGGTGTTTTGGTCTGCACGTCTTCGTGAAAACGCTCCAGATCAAACTCGGTTTTGATACTGCTGGCCGGAATGGGCGTGCGCAACACGAGGCCGTCGAGGGTTTTGCAGCGGCTGAGCGCCACATACACCTGCCCGTGTGCGAAGGCCCGCCCGGCGTCGATGATGGCCCGCTCGAACGTGAGCCCCTGGCTTTTGTGAATGGTGATGGCCCAGGCCAGCCGCAGCGGATACTGCGTGAACGTACCGATGATTTCGCTCTGGATCTCGCCGGTTTTGGCGTCGAGGCTGTAGCGGATGTTCTGCCACTCGACGGGCCCGGTCACGATGGGCACAAACTCACCCGCGCATTTCACGCTCACGTAGTCAGAGCCAAGTTCGGCGATCTGGCCAATCTTGCCGTTGTAGTACTGCTTATCGGGCGAGCTGTCGTTTTTGACAAACATCACCTGCGCGCCCACTTTCAGTTCGAGCGAGAATTCGGCCGGGTACATCGGCTCGGGAAAGTCGTCGGTGACTACGGCTTCGTAGGTATGCAGGCGGGTGGTGAGGTCGGTGAGTTTCTGGCTGTTGATCTGCTGGGCAGTCTGGTTGTGGGTCGCCAGCGTGATGTAGCCGTCGCGGTCGTTGGGGGTAAAATCAGGTACGTAGCGTTGGTTGAGGTCGGCGAGGCCTTCAGCGGTGATCGTCTTCTCGCGAATACCGTTAAGCAGATTGATAAAGCGTTGGTCGGCCTGCCGATAGATGTGTGTCAGTTCGATCGACACATAGGGCGTTTCGCGCAGGGCGTGGCTGCTGAAAAAATAACCCGATTCATAGTAGGGGCGAAGCAGCGCCCAATCGTCGTCGCGGATCACGGGCGGCAGTTGTTGCATGTCGCCGATAAGTAGCAGTTGCACCCCACCAAACGGTTCCTGGCTGTAGCGGTAGCGCCGCAACACCTCATCAATACCGTCGAGCACGTCGGCCCGAACCATGCTGATTTCGTCGATAACGAGCAGATCGAGCGTACGGAGCAGACGGATTTTTTCGCGGGAGAACTTCCGGTTTTCCTGTTTGGCGCCCGGAATAATCGGCCCGAAGGGAAGCTGAAACAGCGAATGAATGGTGACACCGCCGGCGTTGATAGCGGCCACGCCCGTTGGTGCGACGACCACCAGCCGTTTGGCCGATAACTGCTTGATCTGGTGCAGAAAGGTGGTCTTGCCCGTGCCCGCTTTACCAGTTAGAAACACATTCTGGTTGGTGTGCAGGACGTAGCTGTGCGCTAGTTCAAGGCGCTGATTGATGGGGGAAGCAGACTTCAACGGACGGCAGGCTCAAATTTGTCTGCTAAAATACGACGGAATGAGCGACGAGCCAGCGTTGGACCGCTAGGCGTTGCGGGGCGGGTTGATGGCGAGCTTGTAGAGATTTTCGACCAGCCGGAAGCAAGACCAGATGGCAATAAGCCCGATGACGATGATGACCAGATCATGCACCAGAAACCCATACAGCGGGTTGGTGGCCAACGACCGGTAACTGAATAGCAACAGTATGTTAAGCCCGGCCCGGTACACAAACCAGATCGCCACCGCCAAGCCCAACAGGTTGAGGAGGAGTTTACCAAGCCAGGTCAGTTGGGCATTTGTCATAAGGGAAGCGGCATTGGCCAGAACGGACAAAGTTTTACTTTTAGTCGCAAAAATACCGAACCGATGCCTCGCCTGTACCTGCTTCTGCTGCCTTTATGCCTCTGGGCCAGCCTGGCCCGGGCCGACGTTGCCCTGAGTCCGCGCATAGCCAATTACCGGATCGACGTGCGGCTTAACCCGACGACCAGGCGCCTCGATGGGCGGCAGACGCTCACCTGGCGCAATACCTCGACCGACCCGATTCGTGAGCTTTGGTTCCACTTGTATCTCAACGCGTTTCGGGATCAGAAATCGACGTTCATGCGCGAGTCGGGCGGGCAGTTGCGGGGCGATCAGATGGACAAATCAGAGCAGGCCAATTACGGCTGGACGAAGGTCACAACCCTCACCGACCGCCGCACCGGCGAGCGCCTGACGGGCGCGATGCGTTTTGCCCAGCCTGACGACCTCAACCCCGACGACCGGACGGTGATGCGGGTGCCGCTAAGCCGCCCAGTACGCCCCGGCGAGACCATTGAACTCGATATGGCGTTCGAGGCCAAGCTGCCTAAAATCTTTGCCCGGACGGGCTTCAGCCGCGATTTTTTTCTGGTCGGCCAGTGGTTTCCCAAGATCGCGGTTTACGAAGCGGCGGGCGTGCGGGGACGTACCCAGGGCGGTTGGAACTGCCACCAGTTTCACGCGCACTCGGAGTTCTACGCTGATTACGGTACTTACGACGTGTCGATTACGACGGATAAAACCCTGCAAATCGGAGCGACGGGGCAGTTGCTACGCGAAACCGTAAACCGCGATGGCACCAAAACCCAGCGCTGGCAGGCGGCCGATGTGGTCGATTTTGCCTGGACCGCCTCGCCCCAGTTCGAGGTAGTCAACGATACCTGGAAAGGCCGGGCGGGTAATCAGGTACGTATCCGGCTGCTGCTGCAACCCGAACACAGCGCGCAGGCCCAACGCCACCTCGACGCCGCCAAAACAGCCCTTACCTACTTCGACCGGCACCTGGGTACGTACCCCCACAACACGCTGACGATCGTGGACCCGCCTCTGCACGCCTCTGGGGCGGCGGGGATGGAGTATCCCACGTTCATCACGGCGGGGACGAGCTGGGGCCTGCCCGCCGGTATGCGCTTCCCGGAACTGGTGACGGTGCATGAGTTTGGGCATCAATATTTTATGCAGCTATTGGCCAGTAATGAGTTTGAGGAAGCCTGGCTCGACGAGGGCTTCAACCAGTATTACGAAGGCCGAATCATGGATGAATGGTATGGCCCCCGGCAAAGTCAGATCGACTGGTTCGGGTTTCGGATGGGCGATCTGGAAGCATCGCGCGATGGGTACGTCCACCTCGACAATCCGGCGATTGGGCCAGCTTACGGAAATGTGTGGCAGCTACCGGCGGGTTATTATGGCTCGTTGACCTACCAGAAAACGGCCACCTGGCTGCGCACGCTGGACGGGTTGGTGGGGCGCCCACTTATGGACGAGATCATGCAGACGTACTTCCTGCGATGGCGATTCAAACACCCTAATGCGCAGAGCTTTATTGACGTGGTGAATGAGCTGGTGCCGCGCCGTCTGGGCGCCCAATACGGATCTGACATGAACTGGTTTTTCGAGCAGGTGCTGTTCGGTGATCAGGTCTGCGACTACAAACTGGCCACCATCCGCAACGGTAGTTCGCCCACGGTGCGCGTCGATCGGCTGGGCGATATGCAGCTACCCGTTGAGGTACTGATTCATTTCAGCGACGGCAGGGAACAAACGCTGCGCTGGGATGGAAAGGCGCGCACGCACACCTTCGCGGTGGGTGGCAAAGGACGCATCGACTGGGCCGAAGTCGACCCGAAGCAAAAGCTGTATATGGATACCGATTTTACGAACAACAGCCTGACGTTGAGATCGTCATCGGCCCCCGCCGCCAAGTTTGCCGCCAAGTTTCTTTTCTGGCTCGAATGGCTGATGCTGGCGTGACCCTGACTCTTACGAAGCGAAGCCTCTTCACCATTCCTGCTACTGTTTCTTAATTCACTGCCCGTCTATGTTTCGTCTTTCGTCGCCCCGCGTGTTGCTGCTGTTGTACGGGATTGCCCTGCTGCTGGCCCTGCCGGGTACGTATGCCCTGTTTGTGAGCCTGAACGAGGTGGCCGATGGCTCACGGGCACCACTGCAACTGCTCGCCGGATTCGACTACACGGTCGTCAGCGATTTCATGCAACATAACGACAAGGCGATTGGGCCGGCGTTGCGGGCGGGCGTGTTGACGTCGCTGCTGTTTGTGCTGGTCTGGACCTGGGCGTCGGGCGGGTTGCTCTACAGCTTTCAACTGACGGCCCCGATTCCTCTGCCATCGTTCTGGCAGGCGGGCACGCACTACCTGGCCAGGTACGTTCGGTTGCTGGGCGTGACAGCGCTGTTTACACTGGCCGTGTTTCTGGTACCGTTCCTGATCGGGATTTTGCTGGCTACGGCCTTCGCCGATTCGCTTACCGAGCGGGGACTATTCTGGCTGGGTTTCGGCGGGTTTGCCGTGGGCGGGCTGGGTACGTTGCTGGTCTGGTGCGTGGCCGATTACGCCAAAGTGCACATGTTCCGCACCGACGAGCAGGGGGCTTTCCGGGCGTTTGGACTGGCGGGCCGATTTGTGTTGAGCCATCTGCGAAACACGTTTGGCCGGTACCTGCTGCTGGTGGCGCTGGTGGCCGGGCTGATGGGCCTGTACCTGCTGATCGATGACCTGCTCCCGATGCGCAACTGGCCGCTGATTTTGCTGATGGTGGTGCTGCAACAAGCCATCATCCTGGGGCGACTATTGCTGAAAATCGTGATGCTGCGTGTGGCCTACACAGTGAGTGGGCAACTGCTTAGTTCGGTACGCCTTCCGGGTTAATGGGGTTCTTACTTGTCTGTCTACCAGAAAAGGCCTTTCCTTTGTAAACTTGCCCTATGCAATCCTCCCTTACCTCTAAACCTGTACAGACAACGGGCTTATTCAGCCTACCCGTTATTGTGGCCGCTTTGGGCTACTTTGTCGATATCTACGATCTGTTGCTCTTCGGTATCGTGCGGGTTCCCAGCCTGCAATCGCTGGGGCTGACCCCCGAGCAGATTTCCACCGACGGCACGCTCATCTTCAACTGGCAGATGATCGGCCTGCTGCTGGGTGGTATCCTGTGGGGGATTCTGGGTGATAAACGGGGCCGGTTGTCGGTCTTGTTTGGTTCGATCATCACCTACTCACTGGCCAACATTGCCTGCGGCTTTATTCCGTCCGTCACCTTCATGGACAAGGTTACCTACTACGCCCTGATGCGGTTTGTGGCGGGCGTGGGCCTGGCAGGCGAGCTGGGCGCGGGTATCACGCTCGTCAGCGAGGTGTTACCCACGCGGCTACGGGCCATCGGTACGTCGCTGGTGGCAGGCATTGGCCTGTTTGGGGCGGTGGTGGCTTATTTTACTGTCAAACTCTTCGACTGGAACATTGCCTACTTTATCGGCGGCGGCATGGGCATCGGTCTGTTGTTGCTGCGCGTTGGCGTGGTGGAGTCGGGGATGTACAAAAATGTGTCGTCGAACCATGCTGTGAACAAGGGAAATTTCTTCGCCTTTTTCACCAACGCCGACCGCTTCAGCCGCTACATGAAATGCATCGGGCTGGGCATTCCCACCTGGTTTGTGATCGGGATTCTGGCGACGTTTTCTAACGAGTTTGGTACGGCGCTCGGCATTACGCAGGAGGTGAAACCGGGGCTGGCCATCATGTGGTGCTACGTGGGCCTATCCACGGGCGACCTGGCGAGCGGGTTTATCAGTCAGGCGCTGGCATCGCGTCGGAAAGCCGTGCTGGGCCTGATGCTCTTTACGCTGGCGGCCAGCGTGGTGTATCTGTTCGGCGGGCTGCAATCCGATACAGCCCTGTACATGGCGTGTCTGGCCTTGGGCTTCGGCATTGGCTACTGGGCCATGTTCGTAACCATCGGGGCCGAGCAATTTGGTACGAACCTGCGCGCCACGGCCGCCACCACCGTGCCCAACATGGTGCGCGGACTGGTTTTCCCGATGACGACCCTCTACCAGACCGTAAAACCCACGCAGGGCGTCATCACGGCTGGTGCCATTGTGGGCGTCATTGCCTTCGCCATCGGCATTTACAGCGTGCTCACCATCCCCGAAACCCACGGCAAAGAGATGGATTTCCTGGAAGAGTAGGGGGGG